>CAZIJU010000037.1:0-29882 GCA_964539745.1 uncultured Burkholderiaceae bacterium | reverse complement strand
GGCATGGTCGGGGCGCCGGCCTGCGGCGACGTGATGAAGCTGCAGATCAAGGTCAACGCACAGGGCATCATCGAGGACGCGCGCTTCAAGACCTACGGATGCGGTTCCGCGATTGCATCGTCGTCGCTCGTCACCGAATGGGTCAAAGGCAAGACGCTCGACGAGGCGATGCGGCTGAAGAACACGCAGATCGCCGAGGAACTGGCCTTGCCGCCGGTGAAGATCCACTGCTCGATCCTGGCCGAGGACGCGATCAAGGCGGCGATCAGGGACTACCGTCAGAAGCGCGGACTGACCGAGACGTCCGAGCAGAAGGCGGCGGCCTAGTGCGCGCAACGGAGAACACGATGGCGGTGACGTTGACGGAACGCGCGGCGCGGCATGTCGCGGACTTCATCAGCAAGCGGGGCAAGGGCATCGGGCTGCGCCTGGGCGTGCGCACGACGGGCTGCTCGGGCATGGCGTACAAGCTCGAGTTCGCCGATACGGTGAACCCGGACGATCAGCAGTTCGAAAGCCACGGCGTGCGCATCTTGGTCGACCCCAAGAGCCTGGCGTACATCGACGGAACCGAACTCGATTTCGTTCGCGAAGGTCTGAACGAGGGATTCCGATTCAACAATCCGAAAGAGAAGAACCGCTGCGGCTGCGGCGAGTCCTTCAACGTCTGAGCTTTCTGCGGCCGGCGCCGCCGGCCGGTTCGCCGCGGCCGCTGCCGCAGCGGCCGCTCATCCTGCAAAGAGTCCCGTGACCGCACGCGCTCCGGATCACTTCGCCCTGTTCGGCCTCGAGCCGCGTTTCGCGCTCGACGCCGAAGCGCTCGAGCAGGCCTATCGGCGCGTTCAGGAACAGGTTCATCCCGATCGCTTCGCAACGGGTTCCGCGGCCGAGAAGCGCGTCGCGTTGCAGTGGGCGGCACGCGCGAACGAGGCTTTCCAGACACTGCGCTCGCCGCTCGGTCGCGCGGCCTACCTGTGCGAGCGCCACGGCGCGCCGATCCATGCGGAGTCGAACACCGCGATGCCGGAGGAGTTTCTCGAGCGGCAACTGGCGCTGCGTGAAGCGCTCGACGAGGCCCGCGGTGAGCGCGACCCCGCGGCGCTCGCGCGGCTGCGCGACGAGATCCGCCGCTTGCGCGAGGACACGTTGTCGGCGCTTGCCGCCGCGCTGGACCGCGAAGGTGACTATCGGCGCGCCGCGGACCTGGTGCGCCAGCTGATGTTCATCGAGAAGTTCGGCGCGGAACTCGCCGCGGCCGAAGCCGAGACGGCCTGACCGATGGCGCTGTTGCAAATCGCCGAACCGGGCATGTCGCCCGCGCCGCACGAGCGGCGTCTGGCGGTGGGGATCGACCTCGGGACGACCAACTCGCTGGTCGCCACGGTCCGCAACAGCGTTGCGGACGTGCTCGCGGACGAGCAGGGCAGGCCGTTGCTGCCCTCGGTGGTCCGCTATCGCGCCGACGGCAGCGTCGAGGTCGGCTTCGAGGCGCTTGCGCACCAGGCGACGGACCCGCGCAACACGATCGTGTCGGTCAAACGCTTCATGGGCCGCAGCGTCAAGGACGTCGAGCACGTCGAGAATCTGCCGTACGACTTCGTCGACACGCCGGGGATGCTGCAGATCCGCACAGTCGCGGGCGTCAAGAGTCCGGTCGAGGTGTCGGCCGAAATCCTCAGGGTGCTGCGCGAACGCGCCGAGTCGGCGCTCGGCGGCGACCTGGTCGGCGCCGTGATCACGGTGCCCGCATATTTCGACGACGCGCAGCGTCAGGCGACGCGCGATGCGGCGCGGCTGGCCGGATTGAACGTGCTTCGCCTGTTGAACGAGCCGACCGCCGCAGCGCTCGCCTACGGGCTCGACAACGCCGCCGAAGGCGTCTACGCGGTGTACGACCTGGGCGGCGGAACCTTCGACATCTCGATCCTCAAGCTGACCAGGGGTGTGTTCGAGGTCCTCGCTACTGGTGGCGACACCGCGTTGGGCGGCGACGACTTCGATCACCGGCTGTACTGCTGGGCGCTCGAGCAGGCCGATCTTTCGCTGCTCCCCCCCGAGGACACGAGCCTGCTGACGGTCAAGGCGCGCGCGGCGAAAGAGGCGCTGTCGACGAAGGACAGCGCGACGATCCAGGCGCGTCTGAGCAAGGGGCGGTGGGTCAATCTGACGATCAAGCGCGACATCTTCGCCGGCATGACGCAGCATCTGGTGCAGAAAACGATCGATGCCGCACGTCGTGCGCTGCGCGACGCGGGACTGAAGCCTGCCGACGTCAAGGGTGTCGTGATGGTCGGCGGCGCCACGCGCATGCCGCACGTGCGCAAGGCGGTCGCGGATCTGTTCGGCCAGGAGCCGTTGATCGACATCGATCCGGACAAGGTCGTCGCGCTCGGCGCAGCAAAGCAGGCGAACCTGCTCGCCGGCAATCATGCGCCCGGCGACGACGACTGGTTGTTGCTCGACGTGATCCCGCTGTCGCTCGGGCTCGAGACCATGGGCGGTCTGGTCGAGAGAATCATCCCCCGCAATTCGACGATCCCGATCGCGCGCGCGCAGGAATTCACGACGTTCCGCGACGGGCAGACGGCGATGGCGATCCACGTCGTGCAGGGCGAGCGCGAACTGGTGTCCGACTGCCGATCGCTGGCGCGTTTCGAGCTGCGCGGAATCCCGCCGATGGCCGCCGGTGCGGCCCGCATCCGCGTCACCTTCCAGGTCGATGCCGATGGCCTGCTGTCGGTGTCGGCACGCGAAGCCACCAGCGGCGTCGAAGCGTCGATCATCGTCAAACCCTCCTATGGTCTGACCGACGAGGAGATTGCCCGCATGTTGCAGGAATCGATCGGTGCGGCCGAAGCCGACGTCGCCGCGCGCGCGCTGCGCGAGCAGCAGGTCGAGGCGCAGCGTCTGGTCGAGGCAACGATCGCCGCGCTCGCTGCCGACGGTGATTTGCTCGACGACGACGAACGCGTCGAGGTCGAACGGCTGCTGCGCGAACTGATCGACATCGCGCGCGGCGACGACCATCTGGCGATCAAAACGGCGATCGACCGCCTTTCGCGCGGCACCGAAGAGTTCGCGGCGCGGCGAATGGACCGCACGATCCGGTCGGCACTCGCCGGGCGACGCATCGACGAAGTCCTGCCCGAGTGAGCATGCCCCGGATCAAGGTCTTGCCGCATGACGAGCTGTGCCCTGCCGGCGCGACGATCGAAGCCGTGCCGGGCAAGAGCATCTGCGAAAACCTGCTCGCCAACGACGTCGAGATCGAGCACGCCTGCGAGATGTCGTGCGCCTGCACGACCTGCCATGTCATCGTGCGCGAGGGTTTCGATTCGCTCGATCCGAGCGACGAAGACGAGGACGACCTGCTCGACAAGGCTTGGGGTCTGACGCCGACCTCGCGCCTGTCGTGCCAGGCGATCGTAAAGGACAAGGACCTCGTGATCGAGATCCCGAAATACACGATCAACCAGGTGAAGGAGGGCGGTCGATGAAATGGACCGATTCGCTCGAAATCGCCATGGCGCTGGCCGAGAAGCACCCTGACGTCGATCCGCGTACCGTCAACTTCGTCGATCTGTACCGCTGGGTGATCGAGCTGCCGGGCTTCGCCGACGATCCGAAGCGCTCCGGCGAGAAGATCCTCGAAGCGATCCAAATGGCGTGGATCGACGAGGCGACTTGAAGCGCGCCCTTGGCGCGATCAGAACTTCTGCGGCCGGAACACGCCGACGGCGGCGGTGAACAGCGTCAGCGCGTAGTTGGGCGCGTAGTTGGCGAGCACGTGCGCGGCGAGCCGTTCGGCCACCGCGTCGTCGCAGATCACCTTCATTTCGATCGAACGATCCGCCTCCCAGGCGGCTTCGCGGTCGCCGCGCTCGCCGCCACCGCGCACATCGGTGATCGTGTAGCCGTGCGCACCGAACGCGCGCGCATCGCGTATCAAGGTCTTCTCGAGCGCCGCCTCGGCGACGATCACCAGCAGCGTCTTCGGGTGCGTCCGCAACGTCAGCCCCCCAGCCAGCGGGCGTATTGAAGATAGACCTGGATGCCGATCGTGATATTGAACGGGAAGGTTACCCCCAGCGCCACACCGATCGACAGCGCCGGATTGGCTTCCGGAACCGCGATGCGCATCGCCGTCGGCGCGGCGATGTAGGAGGCGCTCGCAGCGAGCGTGGCCAGCAGCGCCGTGCCGCCGACGCTCAAGCCGATCGCCCAGCCGACCGCGGCACCCAGCGCACCGAGCACGAGCGGAGCGAAAATCCCGAAGGCGACGAGAAACGGGCCGGCGCGCTTCAGATCCCCGACGCGCGCGCCGGCGACGAGCCCCATTTCGAGCAGGAACAGCGCGAGCACGCCCTTGAACAGGTCGACGAACAGCGGTTCGACCGGTTTGAGTCCCTCCGGACCTGCAAGCGCGCCGATCGCAAGTCCGCCCAGCAGCAGCAGCACGCTCTTGCCGAAGACGACCTCGTGCGCGAGCGCGCCCCAGGCGATGCGCCGAGCCGCGCCGATGCGCGCCAGCACGATGCCGGTCGCGATGCCGGGCGCTTCCATCAGCGCCACGAGCAGCGGCATGTGCGGTTCCGCAGTCAGGTTCCGCTGAGCGAGCACGCTCAGGCCGACGGCGAACGTGACGACCGACACCGAGCCGTAGTGCGCGGCGATCGACGCTGCATCGGGGCGCGTCAGGCCGCCCCATCGCACGAGCAGCGGAAACAGCAGCAGCGGAATCGTCGCGCCGAGCGCGATCGCGGCCAGCGCCTGCGGCAGCACGGCCGCCAGCGGCTGCTGCGCGAGCTGCGTGCCGCCTTTCAGCCCGATCGCCAGCAGCAGGTAGATCGACAGCGCTTCGTACAGCGCCTCGGGCAGGCGCAAATCGCTCTTGGCGAGCCGTGCGAGCACGCCGAGCAGGAAAAAGAAGACGACCGGATCGATCATGCCCGGCGCAACAGGCCGTCCAGCGTCACCAGCGCCGCCTCGAACGTAAAGTCATCGCGGTCGATCGCCTCGAGCACGTCGGGAATCTCACGCAACTCGATGGCTGCGACTTCGCCGTCGCGATTGTGCGGCACGAGGCCGTGCGGCAGGTCCGCGTCGAACACCTGGACCGACTCGACCAGATAGCCCTCGGGCACCCGGCGCCGCTCCCGCACGAAGCCGCCGCGCGTGGGCGCGATCGCCGCCAGATCGAGGCCGGCCTCTTCGAGCGCTTCGCGCGCGAGCGCGTCGAGCTCGGACTCGCCGGCGGCCACCATGCCGCCGACCAGGTTGTCCCATCGGCCGGGGTCGACCGGTTTGTGGTCGGCGCGCCGCGCGACGTACAGCCGGCCGTCCGTGCTGAACGCGTTCATGTGCACCGCGTGCGTGGCGATGCCGAGCGCCCGACAGGCTGCGCGCTCGATCCGCGCCAGCGGTTCGCCGCCGGCCAGCGGACGGACGTCGAGTTGCTCGTCGCGCCAGCCGTGCAGCAGCCCTGCGTCGCGCAGCCGGTGCGCGGCGTCGGCCAGCAGCGCGCTGCGCGCGCGGAAATCGAACCCGTCATCGACGAAGACGAGACCGCGCGCGTCGATCGCGCAGCGCGCTTCGCGCGCTGCGAGGTAGCGCGCGACGTCCGGGTTGGTCACGCCGATCTGGCGCTGCGCGATCCATACGGGCGTCCATCCTTCCGGCGGCGGCTCGTCGGCGCGCGCGAGCAAGGACCGCTGCAGCGCATGCAGGCGCGCGCGGTCCGCCTTCATCCGCGCTCCTCCGGACGCATGTGCGGGAACAACAGCACGTCGCGGATGCTCGGCGCATCCGTCAGCAGCATGATGAAGCGGTCCACGCCCACGCCGCAGCCGGCCGCCGGCGGCATGCCGTACTCGAGCGCGCGGATGTAGTCGGCGTCGTAGTACATCGCCTCCTCGTCGCCGGCCTGGCGAGCTTTGACCTGTTCGAGAAAACGCGCCGCCTGATCCTCCGGATCGTTCAGCTCGGAGAAGCCGTTGGCGGTCTCGCGGCCGGCGATGTAAAGCTCGAAGCGCTCGGTGATTCCGGGGCGCGTGTCGGATGCGCGCGCCAGCGGCGACACCTCCACCGGATAGTCGACGATATAGGTCGGCTGCACGAGCCTGGACTCGACCGCTTCCTCGAACAGCGCCAGTTGCAGCGTGCCTAGCTGCGCTTGCTGCGCGTGCGTGCTGCCGAGGCGCGCCAGCTCCGCGTGCAGGAAGGCTGGGTCCGCGAGTTGGGCGTCCGAGTACTGCGGCGCGTGACGGCGAATCGCCTCGACGATCGTGAGCCGCTCGAACGGTTTGGCGAGATCGATCGTCGTGCCCTGGTAGTTGAGCACCGCCGAGCCGGTGGCCGCGATCGCGACTTCGCGCAGCAGTTCCTCAGTGAAGTCCATCAGCCAGCGATAGTCGTGGTACGCGGCGTAGAACTCCATCATCGTGAATTCCGGGTTGTGGCGCGGGCTCAGCCCCTCGTTTCTGAAGTTGCGGTTGATCTCGAACACGCGTTCGAAGCCGCCGACCAGCAGCCGTTTCAGAAACAGCTCCGGTGCGATGCGCAGGAACATGTCGATGTCGAGCGCGTTGTGATGGGTCACGAACGGCCTGGCCGCCGCTCCGCCCGGGATCACTTGCAGCATAGGCGTTTCCACCTCGAGAAACCCGTGCTCGGTCATGAAGCGCCGCATCGCGTCGATCGCGCGGCTGCGCGTGACGAAGACCGCGCGCGTGGCCTCGTTCATGATCAGATCGACGTAGCGTTGGCGGTAGCGCGCCTCCTTGTCCTCGAGCCCGTGGAACTTTTCGGGCAGCGGGCGCAGCGACTTGACGAGCAGTCGCAGCTCGCGGCAACGCACCGACAGCTCGCCCTTCTGCGTCTTGAACAGCACGCCGCGCGCGCCGACGATGTCGCCCAGGTCCCAATGCCTGAACGCCTCGTACGCTTCGGCGCCGACGTCTTCCGGGGTGACGTACAGCTGGATGCGTCCCGAGCCGTCCTGCACGGTCGCGAAACTCGCCTTGCCCATCACGCGCTTGAGCATCATGCGGCCGGCGAGCGCGACTTCGACGTTTTCCTTCGCCAGCGCCTCGCGCTCGGCAGCGCCGTACCTGGCCTGCAGGTCGCCTGCGTGCTGTGTGCGGACGAAGTCGTTCGGAAACGCCGGGCCGCGCGCGCGCAGCCGTGCGAGTTTGGCGCGTCGTTCGGCGATGATCTGGTTCTCGTCCTGCGGCGCGGGCGGCGGTGGGGTGGCGGTCATCTTCGTTCTTCTTCAGGCGTCGCGCACGTCGGCGACGGGATTGGCGCCGAAATCGGGACGCGCCAGATAGGCGAGCACGCGCGCGGCCGCGGCTTCGGGTGTCGCGAGTTGCCCGCCCGCTTTCAGTTGCTTGAACTGTTCGATGTCCGGAAAGCCGGCCGGGTCGGATGCGCGCAGCTGCGCCTGCATGTCGGTGTCGATGACGCCGGGGGCGAGGGAGACGATCCGCGCGGGGTTCGGCAGCCGCTGCTCGTCCAGCGCCGTGACGCGCGAGAAGTGATCGAGTCCGGCCTTCGCCGCGCAGTACGCGGCCCAGCCCGCGATCGGCCGGCGCCCTGCGCCGGAAGACACGTTCAGCACGCGGCGCTGCGCGCGCCACGCGCGCGTGGCGCGCAAGAACGCGCTCGTCAGTACGAGCGGCGCTTCGAGACCGACCCGAACGACCGCGGCGAGCGTCTGAGCGTCGGACTGGTCGATCGGCCCGACCGTGCCGAGCAGTCCCGCGTTGTTGATCAGCGTGGCGGTCGCGAACCGGTCGCGCGGTTGCGCGTGCAGCCAGGTTTCGAGTCGCGCCGCCGCACCGATGTCGTGCGCGAGGTCGAGCGCCCACTGCTCGAGGTGCGCGCCTCTGGCGGTCGCCGCCGATTCGAGCGTCCGATCGGGCTGGCGCGAGATGGCCAGCAGTGTGCGGCCGCTCGACAGCAATCGCTCGGCGATCGCCCGGCCGAGCCCGCGCGAGGCGCCGGTGACGATGTACAGGTCGAAGGTGCCGGTGGTCATGGGTCGATCCATCACGGGTCGGTGCGGCGCGGACTGCCGCGGCGGGCGGGTTCGGCCATTGCGTTCACACGCCTTGTTTGAGGCTCGCTTCGATGAACGGATCGAGGTCGCCGTCGAGCACCGCCTGCGTGTTGCCGATCTCGACGTTGGTGCGCAGATCCTTGATGCGCGACTGGTCGAGCACGTAGGAGCGGATCTGGTGGCCCCAGCCGATGTCGGTCTTGGAATCTTCCAGCTTGGCCTGCTCGGCCATCCGCTTGCGCAGCTCCAGTTCGTACAGCTTCGACTTCAGCATCGCCATCGCCTCGGCGCGGTTGCGGTGCTGGCTGCGGTCGTTCTGGCTGGACACGACGATGCCGGTCGGGATGTGCGTGATGCGCACCGCGCTCTCGGTCTTGTTGACGTGCTGGCCGCCGGCGCCGGAGGCGCGATACACGTCGATGCGCAGATCGGCCGGGTTGATCTCGACTTCGATCGATTCGTCGACCTCGGGATAGACGAACACGCTCGCGAACGACGTATGGCGGCGCGCGTTCGAGTCGAACGGTGACTTGCGCACCAGCCGGTGGATCCCGGTTTCGGTTCGCAGCATGCCGTACGCATACGGACCGGTCACCTTGATCGTCGCGCCCTTGATGCCGGCGACCTCGCCTTCGGTTTCCTCCAGCAGCTCGGTCTTGAAGCCGCGCCGCTCGCAGTAGCGCAGGTACATGCGCTCGAGCATCGCGGCCCAGTCCTGCGCTTCGGTGCCGCCGGCGCCGGCCTGGATCTCGATGAAGCAGTTGTTCGGATCGAGCGGATTGTTGAACATCCGCTGGAACTCGAGGTCGGCGACCTCCTTCGCGAGCGCGCGCACGTCGGCCTCGACCGACACGAGCGTGGCGTCGTCCTCGTCGGCGCGACCCATCTCGAAGAGCTCGGCCGAGTCGCGCAGGCCGTTGCCCAGCCGCTGCATTCGCCCGACGACGTCATCGAGCAGCTTCTTCTCGCGGCCCAGTTCCTGCGCGCGCTTCGGATCGCTCCAGACGTTCGGGTTCTCGAGCTCGCGGCTTACCTCGGCGAGGCGCCGCTGCTTGGCGTCGACGTCAAAGATACCTCCGCAGATCCGCGAGCCGCGCCTCGAGGTCGGCGATCATCCCTGCGATCTGATTGAGTCGTTCGGCTTCCATCGTTTCGGCTTCCTTCGATTCGAGCGGCGCATTATAGGTAGCGGGTCGCGGCCGCCCGCGGCAGGCTCAGCCGATGTGCTCGACGACGAGCTGCACGCGGCGCTCGCCCTGGTATTCGTCCAGGACTGGGCGGTAGGCGAGCACCGCGCGCGCAGGCAGCGACTCGTTGCGTCGGAACCAGATCGCGGCGAAGCGCCTGCCCGCCAGCTCGAGCGTCAGCCGCAGGTGCTGCTCCTTGACGAGCCGCTGCTCGACGACGGTGAACTCGTTGGCGTACAGCGGTGCCGGAAAGCCCTGGCCCCAGATCTGCCGGTCGGTCGCTTCGACCAGCGTGAGCCCGATGTCGGCGGGGGTGAGCGGCCCGTCGATGGCGATCGTTCGCGTGAAGCAGTCGGCGTCGGCGCTGGCGCGCGTGGCCGCCTCGAACGCGCGCGCGAAGGCATCGTAGTTCTCAGCGCGCAGCGTCAGACCGGCCGCCATCGCGTGCCCGCCGAAACGCTCGATCAGCCGGGGCGCGGCCTTCGTTACGAGGTCGAGCGTGTCGCGCAGGTGCACGCCGTCGATCGATCGGCCCGATCCGCGCAGCATCGATTCGTCGGCGCGCGCAAACGCGATCGTCGGCCGGTGGTAGCGCTCCTTGACGCGCGAAGCAACCAACCCGACCACGCCCTGGTGCCAGGTCTCGTTGAACAGTGTGATCGTCCGCTGTTCGCCAAGCGCGGCATCCGCCAGCCCCGCGAGTGCGTCGAACTGCATGTCGGCCTCGATCGCGCGCCGCTCGCGGTTCAGTTCGTCGAGCTGTCGCGCCAGTGCGAGCGCGCGTTCCGGATCGTCGGTGGTCAGGCACTCGATGCCGACCGTCATGTCGGCGAGCCGCCCGGCAGCGTTGACGCGCGGGCCGATCGCGAAGCCGAGGTCGCCCGCCTGCGCGAGCCGCGCGCTGCGCCCGGCCACCTCGAACAGCGCCGCCACGCCCGGCTGCATGCGGCCGGCGCGGATGCGTTCGAGCCCCGCCGCCACCAGGATGCGGTTGTTGCGGTCCAGTCGTACCACGTCGGCAACGGTGCCCAGAGCGACCAGGTCGAGCAGTCCGTCGAGCCTCGGCTGCGTCGATTCGGTGAAGCGCCCGCGCTGGCGCAACTCGGCGCGCAGCGCCATCAACACGTAGAACATCACGCCTACGCCGGCCAGGTGCTTGCTCGGAAAACCGCATCCCGGCTGGTTCGGGTTGACGATCGCGCGCGCGGCCGGCAGCCGATCGCCCGGCATATGGTGGTCGGTGACGAGCACGTCGATGCCCAGGGCGTTGGCGCGATCCACACCGTCGACGCTCGCGATCCCGTTGTCGACGGTGATCAGCAGGCGCGGCCGGGGCGTGCGCGACGCGGCCAGGTCGACGATTTCGGGCGTCAGGCCGTAGCCGTACTCGAAGCGGTTCGGCACCAGGTAGTCGACCTGCGCGCCCAGCGCACGCAGTCCGCGCAGTCCGACCGCGCAGGCGGTGGCGCCGTCGCAGTCGTAGTCGGCGACGATCAGCAGCGGCTGGCCGCGCTCGATCGCGTCCGCCAGCAGGCGCGCCGCGTCGTCCACGTGCGACAGATCGCCGGGTGCGATCAGCTCGCGTGCGGCGAGTTCGAGTTCGCGCGCCGAAGCGATGCCGCGCGCGGCCAGCGCCCGCGCCAGCGGGGCGGGTACACCGGCGGACTCGAGACGGCGCGCCGCCGCGGGGTCGTAGTCGCGCTGGACGAGTCTCGCGGTCATTCCGCACCGGCCTCGCACAACCGTTCGGCGAGCGTCGCGCGCCGCCACACGCGCCACGCGTCGAGTTCGCCGAGCGTGAACCGGCGCGCGCAGAAGCGTCCCGCCAGCAGCAGTTCGACGGACGCAAACCCGGCGGCGAAGGCGAGCTCGCAAACCGACTCGATCCGCCGCTCGAATTCCGGCAAGCGGGCGCGCCACGCATCCCATTGGCCTGCGTATGCGCTGTGCTGAAGCCCTTCCCACAACGAAACGGTGTCGCCGGTCGCCGGCGGTGTGGCGTCGGCGTCGAGCAACGCCGACGGCGCGAGCCCCGCGGCGAGCGCCCAGCCGCGCAGCGTCGGGTCGTCGGACAGCACCGTCGCGAACGGCGCGCGCGGCAGCGGCGCCCACACGCCGCCGCCGTGCAGCCACAGCGCGTTGGCCGCGGCAGCGCCTCGCGCTTCGCGTGCGGCATTGACCGGATGCGCGTGCCAGCGCATCTGGATCTCGTTCAGCAGCTTGCGCCAGCGCCCCGCGTCGGCCCCGGTCGGCAGCACCTCGAGCGCAGAACGGCCGAACGCCGCCGCGAGGGCCACGGTGTCCAGTTGCCACGGCGGGTCGACCTGCATGAACCAGCGAGCGTGATCGAGAAGCCGCAGCGATGCCCCGGCTTCGCGGGCGGCTTCGTCCGCGGCGGCGGCGAGCGCCTGCGCCTCGTCGGTGGCGAGCGGCGGGTCGAGCGGGGCCACGAGCAGGTGATCGCGTGCGAGCGCGAAGTGCACTGGCTCGCAGAACCAAAGTTGCGACTCGGCGCCGGCGCTGGCGGCGCTGTCGCCGTTGAGCGCCCGCCACGCGTAAGGCGCCGTCACCGGCGTGCGCGCCTGTCCGCCGAATGCGCCCCATAGCCAGTCCAGATGCGGCAGACATGCGGCTTCGTCGCGCCTCGTCTCGTCGCCGCGCGCGGCGCGTGCCAGCCGGCGCGCCAGGCGCGGCACGGCCGCCGCAGCGAGAACTTCGGGGGCGTACGATTCGGAAACGAGGGCACCCGGGACCACGACGAACCAGCGCATGCGGGCGATTCTACGGACCGTTGCGCGCGAGCCGAGCGAAGCGCTTCGATAGAATGCGCGCCTTTCGGAAGCCCCCTTGAACCTTCCCTACGAAATACGCATCGGCCTGCGCTACACGCGCGCCGGGCGCCGCGCGCGCCGGCGCAATTCGTTCATCTCGGCGATCTCGATGGCCGGGATCGCGCTCGGCGTGGCGGCGCTGATCGTCGTGCTGAGCGTCATGAACGGCTTCACGAAGGAGGTGCGCGCGCGGATGATGGCGGCACTGTCGCACGTCGAGATCACGTCGTTCGACGGCAGGATCGACGACTGGCGGCGCGTCGCGGCGCAGGCGCTGCGCAACCCGGAGGTCGCGGCAGCCGCGCCGTACATCAACGCGCAGGCGATGATCGCGCGTGGTGACGCGGTGCGCGGCGCACTCGTGCGCGGTGTCGACCCGGACGCCGAGCCGCAGGTGACCGAGATCGCGAGGCACCTCGCCGGCGGGCGGATCACCGATCTGGCCGACGGCGAGTTCGGTATCGTGCTCGGCATCGAGCTGGCGCGCGCGATGGCGGTGATGACGGGCGACCGGGTCACGCTGATCGCGCCGCAGGGCACGGTCACGCCCGCGGGCATCGTTCCGCGGCTCAAGCAGTTCCGCGTCGTCGCGACCTTCGAGTCCGGACACTTCGAGTTCGACAGCGCGCTGGCGCTCGTGCATCTGGGCGACGCGCAGCGGTTGTTTCGCGTCGACGGGCCGACGGGGGTGCGGCTGCGGCTGCACGACATGGAGCGTGCGCCGCAGGTCGCAGCGCAGCTCGCGGCCACGCTCGAACCGGGGCTGCGCGTGTCGGACTGGTCGCGCCAGAACCGCGTCTACTTCGCGGCCGTGCAAACCGAGAAGCGGATGATGTTCGTCATCCTGACGCTGATCGTCGCGGTCGCTGCGTTCAATCTCGTGTCAACGCTGGTGATGACGGTGACGGAAAAGCAGTCGGACATCGCCATTTTGCGCACGCTTGGCGCCAGCCCGCGCAGCGTGATGACGGTCTTCATCGTGCAGGGCGCATTGATCGGCGTGATCGGCACCGCGCTCGGCTTGGCCGGCGGTTTGCTTCTGGCGAACAATCTCGACGTGATCGTTCCGGCGATCGAGCGGCTTCTCGGCGTGCAATTCCTGCCGCGCGAGATCTATTTCATCAGCGCGCTGCCATCCGATCCGCGCGCCGGCGACATCGTTCCGATCGCGCTGATTTCGCTCGTACTGTCCCTGGCGGCGACGCTTTACCCGAGCTGGCGCGCGTCGCGCACACGCCCGGCGGAGGCGCTGCGGTATGACTGAGCGGTGCGGCCGGACGCACCGCTGCGCCAAGGTTCGGCGCGCGGTGAAAGCGGAGGCGGCATGAGCGCGGTCATCTGCGCCCGCGGCATTTTCAAGGCCTATCGCGAAGGCCCGCTCGCGGTGCAGGTGCTCAAGGGCGCCGACCTCGACGTCGGCGCCGCCGAGATCATCGCGGTCGTCGGCGCTTCGGGGTCCGGTAAGAGCACCTTACTGCACTGCCTCGGCGGTCTGGATTCGGTCGATGCGGGCACGGTGTCGATCGACGGACGCGACATCGCGTCGTTCGACGACGACGAGCGCGGGCGCGTGCGCAACCAGCGGCTGGGCTTCGTCTACCAGTTCCATCATCTGCTGCCCGAGTTCACCGCGCTCGACAACGTCGCGATGCCGCTGGCGATCAGGCGCATGCCGCTCGCCGCGGCGCGCGAACGCGCGCGCGAGGCGCTGGCGGCGGTCGGTCTGGCCGAACGTCTGCCGCACCATCCGGCGGAACTGTCGGGCGGCGAGCGCCAGCGCACCGCGATCGCTCGCGCGATCGTCACGCAGCCGGCGTGCGTGCTGGCCGACGAACCGACCGGCAATCTCGATCGCGATACCGCCCGCGCGGTCTTCGACGTCTTCGTCGGACTGGCGCGCGAGCGGCGCACCGCCATCGTGATCGTCACGCATGACCCGGAACTCGCCGCCCGGTGCGACCGCGTGCTGCGATTGCGCGACGGCCGGCTTGTGCCGGCTTGAGCGTCAGTCGCCGCCGTCGCCGCGGCGCGGAAGCAGTGCGACCGTCGCGACCAGCACACCAAGCGTGGCGAGCGCGACGGCGCCGACCGCGAAGGTGTTGCCGACCCAGTGCTGCGCGCCGGCGGCCATCATCGCGCGCACCGAAAGCCCCACGAGCCCGGCAAAAACGCCGGCGCTGAAGCCAAGCGCAGCCGCGCCGGCCAGCGTCCACGCGGCGAAGGGCAGCGACAGCGGTCTGCGTGCCAGCGCGAGCCCGGCGAGCGCCGCGGAACCGAGCAGCAGACCGGCCACGATGCCGTCGAAGCGAAGAAGCCAGGCGAGTGCGCCGGCGGCGGCAAGAGGCAACCAGGCAACGATGCGGCGGCGTCCCGTCATCGGCCGATGCGCGCAAGCCGGCGCTTCGACCGCGCAGCCCAGGCGATGCGCAGATACGCGCTCCACAGCACGCGGACGACGACGTAGCCGGTCGCTGCCAGCAGGGTCGCAAGCAGGAACACGCCGAGCGCGAGCGGCGCGCCCAGCTCCAGCATCCACTGTCCATACGCCTCGATCGACGCGCCGATCTGCGACCACACCCACTCCGGCGGTGGCTCGGGTGTTCGGGCGCCGGCGGCGCCGAGCGCCATCGTGCCCAGCTTGTACGCGATCAGATACAGCGGAACGATCGTGATCGGGTTCGTGTACAGCGTCGTCAGCAGCGCGACCGGCAGATTGACCCGGAACAGCAGCGCCGCGATGCCGGCGCCGAGCATCTGGAACGGGCCCGGGATCAGCCCGCAGAACAGCCCAACCGCCACTCCGCCCGCCGCCGAACGCCGGTTCAGGTGCCAGAGCGCAGGGTGGAACAACCCGTCGCCGAATACGCCGAGCGCCTTGATCTCGCGGACTTTTTCCACGGTGGGCATCAGGCGCTTGAGGAACTTGCGCGGCATGCATCGATGTTATCGGATCGCCGCCGGCGGCTTGCGGATCGGGCGCGCGTGGGCGGTTCGCCGCGATGGCGTGCCCGCGCCGGGCGTGGCAGGCTAGCGTCCGACGTGATCCGCGATCCCGTGCGACCGTGCTGATCGACACCCACTGCCATCTCGACGCCGAAGAATTCGATGCGGACCGCGACGCCGTCGTTGCGCGTGCGCGAGCGGCGGGCGTGACGATGATGGTGCTGCCGGCGGCGCACGTGGAGCACTTCGAGCAGACGTCGCGGATCGCGCGGAGGTACGGCTTCGCGTACGCGCTGGGCATCCATCCGCTGTGGATCGATCGTTCGCGCGACGACGACATCGGCGTCTTGCGCACGGCCGTGGCCGCGGCGATGGACGATCCGCGCTTCGTCGCGATCGGCGAGATCGGGCTCGACTTCTACGTGCCCGGGCACGACGTCGCGCGGCAGGCCTGGTTCTACCGCGAGCAGTTGAAGGTCGCGCGCGACTTCGGCATGCCGGTGATCCTGCACGTGCGCCGTTCGCAGGACGCGCTGCTGAAGTACCTGCGGCTTCATCCGGTGGCGGGCGGTATCGCGCACGCGTTCAATGGTTCGACCGACCAGGCGCAGCGGTTCGTCGGCGCCGGGTTTCGCCTCGGCTTCGGCGGCGCGATGACCTACGACGGCTCGCTGCGGATTCGCCGCCTCGCGGCGACACTGACGGACGATGCGTGGGTGCTCGAAACGGATGCCCCCGACATCCCGCCGCAGTGGCTACGCCGAGCCGGCGGGACCCTGCGCAACGAGCCCGCCGAGCTGGCTCGCATCGCCGCAACGATGGCGCAGTTGCGCGGCGTGTCCATCGACGAAGTCGCCGATCGCAACCGCCGCAACGCCTGCGCCGCATTGCCTCGCCTGGCGCGCTGGCTCGCGATGACGCCCGGCGTTGCGCCAGGCGCGGACGTCCGTTGACAGTGCAGGCCGGCGCGCTCGCCGCATTCGTCGCAGGCGTGTTCCTGCTGCAGCAGCAGGCCAAGTTGCCGGGCGTGTTGGCACTGTTGCTTGCGGCCGGCGCGGCCGCGGGATGTTGGTCGGCGGCGCTTGCGCTTGCGGTGCGCACGTCGTTCGCCCGCGGCGGCGAGATCGTCGCGATGCTCGCCACGGCCGGCGCGGCGTGCGCCGGCTTCGCCTATGCGGCGGCCGTCGCGCACGTGCGTATGGGCGACGAACTCACTTTGGACGACGAGGGCCGCGACGTTCGCGTCACGGGCGTGATCGCGAGCCTGCCGGCGCAACTGGAGCGCGGCACGCGCTTCGAGTTCGCCGTCGAGCGGGTCGACACACCCGACATCCGGATTCCCGCGCGGCTTGCGCTTGCCTGGTATCGCGCGGATGCACGCGTACAAGCGGCCGAGCGCTGGGCGTTTACCGTACGTCTGCGCCGCCCGCACGGCGCGATGAACCCCGGCGGCTTCGATCTGGAGGCGTGGCTGCTCGAGCGCAATCTGCGCGCCACCGGCTACGTTCGCGACGGCCGTGTCGAGGATGCGCCGCGACGGCTCGACTCGATGGTCTGGCAGCCCGGCCCTGCGATCGACCGCGCGCGGCAGCACCTGCGTGAGGCGATGCAGCGTCGCGTCGCGAACGATCGCTACGGCGGCGTGCTCGTCGCGCTCGTGCTGGGCGATCAGCGCGCGATCGCCGAGACGGACTGGATCCTGTTCAACCGCACCGGCATCTCGCATCTGGTCAGCATTTCGGGCCTGCACATCACGATGATCGCGGGGCTCGCCGCGGCCGCCGTCGGCGCGCTGTGGCGGCGTTCGCGGCATCTGCTCGCTTGCGGCTCGGCGCAGGCCGCCGCCGCGACGGCAGCGATGGCGGTCGCGTTCGCCTACTGTCTGCTGGCGGGCTGGGGTGTGCCCGCGCAACGGACCTTCTTCATGCTGGCCGCCGTGGCGGGGGCGCTCGTCGTGCGCCGAGGGATCGGGCCCGCAACCACACTCGCTTTGGCTGCGGCGGTCGTGTGCGCGCTCGATCCGTGGGCCGTCGGCGCGCCCGGCTTCTGGTTGTCGTTCGGCGCAGTCGCGGCGATCTTTCTGGTCATGCACGGCCGCGCCGCGCTGCGCGTCGAGCAGGTTTGGCGCACGCGCGGCGTCGACGCGGTGCGCATCCAGCTTGCCGTCACGCTGGCGCTGGTTCCGCTGACCATCGCGCTGTTTCGCCAGGTGTCGGTGGTGTCGCCGCTTGCGAACGCGGTCGCCATCCCGCTGGTGAGCCTCGCCGTCACGCCGCTCGCTTTGATCGGTTCGGCACTCGTGCTGCTGCCAGAGCCGTTCGCGTCCTTCGCGGTTCCGCTGTTTGCGCTCGCGCATTGGCTGTTCGAGGCGCTGGCGTCCGCGTTGCAGACGCTGGCGGCGCTGCCGTGGGCGGGCATGCCGATGGCGGCACCTCCGCCCTGCGCCGTGCTGCTCGCAGTCGGCGGTGTGGCGTGGTTGCTCGCGCCGCCCGGCTGGCCGCTGCGATGGGTCGGTGCGACGTGGCTGCTGCCGCTCGTCGTCTGGCCCGCCGCGCGCCCGGCGCCCGGCGAGTTCTGGGTCACCGCGCTCGACGTCGGGCAGGGCATGGCCGTGCTCGTCGAGACGCAGAACGCGGTGCTGCTGTACGACGCCGGCCCGCGCTATACGCCTGCGGCCGACGCCGGCGAGCGTGTGATCCTGCCCTACCTGCGCTGGCGCGGGATCGGCCGGCTCGACGCGCTGGTCGTTTCGCATCTGGACAGCGATCACTCGGGCGGCGCCGCGTCGGTCCTGCGCGGCCTTACGGTCGCGCGCGTGCTGACCTCGATCGACCCTGCGCATCCGACGCTTGCGGGCGCCGCGCACATCGAGCGCTGCGAGGCGGGACAGCGCGTCGCGCTGGGCGCGTTCGAAGCGCGCGTGCTGCATCCCCTCGCGGTCGACTACGCGCGTGCGGGCATGTCGACGAACGCGCTCAGTTGCGTGGTCGAAGTCGGCATGGGCGACGCGCGCGTGCTGCTGACGGGGGACCTCCCGGCGCGCGAGGAAGCGATGCTCGTGGCGCGCGGCGTGCCGGCCGTGGCGCTTGCGAGCGCGCCGCATCACGGCAGCCGGCATTCGTCGAGCCACACTTTCGTGCAGGCGGTGCGGCCGCGCTGGGTCGTCGTTCAGGCCGGCTATCGCAACCGTTTCGGTCACCCGGATGCCGGCGTCGTCGAGCGCTATCGCCGCGCCGGCGCGGAGGTCATGCGGACCGACCATCTCGGCGCGGTGCAGTGGCGTTTCGCTGCCGACGGCACGGTCGCCGTCGAAGCCTGGCGGCGCGACCGGGCACGCTACTGGCATAACCAGCCGGGTGCCGCGCGGCGCGACAGCATTGCGGACGATCCAAGCGTGCCCGACGAGGCGCCGCAACGCCCCGATCCGCTGCCAGCCGAAGACGCGCCGCCCCCGTGGCAGCCGTAGGCGCGTACGCCCCAAGGCGGGGCGATTGACGCAGGCGACCGCACGCGCTACACGTTGACGCAGGTGGCTTGGGCGCCACCGGCGACTGCGAAAACCCACGAACGAGGAGACGTTTCGATGATTCGAGAAAAGCGCATGGCAGCGGCCGTCGTCGCGGTCTGGGTCGGGGCCGCGATCCTCATCGCGGCCGGCGCGGCGCACGCCGACGAGACCTGCAACTCGCCGTACACGACGAAGCTCATCAAAGGGCAGGAAGACTACGTCCACGTATGGACGCTCGGCGTCGAAGGGCTCGGCGACGGCTCCGACAAGCTGGTCACGGTCGGCGCCAATCCGAAGTCGAAGGATTACGGCAAGATCGTGCACACGCTGTCGGTCGGCGGCCGCGGAGAAGCGCACCACATGGGATTCACCGACGACCGGCGCTATCTGTGGGCAGGACGGCTCGACGACTCGAAGATCTTCGTGTTCGACGTGGCCGACCCGGCGAAGCCGAAGCTCGTGCGCACGATCGCCGATCTGCCGCAGCGTACCGGCTATGTCGGTCCGCACACGTTCTATGCGCTGCCGGGGCGCATGCTGGTCCAGGCGCTTTCCAACACCAAGGACCACGGTGGAGTCACCGGCATGGCGCTGTACAACAACAAAGGAGAGTTCGTCGCGAAGTACGACATGCCGGTCGGCGAACTCGGCGGCGTCAAGGGCGACGGATACGGTTACGACATCGCGATCAATCCGGCCAAGAACGTGCTGCTGACCTCGAGCTTCACCGGCTGGAACAACTACATGATGGATCTGGGCAAGCTGGTGAAGGACGCCGAGGCGATGAAGCGCTTCGGCACGACGATGGTTCTGTGGGATCTGAAGTCGATGAAGCCGCAGCAGATCTTCAACGTCCCAGGCTCGCCGCTGGAGATCCGCTGGTCGCTCGTGCCGGGCCACGACTGGGCGGTCACCGCCAGCGCGTTGACCTCGAAGCTGTGGCTGGTCAAGCGCGACGCTGCCGGGAAGTGGCAGGCGAAGGAGGTCGGCACGATCGGCGAGCCGGAGAAGATCCCGCTGCCCGTCGACATCTCGATCACCGCGGACGGCAAGGGGCTTTGGGTCAACACCTTCATGGACGGGATGACGCGCTACTTCGATCTGTCGAATCCGGAAGCGCCGAAGCAAACGTACGCCAAGAAGACCGGCAAACAGGTCAACATGGTTTCGCAATCGTGGGACGGCAAGCGCGTGTACATCACGTCATCCCTGCTGGCAAACTGGGACAAGAAGGGCGAGGACAACGAGCAGTTCCTCGCGTTGTTCCACTGGGACGGCAAGGAACTGAAAGAGCAGTGGCGGATCGACTTCACCAAGGAGAAGCTCGGTCGCGCGCACCACATGAAGTTCACCGCCAAGCCGCAGACCTGAACGCATGAGGTTCGCACGCCGGGCGGTTGCTGCCTGGCTGCTCGCATGCGCGGCGGCGGCGCACGCCGCGCGCGACGAACCGCCGGCGGCGCCGCGCATGGAGTACAAACCGCCGCCGGCCGGCAGCTACCGGCTCGAGCGAATCCAGCGCGTGCCGGCCGGCCGCGTGCTCGACAGCGACGGCGCGGCGCATCCGCTTTCGGCGTTCACGACCGGACGGATCACCGTGCTGTCGTTCATGTACACGTACTGCACGGACCGTTACGGATGCCCGCTCGCGTATGAAACGCTGGCCGAGTTGCGCCGGCGTCTGATCGAGCGTCCCGCGCTGGCGCGCCGCGTCCGGCTGGTGAGCCTGTCGTTCGACCCGACCAACGACACTCCGGAGGCGATGCGCACCTACGGCGGCCGCTACGTCGAGCCGCGCGCCGGGCTGGCGTGGAAGTTCCTGACGACAGAATCGACAGCGGCGCTGATGCCGCTGCTCGAAGGGCTCGGGCAGGACGCGCAGGTCGAACGCGACGAGCGTGGCCGGCCGACACGGGTGATCAGCCACACGTTGAAGGTGTTCTTGATCGACCGCACGGGGTGGGTGCGCGAGATCTACTCGCCGGCGTATCTGTTTGTCGACGTCGTACTCAACGACATCGAAACGCTGAGTATGGAGGAGCCCGCGCGGTGATCGCACGAGCGCTCGCCGCAGCACCGCTGGCTGCGGCGCTGCTTGCGGCGGCGTGCACGCCCGCTCCGCCGCCCGGGCCGCCGCCCGCAGCGCTCGGCCTGCCGGCGCTGCCGGCCGGCGCCGGTGGCGAGACGATGCGGGCGCGGATCGAGCTCGGGCGCGCGCTGTTCTTCGACCGCCGGCTGTCGTTCAACGGAACGATGTCCTGCGGCATGTGCCACGTGCCGGAGCAGGGATTCACGTCCAACGAACTGGCCACCCCGCTCGGCTTCGAAGGCCGCAGCGTGCGGCGCAATGCGCCGACGCTGCTGAACGTCGCTTTCCACCCAGTGCTGTTCCACGACGGCCGCGAGCACACACTCGAGCAGCAGGTCTGGGGTCCGCTGCTCGCACCCAACGAGATGGCCAACCCTTCGGTCGGGCACGTCGTGGCGCGCGTGCGCGGAATCGAGGCATACCGCAGCGCATTCGACCGGCTCTTCGCGGGGCGGGGCGTGACGATGGAAACGATCGGCGAGGCGATCGCAGCCTACGAGCGCTCGCTGCTGGCGGGTCGTTCGCGATTCGACCGCTGGCGCTACGGGGGCGAGCGCGATGCGCTCAGCGCGCAGGAGCAGGCGGGATTCGAGTTGTTCACCGGCAAGGCGCGCTGCGCGCAGTGTCACACGATCGGCAGCCGCGACGCGATGTTCTCGGACTTCGCGTTCCACAACACCGGCGTGGGTTGGCGACGCGTCTATGGAGGGCCCCTACGCATCCGCGTCGAGCTCGCGCCAGGTGTCTCGACCGAGGTGGATACCGGCGAACTCGATCGCCAATTCGAGCGACCGCTGCCCGACCTCGGGCGCTTCGAAATCACGCTCGATCCGGCCGACCGATGGGCATACAAGACGCCGAGCCTGCGGAACGTGGCGCTCACCGCGCCGTACATGCACGACGGGTCGTTCGCCACGCTCGAGGAGGTCGTCGACTTCTACGACGCGGGCGGTGCCGACAACCCGGGCAGGAGCCCGCTGCTCGCGCCGCTGGGGTTGACCGAAGCCGAGCGCGCCGCGCTGGTGGCGTTCCTGCGTGCGCTCACCTCGGAGGACGTCGCCTCGCTCGCCGCACGCGCGCGCGCGCCCGTCGCCGCTTTCGATTGACGGCGGCTACTGCGCGGCCCAGCCGCCGTCGATGTTCCACGCCGCGCCGCGCACCTGCGCGGCGGCTTCCGAACAAAGGAACACGGCGAGCGCTCCGATCTGCTCCGGCGTGACGAACTGAAGCGATGGCTGCTTCTCCCCCAGCAGCGCGCGCCTGGCTTCGTCGCTGGAGAGGTTTTCGCGCGCCGCGCGCGCGTCGATCTGCTGCTGCACGAGCGGGGTCAGCACCCAGCCCGGGCAGATGGCGTTGCAGGTGATGCCCGTTTGCGCCGTCTCCAGCGCGACCACCTTGGTCAGTCCGACGACGCCGTGCTTGGCCGCGACGTAGGCGACCTTCTGTACCGACGCCACCAGGCCGTGCACGGACGCGATGTTGATGATGCGGCCCCAGTTGGCCGCTTTCATCTTCGGCAACGAAAGGCGAATGGTGTGAAAGGCCGAACTGAGGTTGATCGCGATGACCGCATCCCAGCGTTCGACGGGGAAGTCTTCGATGCTGGCGACGTGCTGAATGCCGGCGTTGTTGACCAGCACGTCGATGCGGCCGAAACGCGCTTCGGCCGCGCGGATCATGTCTTCGATCTGCGCCGGTTTGCTCATGTCGGCGCCGTGGTACAGCGTGCGCGCGCCGAGCGCCTGAAGCTCGCTTTCCACGCCGGCGATTGCGCGATCGTCGCCGAAGCCGTTGACGACGATGTTGGCGCCTTCTTTCGCCAGCGCGCGGGCGATGCCCAGGCCGATGCCGCTGGTCGATCCGGTGACGAGTGCGGTCTTGCCCTTCAGCATGCGAGTCCTCCATGGGGTCGGGCGGCGAGTATGCCACCCGTACAATGCACGCCGGACGCGACGACGCTGCCGCACCGGCGATACCACGCATGAGCACACTGCAACCCCGCTTCGGATCGGTCCGCTGCCTGAGCCCGGCCGGTCTGCATTCGATGGCCTACACCGAGTGGGGCGAACCCGCCAATCCGAACGTGCTCGTCTGCGTGCACGGTCTGACCCGCGTCGGGCGCGACTTCGACCGGCTCGCTCGCGCGCTCGCGGACCGCTACCGGGTCGTCTGCCCCGACGTCGTCGGCCGCGGACGCAGTGAGTGGCTGCGCGACCCGCGGCACTATCACGTCGCGCAGTACACGGCCGACATGGTCACGCTGATCGCCAGGCTCGGCGTCGAGTCGGTGCATTGGGTCGGCACCTCGATGGGCGGTCTGATCGGCATCACGCTGGCCGGCCAGCCCGGCTCTCCGATCACGAAGCTCGTCATCAACGACGTCGGGCCGACGCTCGACGCGGCCGCGCTCGCGCGCATCGGCGAGTACCTCGGCAAGCCGGTCCGCTTCGCGAGCGTCGAGCAGGCGATCGACTACATCGCGGCGATCTCTGCGCCGTTCGGCCTGCGCACGCGCGACGAATGGCGAGAGATCACCGAAACGGTCGTGCGTCCGGTCCGGGACGAACAGGGCGACGGCTGGGTGCTGCACTACGACCCGCGCATCGCGGTGCCGTTCCGAGCGGTGACGCCGGAGTCGGCGGCGGCCGGCGAAGCGGCGATGTGGAAGCTGTACGACGCGATCGCGTGTCCGACGCTGCTGCTGCGCGGCGAGCGTTCCGACCTGCTGACGCGCGAGACCGCCCGCGCGATGACGCTGCGGGGGCCGCGCGCGAAGCTCGTCGAGATCGCCGGCGTCGGGCACGCGCCGATGTTCATGCACGACGACGAGATCGCCGTCGTGCGCGAGTTCCTGTTTGGAGATTGAGCGATGGCGATCGGGCGACTGCACGCGGGCCCCCGGATGAGCGAGGCCGTGATCCACGGCGGCATCGTGTATCTGGCGGGCCAGATCGCCGAGGACGCGACTCAGGACATCGGCGGGCAGACGCGCCAGGTGCTCGCGGCGATCGACGCTCTGCTCGCCGAGGCGGGTACCGACAAGACGCGGCTGCTGACCGCGCAGATCTTCCTCGCCGACATGGCCGACTTCGCCGGCATGAACGCCGTCTGGGACTTGTGGGTACCGACCGGTCAGACGCCGGCGCGCGCGACCGTACAGGCGAAGCTCGCCAGGCCCGATTGGAAGGTCGAGATCGTCGTGACGGCGGCGCTGCCGTAGCGCGCGTTCAGAACACTCCGGCCGCGAGGCCGGCTGCCAGCCCGGCGCCCACCTCGGCACAGCGCGCGAGATCGCCTTGCGCGATCGTCTTCGGCGCGAAGATCGCCTCGGGCGATTGCGCACCCGTGATCACGATCGTCGGCGGTGCGATCTCCTTCAGGCGCAGGCCGGTGGCGATGCGCTGGATCTGTCGCGCGGCGCCGGTGCCGTCGGTGCCGGCGCAGATCAGGATCGCGTAGGGCCGTCCGTTGGTTCGGTCGAGCGCCGCGTAGTAGATGCGGTCGAAGAAATCCTTCATCAGCCCGGCCATCGTCGCGAGGTTTTCCGGCGTGACGAACAGATAGCCGTCGGCGGCGAGCACGTCGTCGGCCGTCGTATCGGTCGCGCGCTGCAGCCGCACCTCGACGCCGGGTTCCGCGCGGGCCGCGGCGGCCGCCGCTTCGGCCATCTGCCTCGCGCCACCGGTCAGCGAATGCCAGACGATCAGCAACCGCTTCATTCGGCGTGCCCGCGTCCTTTCCCGCCGGCGGGCAGGCGAGCGAGCGGATCCTGTTTGAAGAACAGCGCAAGCTGCCGGTACCAGTCCGGGAACGCCGCGTGCAGCCGCGCCGGGTCGACGAAGAACGTCTCGCTCGAGACGGCGAAGAACTCGCCTTCGTCCTGGCCGGCGTACGGATCGAGCGGAAGATGCATGTAGTAGCGGTCGGCCTCGGCGTCGTCCGGGTCCAGCCCCGGCGGCAATTCGTGCTCGATCAGTTCGAGTTCCGCGTTGAACCGCTCGAACGCATCCGCCAGCACGGCGATCCACTCCTGCCGGTCGAGCTCCGGGTGCGAGCCGCGCGCGAACGGCGGAACGCCGTCGGCATCGCCGTCGAGCATGTCGATCTTGTGCGTGAACTCGTGAATGACGACGTTGTAGGCGAGACCCAGATCGCCGTCGCGCCGCTGCGCGTCGTCCCACGACAGCAGCAGCGGCCCGCCATCCCAGGCCTCGCCGGCGATCGGTTCGACGAACTGGTGCACGACGCCATCGTCGTCGGTCAGCTCGCGCGGAACGAGAAATTCGCCCGGATAGACGACGATGCTCGTCCAGCCCCGGTACCAGTCGAGGCCGAGGTTCAGGATCGGCAGGCAGGCCTGAACGGCGATGTCGACCTGCATTGCCGCGGTCAGTTCGAGTTCGCCCGCGGCGGCCATTTCCTTTTCGCCGAGAAGGCGTTCCGCCAGCGCGCGCAGGCGCGTGCGCTCCGCCGCATCGAGACGCGCGACGAAAGGCAGCGACGCGAGCGTGGCCTCCCACAGCGCGTCCGGAATCGCGACTCGGGACGAGGCGCCGAGCCGGGCAAGCAGCGACTTGAACATCGCGGTCATTGTGCCGCAGACGGCGGCGTGCGATTCCTATAATGGGTCGCAACGCCGAATCGAAAGCAGCCGCCGTGGGTCGGGTCAAGGAGGTCGAGCGCAGGATCGAGCCGACGGCCGCTGCGCCGGTCGACCCGGCGCTGGCGCGCAGCGTTGTCGCTCCGCTGTACGTCGACAAGCGGCTGCGCACCGGCGAGCCCTTTCTCGAACATGCCGACGGCATGGTCGCGATCGTGCGGCCGCTGCGCGACGATCCGGACTTGCTCGCTGCGGCCTATCTGTTCGGCGCCCACGACGTGCTGCGCGATGCCGATGAGTGGCTGCGCGCGCGCTTCGGTCCGGCGGTGGCGCGGCTGGTCGCCGATCTGCGCCAGTTGATGCGATTGTCCGAGCGCACGCGGCCGCGCACCGGTGAAGCGGGCGAAGCGCAGACCGAAGCGCTGCGCAAGATGCTGCTGGCGATGTGCAACGACCTGCGGGTCGTGCTGCTGCGTCTGGCTTCGCGCCTGCAGACCCTGCGCTGGTATGCGGCGACGAAGCGGGAGGGCGCCGAGGCATTGGCGCGCGAGACGCTCGAGCTGTACGCGCCGCTGGCCAACCGGCTCGGCATCTGGCAGCTCAAGTGGGAGCTGGAGGATCTGGCGTTTCGCTTCCTCGAGCCGGAAACGTACAAGCGCATCGCGCGCTGGCTCGAGGAGAAGCGGCTCGAACGCGAGCGCTTCATCGACCAGGCGAAGCGCGAGCTGAGCGCGCTGCTCGCGAAGGCCGGCATCGCCGCCGAAGTGAGCGGGCGGCCGAAGCACATCTACAGCATCTGGAACAAGATGCGCGGAAAGCAGCTCGCGTTCGAGGACCTGCACGACGTGCGTGCGCTGCGCGTGATCGTCGATACCGTTGCGCAGTGCTACCAGGTGCTGTCGCTCGTTCACACCCACTGGACACCGGTGGCCGGCGAGTACGACGACTACATCGCGCGGCCGAAGCCGAACGGCTACCAGTCTCTACACACGGTCGTGCGCGATGCGCAGGGCCGCTCGCTCGAGATCCAGATCCGCACGCGGCGCATGCACGAGGCGGCGGAACTGGGGATGGCGGCGCACTGGCGGTACAAGGAGGGCAGATCCGCGCCCACGACGGCCGACGACGAACGCATCGCGTGGCTGCGGCAGCTGCTCGCGTGGCGGCAGGACATCGGCGCTCCGCTGCGCGCGGGCGAACCCGCGGTCGAAGACCGCATCTACGTGTTGACGCCGCAGGCGAAGGTGGTCGAGCTGCCGGTCGGTTCGACGCCGATCGACTTCGCGTATCACGTGCACACCGAATTGGGACATCGCTGCCGCGGAGCGCGCGTCGACGGCGCGATGGTGCCGCTGAACACGCCGCTCGCGACCGGCCAGACCGTCGAAGTCATCGCGGCCAAGAGCGGAGGGCCGAGCCGCGACTGGCTCAATCCGGAGCTCGGCTACCTTGCCAGCGCGCGCTCCCGCACGAAGGTGCGGCAGTGGTTCAACGCGCTCGAGCTCGAGCAGTCGATCGCGGCGGGCCGGGAGATCATCGACAAGGAACTGCAACGGCTCGGCAAGACGGCGGTCAAGCTGGAGGACCTGGCGCACCGGCTCGGTTACGCGACGGTCGAAGAGCTGTGTGCGGCGGCGACCAAGGAGGAGTTCAGCCTGCGCAGCATCGAGCAGGCGCTCGTGGCCACACCGGCCGAGACCGAGACGCCACCGCCGATTCTGACCGGCAAACCGAAGGTCGCGCCGGCCGGCAAGGGCAGGGTGCTCGTCGTCGGCGTCGATTCGCTGTTGACTCAGCTCGCGCGCTGCTGCCGGCCGGTGCCGCCGGACGACATCGTCGGGTTCGTCACGCGCGGGCGTGGCGTGTCGATCCATCGGGCCGGCTGCGTCAATGCGCAGGCGCTCGCGCGCCGCCAGCCGGAACGCGTCATCGAAGTCGCGTGGGGCCGCGCGTCCGCCGACGCCGCGTATCCGGTCGACATCCTCGTGCACGCGCAGGATCGCCAGGGCCTGCTGCGCGACGTGTCCGAGGTGTTCGCGCGCGAGAAGCTCAACGTCGTCGGCGTCAACACCATCACCGTGCGCGGAGATGCGCAGATGCAGTTCACCGCCGAGGTCGCCGACGCGGCGACGCTGCGGCGCGCGCTCGCGCAGATCCTCGAAGTGCCCGGCGTGCTGTCGGCGCGTCGGCGCTGACTGGCGGTGCGCCGGTCGACGCGCGCAAGCGCGGCAGCGGGCGCGGCGTCGTGTATCATGCGCACCGCAACAGGCGCGTAGCTCAGCTGGTTAGAGCACCACCTTGACATGGTGGGGGTCGGTGGTTCGAGTCCACTCGCGCCTACCATCGCACACCACCAGGCGAATCGAACATGCGGCTCTTCCGAACTACGTCGACCGGCAGCTGATCGGACCGGACGAGTTCGCCCTTTCGAGGAAGAAGTGCGGCTCGCCCGCACTTTTTTTTCGCAGGGTTTCGACGGAGATACGCAAGATGATTTCGATTCACCTTCCCGACGGCTCGAGTCGTTCGTTCGACAGGCCGGTCAGCGCCGCCGAGGTGGCGGCGTCGATCGGTCCGGGGCTCGCCAAGGCGGCCGTCGCCGCAAAGGTCGACGGCAGGCTGGTCGACCTGTCGCACGTGATCGACCGCGACGCCACGGTGGCGATCGTGACGGACAGGGATCCCGAGGGCCTAGAGGTCCTGCGCCACTCGACGGCGCACCTGCTCGCTTACGCGGTCAAGGAGCTTTTTCCCGACGCGCAGGTGACGATCGGTCCCGTGATCGACAACGGCTTCTACTACGACTTCTCGTACAAGCGGCCGTTTACCCCGGAGGATCTGGCGGCGATCGAGAAGAAGATGGCCGAGCTGGCGGCAAGGAACGAGCCGGTCGTGCGCGAGGTGTGGAAGCGCGACGACGCGGTGAAGTTCTTCGAGTCGATCGGCGAGAAGTACAAGGCCGAGATCATCGCGTCGATCCCCGCCGACGAGCCGATTTCGCTTTACCGCGAAGGCAACTTCGTCGACCTGTGCCGGGGCCCGCACCTGCCGTCGACGGGCAGGCTGAAGGTCTTCAAGCTGATGAAGGTCGCCGGCGCGTACTGGCGCGGCGACAGCCGCAACGAGATGCTCCAGCGCATCTACGGTACGGCCTGGGCGAAGAAGGAAGACCAGGACGCGTATCTGAAGATGCTCGAGGAGGCCGAACGGCGCGATCACCGCAAGCTCGGCCGCGAGCTGGATCTGTTTCACTTCCAGGACGAGGCGCCGGGGCTGGTGTTCTGGCACCCGAAGGGCTGGGCCATCTGGCAGCAGGTCGAGCAGTACATGCGCAAGGTGTACCAGGACAACGGCTACCAGGAGGTGCGCGCGCCGCAGATCCTCGATCGCTCGCTGTGGGAGCGCTCGGGCCACTGGGAGAAGTACCGGGAGAACATGTTCACGACGGAGTCGGAGAACCGGTACTACGCGCTGAAGCCGATGAACTGCCCGGGCCACATCCAGATCTACAACGCCAATTTGCACAGCTATCGCGAGCTGCCGCTGCGCTACGGCGAGTTCGGTGCGTGCCACCGCAACGAGCCGTCCGGTTCGCTGCACGGGATGATGCGGGTGCGCGGCTTCACGCAGGACGACGGCCATATCTTCTGCACGGAGGAGCAGATCCTCGACGAGTGCGTCGCCTTCACGGCGCTGCTGCAGAACGTGTACCGGGACTTCGGGTTCGGCGAGATCCTGTACAAGGTATCGACGCGGCCGGAAAAGCGCATCGGCTCGGACCAGAGCTGGGACAAGGCCGAGCACGCGTTGATGGAATCGCTGCGCCGCTCGGGCGTGGACTTCGCGATCTCGCCCGGCGAAGGTGCGTTTTACGGTCCCAAGATCGAGTACACGCTGAAGGATGCGCTCGGCCGCGAATGGCAGTGCGGCACGATGCAGGTCGACTTCCAGATGCCCGGAAGACTCGGCGCCGAGTACGTGGCCGAAGACAACTCGCGCCGGGTGCCGGTGATGCTGCACCGGGCGATCATCGGGTCGATGGAGCGCTTCATCGGCGTGTTGATCGAGAACCATGCCGGTGCGCTGCCGCCCTGGCTCGCGCCGGTGCAGGCGGGTGTGGCAAACATTTCGGAGGGCCAGGCAGGGTACGCCACCGGAGTTGTCCAAAGACTGAAAAAACAAGGCTTTAGGGTCGAGGCCGATTTGCGCAACGAGAAGATCACTTATAAAATCCGCGCCCTCAGTTTGCAGAAGCTCCCGTACATCCTCGTCGTCGGGGACAAGGAGATGCAAGCGGGGACGGTGGCCGTGCGGGCCCGCGGCGGTGTCGATCTGGGCGTGATGCCGATCGACGCATTCGCGGCGCGACTGTCGGAGGATGTCGCGCAGCGCCGCAACGTGGGGGGCACGGCTTAGTTTTTTCTTTTTCGGAGTCGCAAACCATCGCACAGGATCGCTCTTCGCATCGGATCAACCGCGAGATCACCGCGCCGGAGGTCCGCCTCATCGGGGTCGACGGCGAGCCCCTCGGAATCGTGAAGCTGGCCGAGGCATTGCGGGCCGCCGAGGAAAAGGACGTCGACCTCGTCGAAATCGCTCCCACCGCTGTTCCGCCGGTCTGTCGCCTGATGGACTACGGCAAGTTCAAGTACCAGGAGCAGAAGA
>CAZIJU010000036.1:0-30204 GCA_964539745.1 uncultured Burkholderiaceae bacterium | reverse complement strand
AGCAGGAGTCGTTCAACTCGATCTTCATGATGGCCGACTCCGGCGCGCGCGGTTCGGTAGCGCAGATTCGCCAGCTGGCCGGGATGCGCGGCCTGATGGCGAAGCCCGACGGCTCGATCATCGAGACGCCGATCACGGCGAACTTCCGCGAAGGGCTGAACGTCCTGCAGTACTTCATCTCGACGCACGGCGCACGCAAGGGGCTTGCCGATACGGCGCTGAAGACGGCCAACTCGGGTTACCTCACGCGCCGTCTGGTCGACGTCACCCAGGACCTGGTCGTCACCGAGGACGACTGCGGTACGACCAACGGCGTCGGGATGAAAGCGCTCGTCGAGGGCGGCGAGGTCATCGAGGCGCTGCGTGACCGCATCCTCGGCCGCGTCGCGGCGGTCGACGTGATCGACCCGGACACGCAGGACGTGCTGTATCCGGCCGGCACACTGCTTGACGAGGACGCCGTCGAGCGCATCGAGCAGATCGGCATCGACGAGGTGCGCGTGCGCACGCCGCTCACCTGCGACACGCGCTACGGCCTGTGCGCGAAGTGCTACGGCCGTGACCTCGGCCGCGGCTCGCTCGTGAATGTCGGCGAGGCGGTCGGCGTGATCGCCGCCCAGTCGATCGGCGAACCGGGCACGCAGCTTACGATGCGCACCTTCCACATCGGCGGCGCCGCATCGCGCGCGGCGGTGGCCTCCAGCGTCGAGGCGAAGAGCAACGGCACCGTGCGCTTCTCCAGCACGATGCGCTACGTCACCAGCGCCAAGGGAGAGCAGGTCGTGATCTCGCGCTCGGGCGAGGTGACGATCGTCGACGACAACGGCCGCGAGCGCGAGCGGCACAAGGTGCCGTACGGCGCGACGCTGCTCGTCGGCGACGGCAAGGCGGTGCGTGCCGGCACGCAACTGGCGAGCTGGGATCCGCTGACCCGCCCGATCATCACCGAGTACACGGGTACGGTGAAGTTCGAGAACGTCGAGGAAGGCGTCACGGTCGCCAAGCAGATCGACGAGGTCACCGGCCTGTCGACGCTCGTCGTCATCGACGCCAAGCGCCGGACGACGTCGGCCAAGGGAGTCCGTCCGCAGGTCAAGCTGCTCAACGACAGGGGTGAGGAAGTCAAGATCCCCGGCACCGACCATGCCGTGACGATCAGCTTCCCCGTCGGCGCGCTGATCGTCGTGCGCGACGGCCAGCAGGTCGCCGTCGGCGAGGTGCTGGCGCGGATTCCGACCGAGTCGCAGAAGACGCGCGACATCACGGGCGGCCTGCCGCGCGTGGCGGAGCTTTTCGAGGCGCGTTCGCCGAAGGACGCGGGCATGCTCGCCGAGGTCACCGGCACGGTCACCTTCGGCAAAGAAACCAAGGGCAAGCAGCGGCTGATCATCACCGACCTCGACGGAAAGGAGCACGAGTTCCTGATCCCGAAGGACAAACACGTGCTCGTGCACGACGGTCAGGTCGTCAACAAGGGCGAGCTGATCGTCGACGGTCCGGCCGATCCGCACGACATCCTGCGCCTGCTCGGCATCGAGGCGCTGGCGCGCTACATCGTCGACGAGGTGCAGGACGTCTACCGGCTGCAGGGGGTGAAGATCAACGACAAGCACATCGAAGTGATCGTTCGCCAGATGCTGCGTCGGGTGCAGATCACCGAGCCCGGCGACACGCCGTTCATCACCGGCGAGCAGGTCGAGCGCTCGGAGGTGCTGGACGAGAACGACAAGGCGATCAACGCCGGCAAGCGGCCCGCGCTGTACGAGAACATCCTGCTCGGCATCACGAAGGCGTCGTTGTCGACCGACTCGTTCATTTCGGCGGCGTCGTTCCAGGAGACGACGCGCGTTCTGACGGAAGCCGCGATCATGGGCAAGAAAGACGAACTGCGCGGCCTGAAAGAGAACGTCATCGTCGGTCGGCTGATCCCGGCGGGGACCGGCCTTGCGTATCACCGTGCCCGGAAGGAGAAGGAGGAGTTCGAGGCCGCCGAACGCGAAGCCCTGGCCGCGCTCGAGGCCACCGGACGGCCGGCCGAGATCTTCGAAAGCGCCGAAGGGGGCGAAGAGAGTCCGGAGTCCTGAGCCGCGCGGCTTCGGTCGCGTTGCAACGGGGATGGAGGACCGGCTCGATGCCGGTCCTCCATGACGGCCTCGAGGGGCGGGATGTCGCCCTGCCTTGACAAGGTGGGGTCTGGCGAAAGAGAATTATAGGCTTTCCGGAGTCCTCCCGGACTCGGTGCTCTTTGAGGTTGCCTGCTCGACGCGGGCGCGCGACCGTCCCGAAGGCACCGCTTCCGGTGCAAGCCCCCGAAAACAGCCGAACAGCATGGTTCCCCGCCCGGTGCGGGTAACTCGTTTTGACAGACCCAGACCAGGCGGACAACGCAATGCCGACCATCAATCAACTGGTTCGCAAACCGCGCGAATCGACGAGCGTCAAGAGCAAGAGCCCGGCGCTGAAGAACAGCCCGCAGAAGCGCGGCGTGTGCACGCGGGTCTACACGACCACGCCTAAGAAGCCCAACTCGGCATTGCGCAAGGTCGCAAAAGTGAGGCTGACCAACGGGTTCGAAGTCATTTCCTACATTGGTGGCGAGGGACACAACCTGCAGGAGCACTCGGTCGTCCTGATCCGCGGCGGCCGGGTCAAGGACCTGCCGGGCGTGCGCTATCACATCGTGCGCGGATCGCTGGACACCCAGGGCGTGAAGGACCGCAAGCAGGCCCGATCGAAGTACGGCGCCAAACGCCCGAAAGCTGGCTAGGCATCGTTCCATCAGCGGCCGGGTCGCCGAAGAGGCGCGCGGCCGAGTAAGTCGCAGCCCGGCACCATGGGGCTGCATTCGTGGCCAGGCGCCACATTCGACTGAAGCGCGAGGAAAACCCACATGCCCCGTCGTCGCGAAGTACCCAAACGCGAAGTCCTTCCGGACCCGAAGTTCAACAGCTCCGATCTCACCAAGTTCGTCAACGTCATCATGCTCGACGGCAAGAAGGCGGTCGCAGAACGAATCGTCTACGGCGCACTTGCACAGATCGAGAGCAAGACCGGCAAGAACGCCCTCGAGGTGTTCACGCAGGCGCTGAACAACGTCAAACCGATGGTCGAGGTCAAGAGTCGGCGTGTCGGAGGCGCCAACTACCAGGTCCCGGTCGAGGTGCGGCCGGTGCGGCGGATGGCGTTGGCGATGCGCTGGCTGCGCGAGGCCGCGAAAAAACGCGGCGAGAAGTCGATGCCGCTGCGCCTGGCCGGCGAACTGATGGAAGCCGCGGAAGGCCGCGGCGGCGCGATGAAAAAGCGCGAGGAAGTGCACCGCATGGCGGATGCGAACCGTGCGTTCGCGCACTTCAGGTTTTGATGGATGAGCGAGGCGCGCTGCGCGCCTCGCACGCAAGATTTCGGGAAGACCTTATGCCACGCAAGACGCCCATCGAACGGTACCGCAACATCGGTATCTCGGCGCACATCGATGCCGGCAAGACCACGACGACGGAACGCATCCTGTTTTATACCGGCGTCAACCACAAGATCGGCGAGGTGCACGATGGCGCCGCGACGATGGACTGGATGGAGCAGGAGCAGGAGCGCGGCATCACGATCACGTCCGCAGCGACGACGACGTTCTGGCGCGGCATGGATCTTTCGTTTCCCGAGCATCGGATCAACATCATCGATACGCCGGGACACGTCGACTTCACGATCGAGGTCGAGCGCAGCATGCGCGTGCTCGACGGCGCGTGCATGGTCTATTGCGCCGTCGGCGGCGTGCAGCCGCAGTCGGAGACGGTCTGGCGCCAGGCGAACAAGTATGGCGTGCCGCGGCTCGCCTTCGTCAACAAGATGGACCGGACGGGCGCCAACTTCTTCAAAGTGTACGAGCAGATGCGCGCGCGCCTGAAGGCGAACCCGGTGCCGGTGGTCGTGCCGATCGGTGCCGAGGAAGGCTTCAAGGGTGTGGTCGACCTGATCAAGATGAAGGCGATCCTGTGGGACGAAGCCTCGCAGGGCATGAAGTTCACGTACGAGGAGATCCCGGCCGCACTGCGTGACATCGCGCAGGAGTGGCGCGAGAAGATGATCGAGGCGGCGGCCGAAGCCAACGAGGAGCTGATGAACAAGTACCTCGAGGGCGGCGAACTGTCCGAGGAAGAGATCCGGCGCGGATTGCGCTTGCGCACCATCGCGGGCGAGATCCAGCCGATGCTGTGCGGCAGCGCCTTCAAGAACAAGGGCGTGCAGCGGATGCTCGATGCGGTCGTCGAGTTCCTGCCGTCGCCGGTCGACATTCCTCCGGTGAAGGGCATCGACGCCGGTGACAAGCCGGTGCAGCGCAGGGCGGACGATGCGGAGAAGTTCGCCGCGCTCGCGTTCAAGATCATGACCGACCCCTACGTCGGCCAGCTGACCTTCCTGCGCGTGTATTCGGGCGTGCTGAATTCTGGCGACACCGTCTACAACCCGGTCAAAGGGAAAAAGGAGCGCATTGGTCGTCTTCTGCAGATGCACGCGAACGAGCGCGAGGAGATCAAGGAAGTGCGCGCGGGCGATATCGCGGCGGCGGTGGGTCTGAAGGAAGTCACGACCGGCGATACGTTGTGCGATCCGAACCACATCATCACGCTGGAGCGGATGGAATTTCCGGAGCCGGTCATTTCGCAGGCGGTCGAACCCAAGACCAAGGCGGACCAGGAAAAGATGGGTGTCGCGCTCAATCGACTGGCGCAAGAGGACCCATCATTCCGCGTACACACGGACGAGGAATCCGGGCAGACGATCATTTCCGGGATGGGCGAGCTGCACCTCGAGATCCTAGTCGATCGGATGAAGCGTGAATTCGGCGTCGAGGCGTCGGTCGGCAAGCCGCAGGTCGCGTATCGCGAGACGATCCGCCGGGTGGTCGAAAACGCCGAGGGCAAGTTCATCAAGCAGTCGGGCGGACGCGGCCAGTACGGTCACGTCGTCCTCAAACTCGAACCGCAGCCGCCCGGCAAGGGGTTCGAGTTCGTCGACGCGATCAAGGGCGGTGTGGTGCCGCGCGAGTACATCCCGGCGGTGCAGAAGGGCGTCGAGGAGACGCTGAAGGCCGGCGTGCTCGCCGGCTACCCCGTCGTCGACGTCAAGGTCACCCTGCACTTCGGTTCGTATCACGAAGTCGACTCGAACGAGAACGCCTTCAAGATGGCGGGTTCGATCGCGTTCAAGGAGGGCATGCGGCAGGCGCAGCCGGTGCTGCTCGAGCCGATCATGGCGGTCGAGGTCGAGACGCCCGAGGAGAAGATGGGCGACGTGATGGGCGACCTGTCTTCCCGGCGCGGCGTCATCCAGGGTATGGACGACATCGCCGGCGGCGGCAAGGCGATCCGCGCGGAGGTGCCACTCGCCGAGATGTTCGGTTACTCGACCACCCTGCGTTCGCTGACGCAGGGCCGCGCCACGTACACGATGGAGTTCAAACACTACGCCGAGGCGCCGAAGAACGTCGCCGAGGCGGTGATCTCCGCCAAGGCGAAGTAGTTGTCAATGCAAAGACCAACAACCGTTCTTTAGTCAGAGGAAAGAAATGGCCAAAGGCAAGTTTGAGCGGACGAAGCCGCACGTGAATGTGGGGACGATTGGTCACGTGGATCATGGCAAGACCACGCTGACGGCGGCGATCACGACGATTTTGGCGGCGAAGTTTGGGGGCGAGGCCAAGAAGTACGACGAGATTGATGCGGCGCCGGAGGAGAAGGCGCGGGGCATTACGATCAACACGGCGCACGTCGAGTATGAGACGGCGAACCGGCACTATGCGCACGTGGACTGTCCTGGGCATGCCGACTATGTGAAGAACATGATCACTGGGGCGGCGCAGATGGACGGGGCCATTTTGGTGGTGTCGGCTGCGGACGGTCCGATGCCGCAGACGCGCGAGCACATTTTGCTGGCGCGGCAGGTTGGGGTGCCGTACATCGTCGTGTACATGAACAAGTGCGACATGGTCGACGATGCCGAGCTCCTGGAGCTGGTGGAGATGGAGGTGCGCGAGCTGCTGTCCAAGTATGAATTTCCGGGCGACAGCATTCCGATCATCAAGGGGTCGGCGAAGCTGGCGCTGGAAGGCGACAAGGGCGAGCTGGGCGAGCAGTCGATTCTGAAGCTGGCCGATGCGCTGGACAGCTACATTCCCACGCCCAAGCGGGCGATCGATCAGCCGTTTTTGATGCCCATTGAGGACGTGTTCAGCATTTCCGGGCGCGGCACGGTGGTGACGGGGCGGGTCGAGCGGGGCGTGATCAAGGTGGGTGACGAGATCGAGATCGTAGGGCTTCGGCCGACGCAGAAGACGGTGTGCACCGGGGTGGAGATGTTTCGCAAGCTGCTCGATGAAGGGCAGGCGGGTGACAACGTCGGGGTGCTGCTGCGTGGCACCAAGCGGGAGGAGGTCGAGCGCGGGCAGGTGTTGGCCAAGCCGGGCACGATCACGCCGCACACCAAGTTCAAAGCCGAGGTGTATGTGCTGTCCAAGGAAGAGGGCGGGCGGCACACGCCGTTTTTCAACGGTTATCGGCCGCAGTTTTATTTCCGCACCACGGACGTGACCGGTTCGATTCAGCTGCCGGCGGGCACCGAGATGGTGATGCCGGGGGACAACATCACGATGGACGTGGCGCTGATTGCGCCGATCGCGATGGAAGAAGGACTGCGCTTTGCCATCCGCGAGGGCGGCCGCACCGTCGGCGCCGGCGTGGTCGCCAAGATCATCGAGTAGTCCCAGCCCAGCCCTGCTGAACCCCGCGGGCCGCCGCGCACGATCCGAGTCCGGCGGCCCCTCGTTCTTTGAAGGAAACCAAATGCAAAGCCAGCGCATCCGCATCCGCCTGAAGGCGTTCGATTACAAGTTGATCGACCAGTCGGCGCTCGAGATCGTCGATACTGCCAAGCGCACGGGCGCAGTCGTCCGCGGCCCGGTGCCGCTGCCGACGCGCATCCAGCGCTTCGACATCCTGCGCTCGCCGCACGTGAACAAGACGTCGCGCGACCAGTTCGAGATTCGCACCCACCAGCGGCTGATGGACATCATCGACCCGACCGACAAGACGGTCGACGCGCTGATGAAGCTCGACCTGCCCGCGGGCGTCGACGTCGAGATCAAGGTGCAGTAGTGAAGTTGCGTCATACGCGCCGCATTGGATAAAATGACAAGCTTTCCGCGGCTAGGGCGCCAACCCCGGCCCGCATGAACACGGTCCCGGCCAATCGAAGCCGGGGTTTGGAGAAAACGATGAGTGAAGCGAGTTCACGGGCAGGCGCATCGCGCCTGGGCCTGGTCGGCCGCAAGGTCGGCATGACGCGCATCTTCACGGACGACGGCGAGGCTGTTCCCGTTACGGTGCTCGACGTGTCGAATAACCGTGTCACGCAGGTCAAGACCGTCGAGAGCGACGGCTACACCGCCGTGCAGGTCGCGTACGGCAGCCGAAAGCCGTCGCGCCTGACCAAGCCCGTTGCCGGCCACTATGCCAAAGCCGGGGTCGAGGCGGGTTCGCTGCTGAAGGAATTTCGCATCGATGCTGCCAAGGCCGGCGAGTACAAACCCGGCGCGGTGCTCAGCGTCGAACTCTTTCAGGTCGGCCAGAAAGTCGACGTCACCGGGGTGACGATCGGCAAGGGCTTTGCCGGGGCCATCAAGCGCCACCACTTCTCGTCGAACCGGGCCAGTCACGGCAACTCGGTAACGACAAACGCGCCGGGCTCGATCGGTATGCGGCAGGATCCGGGCCGCGTGATGCCCGGAAAGCGCATGGCAGGGCATCTGGGCGACAAGCAGCGCACGACCCAGAATCTCGTCGTCGCGCGCGTCGACAAGGACCGTGGGCTGCTGATGGTGCGGGGTGCCGTGCCGGGCGCGAAGGGCGGCAACGTGATCGTGTGCCCGGCGGTGAAGGGATGAGGAGCGGGCGATGGAACTGAAAGTACTCGACGCTCAGGGCCGAACGGCCGGCACGACGCCGGCGCCGGCCACCCTCTTCGGCCGCGACTTCAACGAGGCGTTGGTGCACCAACTCGTCGTCGCCTACCAGGCGAACGCGCGCCAGGGTACACGGGCGCAGAAAGACCGGGCGACGGTCAAACATTCGACCAGGAAGCCTTGGCGGCAGAAAGGTACCGGTCGCGCGCGCGCGGGCATGACTTCGTCGCCGCTTTGGCGGGGTGGTGGCCGCGTGTTTCCGAACTCGCCCGACGAAAACTTCACCCATAAAGTCAACAAGAAGATGTACCGGGCCGGCGTGTGCTCGATCCTGAGCAAGCTGGCCAAAGACGACCGTATCGCCGTCATCGACGGGCTGACCGTCGAGTCGCCGAAGACCAAGCTCCTTGCGCAGAAGCTCAGGGCGATGGGGCTCGGTACGCCGGAGTCGTCGGTGTTGATCATCACGGACAACGTCGACGAGAACCTGTACCTGGCGTCGCGCAATCTGAAGGACGTGATGGTCGTGGAACCGCGCTATGCGGACCCGATGTCGCTGATCCACTTCAAGAAGGTCGTCGTCACCCGACCCGCGATCGCCAAGCTCGAAGAGATGTGGGGGCAGTCATGAACCAGGAGCGTCTATATAACGTGCTGGTCGCGCCCATCGTCTCCGAGAAGAGCACGATGCTTGCCGACAAACACGAGCAGGTTGCATTCCGCGTGACGCAGGACGCGACCAAGCAGGAAGTCAAGGCCGCGGTGGAACTGCTGTTCAAGGTGCAGGTCCGGCGCGTATCGATCCTGAACCAGAAGGGCAAGCAGAAGAAATTCGGGCGCTTCGAGGGCCGTCGCAGCCACGTACGCAAGGCGTACGTATCGCTCGCACCCGGTCAGGAAATCAACTTCGCGCAAGAGGTGAAGTGATGCCGCTGGTCAAGGTCAAACCCACTTCGGCCGGGCGTCGCGGACTGGTCAAGGTCGTCAACCCGCACCTGCACAAGGGCGGGCCGTTGCCGTCGCTGACCGAGAAGAAGATCCGCGGTTCCGGGCGCAACAACGCCGGGCGCATCACGATGCGTCATCAGGGCGGCGGGCACAAGCGGCACTACCGGGTGGTCGACTTCAGGCGCGACAAGGATGGCATTCCGGCCAAGGTCGAACGGCTCGAATACGATCCGAACCGCTCCGCCCATATCGCGCTGCTGTGCTACGCGGACGGCGAGCGCCGCTACATCATCGCGCCGAAGGGACTGACGGTCGGAGCCGAGGTCGTCAGCGGGCAGGAAGCGCCGATCAAGGTCGGCAACACGCTGCCTCTGCGCAACATACCGGTCGGCACGACGATCCACTGTATCGAGATGCAGCCTGGAAAAGGCGCGCAGCTCGCGCGCGCGGCCGGCACGTCCGTGCAACTGCTGGCCCGCGAAGGCGGCTATGCGCAGATCCGCTTGCGTTCGGGCGAAATCCGCCGGGTGCTGATCGAGTGCCGCGCGACGATTGGCGAGGTCGGCAACGAAGAGAACAATCTGCGGCAGTTCGGGAAGGCCGGCGCGATGCGCTGGCGTGGCATCCGCCCGACCGTCCGTGGGGTAGCGATGAACCCGATCGACCATCCGCACGGCGGTGGCGAGGGGCGCACCGGCACCAAGCGCGATCCGGTCAGCCCGTGGGGCAAGCTCACGAAGGGTTATCGCACGCGCAAGAACAAGCGCACCGATTCGCTGATCGTGCAGCGCCGTCGCAAGTAAGGGGTCCGCATGTCGCGTTCACTGAAAAAGGGCCCGTTCGTCGACGGGCATCTGCTGAAGAAAGTCGAGGCCGCCCAGGCCACGAAGGACAAGAAGCCGATCAAGACCTGGTCGCGCCGATCGACGATCGTCCCCGACTTCATCGGACTGACGATCGCCGTGCACAACGGAAAACAGCATGTCCCCGTTTATATCACCGAGCAGATGGTCGGACACAAGCTCGGCGAATTCGCGTTGACGCGGACCTTCAAAGGGCACGCCGCGGACAGGAAGACGGCGGCCGCGCCCGGCAAGAAGTAAGAGGACACGATGGAAACCACAGCATCCGTTCGTGGCGTCAGGTTGTCGGCCCAGAAAGGCCGGCTCGTCGCCGATCTCGTCCGCGGCAAACCGGTCGACAAGGCGCTGAACATTCTGGCTTTTACCCAGAAGAAAGCGGCGGGCATCATCAAGAAGGCGCTCGAGTCGGCGATCGCCAATGCCGAGCACAACGACGGTGCCGATATCGACGAGCTGAAGGTCACGAAAATCTATGTCGAGAAGGCTGCGACGCTGCGCCGCTTCTCGGCGCGCGCGAAGGGCCGCGGCACGCGCATCAACAAGCAGACCTGCCATATCTTCGTCGCTGTCGGCGACGGCAAGAACCGCTAGGGAACTGAGGGGCACGCATGGGTCAGAAGATCAATCCCACCGGTTTCCGGCTCGCGGTCACGCGCAACTGGAACTCGCGCTGGTTCGCGTCGGGTCCGGAGTTTGCGCGCATGCTCGGCGAAGACCTGAAGGTCCGCGAGTACCTGAAGAAAAAGCTGCGCAACGCGTCGGTCGGCCGCATCCTGATCGAGCGTCCCGCAAAGAACGCGCGTATCACGATCTACTCTGCGCGACCCGGTGTCGTCATCGGCAAGAAGGGCGAGGACATCGAATCGCTCAAGACCGAGTTGCAGCGGATGCTCGGCGTGCCGGTGCACGTGAACATCGACGAGATCCGCAAGCCGGAAATCGACGCGCAGCTGATTGCCGACTCGATCACGCAGCAGCTCGAAAAGCGGATCATGTTCCGCCGCGCGATGAAACGCGCGATGCAAAACGCGATGCGGCTCGGCGCGCAGGGAATCAAGATCATGAGCGCCGGGCGGCTGAACGGCATCGAGATCGCGCGTACGGAGTGGTACCGCGAGGGTCGCGTACCGCTGCACACGCTGCGCGCCGACATCGACTACGGATTCTCCGAGGCCAAGACCACCTACGGTGTCATCGGCGTCAAGGTCTGGGTCTACAAGGGCGACACGCTGGGCCGCAGCGAGGCACCTGCCGCCGAAGCCGCGCCCGCTGCGGAACGCGAAGAACGCCGCGCGCGGCGTCCGGAAGGTCGGCCCGAGAGTCGGCCGGAGGGCAAGCCGGCGGGCCGGCCCGCGGCCAAGCGCGCGGCCCCCCGCCGTGCCGAGCCGAAGACCGAAGCGAAGACCGAGGCGCCTCCTGTCGAGGCACCCAAGGAAGAGGCCGCCAAGCCCGCGGTCAAGCGCGTGCGCAAAGTCGCGGCCAAGACCGCTGGCAGCGACACCAAGGGCGGCGGCAAAGACGGAGAGTAAGCAATGCTGCAACCTGCCCGACGCAAGTACCGCAAGGATCATAAGGGACGCAACCGCGGTCTGGCGACGCGCGGCGCCAACGTCGCATTCGGCGAGTACGGGCTGAAGGCGACCGAACGCGGCCGCCTGACCGCGCGACAGATCGAAGCTGCGCGGCGCGCGATCTCGCGCCACATCAAGCGCGGCGGCCGCGTCTGGATCCGAATCTTCCCGGACAAGCCGGTGTCGCAGAAGCCGGCCGAGGTCCGGATGGGCAACGGCAAAGGAAACCCCGAGTACTGGGTCGCGCAGATCCAGCCGGGAAAGGTGCTGTACGAAATGGACGGCGTCGACGAGGCGCTCGCGCGTGAAGCGTTCGCGCTGGCGGCCGCCAAGCTGCCGCTGAAGACGACCTTCGTCGTGCGCCAGCTCGGCATGTAAGGGGAGCGCAATGGAAGCGAAGGAACTGCGCGCCAAGGACGTCGCGGCGCTGAACAAGGAGCTGCAGGACCTGCTGAAGGCGCACTTTTCGCTGCGCATGCAAAAGGCCACGCAGCAGTTGCAGAACACGACCCAGCTTCGCAACGTCCGGCGCGATATCGCGCGGGTGCGCACGGTGCTGGCGCAGAAGGCGGTCTCGAAATGAACGCTGAGAAAACGTCGCTGAAGCGCACCCTGGTCGGTCGCGTGATCAGCAACAAGATGGACAAGACCGTGACCGTGCTCGTCGAGCGCAAGGTCAAACACCCCATCTACGGCAAGTACGTCGTGCGCTCGACCAAATTCCATGCGCACGACGAGAGCGACCGGATCAACGAGGGCGACTTGGTCGAGATCGCAGAAACACGGCCGATCTCCAAAACCAAGGCGTGGACCGTGACACGCGTCGTCACGCCCGCGCGGACCGTTTAAGGTCCCTCCGCCGCTTGCGGTGCAGGGGGCTTTAGGAATAAAATTTCCAGCTTTGCTGCGGTAGGCCGTTCGGCTTTTCGAACGACAACGCGGCGGAACTCCGGAGTCGGGGCAGCAGATTCGAGTTCGGCACTGCGCGTCTGCGCAGATTCAGGTCCGAACGCTCCTCGGCTCATCCACCCGGACGGGACCAAGACTGTCCGCCGCGCGCGGCAAACGTCGGGCGCAGCGGGATAAGTTGGGACAAGAAGCCATGATTCAGATGCAGACGATGCTCGACGTCGCCGACAACACCGGCGCGCGTTCGGTGATGTGTATCAAGGTGTTGGGCGGCAGCAAGCGGCGGTACGCGAACATCGGCGACGTCATTAAGGTCAGCGTCAAGGACGCGGCCCCGCGCGGCCGCGTCAAGAAGGGCGAGGTCTACAACGCGGTCGTCGTACGCACCGCGAGCGGCCTGCGCCGTGCGGACGGTTCGGCGATCAAGTTCGACAACAACGCCGCCGTGCTGCTGAACAACAAGCTGGAGCCGATCGGCACCCGCATCTTCGGGCCGGTCACGCGCGAGTTGCGGACCGAGCGCTTCATGAAGATCGTGTCGCTCGCGCCCGAGGTTCTCTGAGGAACGGCCATGGAGCGGATCCGCAAGGGCGACGAAGTCATCGTCATCGCCGGCAAGGACAAGGGCAAACGCGGCGTCGTGCTGGCGCGCGTCGACGAGCGGCACGTGACCGTCGAGGGCGTCAACGTCGTCAAGAAGCACGTGCGGCCGAACCCGATGAAGGGGGTGGCCGGCGGCATCGTCGACAAGACGATGCCGATCGACCAGTCCAACGTCATGTTGTTCAATCCGGAGACCAAGAAGGGCGACCGGGTCGGATTCAGGGTCGTCGACGGCAAGAAGGTGCGCGTGTTCAAGAGCAACGGCGCCGTCGTCGGTGCCCGGAAGTAAGGCAATGGTGGAGTAGGCGATGGCTCGCTTGCAGACGCAGTACCGTGAAAAGATCGTTCCCGAACTGATGCAGAAGTTCGGGTACAAGTCCGTCATGGAAGTGCCGCGCATCACGAAGATCACGCTGAACATGGGCGTAGGCGAGGCGGTCAACGACAAGAAGAACATCGACAACGCCGTCGCCGACATGACCAAAATCGCAGGCCAGAAGCCGGTGGTCACGAAGGCGCGCAAGGCGATCGCGAACTTCAAGATCCGCCAGGGGCTGCCGATCGGCTGCATGGTGACCCTGCGCGGCGCCCGGATGTACGAGTTTCTCGATCGCCTGATCACGATCGCGTTCCCGCGGATGCGCGACTTCCGCGGCGTGTCGGGCCGCGCCTTCGACGGTCAAGGCAACTACAACATCGGCCTGAAAGAGCAGATCATCTTCCCCGAGATCGAGTACGACAAGATCGACACGCTCCGGGGCCTGAACATCAGCATCACGACGACCGCGAAGACCGACGACGAAGCCAAAGCGCTGCTCGCCGCCTTCCGGTTTCCGTTCCGGAACTAAGCGGGGTGTGAATTGGCAAAGCTCGCACTGATCAATCGCGAAGCCAAGCGCCGGGCGCTCGTCAAGAAATACGAGGCAAAGCGCAAGGAACTGAAAGCCATCATCGCCGACCAGACGCGGTCGATGGAGGAGCGCATGGACGCGCAGGCCAGACTGCAGGCGCTGCCGCGCAACGCCAATCCGACGCGTCTGCGCAACCGCTGCAAGCTGACGGGGCGGCCGCGCGGCACGTTCCGCAAGTTCGGGCTCGGACGCAACAAGCTGCGTGAGGCTGCCTTGCGCGGCGACATTCCAGGCCTGACCAAGGCGAGCTGGTAAGCGAGGAGATTGCACATGAGCATGAGTGATCCGATCGCAGACATGCTGACGCGCATCCGCAATGCGCAGCGGGTCGAAAAGGCCGAGGTGACGATGCCGGCGTCGAAGCTGAAGGTTGCGATCGCGCAGGTGCTGAAGGACGAGGGTTACATCGACGGCTTTCAGGTCGTCACGCAGGACGGCAAGCCGGAGCTGCGCATCGGTCTGAAGTACTACGCCGGGCGGCCGGTGATCGAACGCCTCGAGCGCGTATCGCGCCCGGGGCTGCGCATCTACCGAGGCCGCGACGCGATCCCTCAGGTCATGAACGGGCTGGGCGTGGCGATCGTGTCGACTTCGCGCGGCGTGATGACCGATCGCAAAGCGCGCAGCCAGGGCGTCGGCGGCGAAGTGCTCTGCTACGTCGCGTAACGAGGCGAGGACGAGATGTCTCGAGTTGCACGCATCCCCGTCGCGCTCGCCAAGGGCGTCGAAGCCCAGGTGAGCGCGACCGAAATCACGGTCAAAGGTCCGCTCGGCACGCTCACGCATCCGGTGTCCAAGCTCGTCAAGGTCAGCGTGGCTGACGGCAAGGTGACCTTCAGGGCTGCCGACGCATCGCGCGAGGCGAGCGCGATGAGCGGCACGCTCCGTGCACTGGTCGCCGGCATGGTGCAGGGTGTATCGAAGGGCTTCGAGAAGAAGCTCACGCTGGTCGGCGTCGGCTATCGTGCCCAGGCGCAGGGGGACAAGCTCAACCTGACGCTGGGTTTCTCGCACCCGATCGTCCACCAGATGCCCGCCGGCGTGAAATGCGAGACACCGTCGCAGACGGAGATCCTGATCAAGGGCACGGACAAGCAGAAGGTCGGCCAGGTCGCCGCCGAGGTGCGTGGGTATCGCCCGCCTGAGCCGTACAAGGGCAAGGGCGTGCGCTACGCCGATGAGACGGTGGTCCTCAAAGAGACCAAGAAGAAGTAACGCGAGCGTCGGAGTTCAGCATGATCGACAAGAAGGAAGCCCGTTTGCGCCGTGCCCGCGCGACGCGCGTGCGTATCGCGCTGCAGCGCGCGCATCGCCTGACCGTGCACCGGACCAATCTGCACATCTATGCGAACGTGATTTCTCCCGACGGCGCGCGCGTGCTGGCGTCGGCGTCGACGGTCGAACCCGAAGTGCGCGCACAGTTGGCCGGCGCCAAGGGCCGGGGCGGCAATACGGCGGCGGCGAAGATCGTCGGTGCCCGTATCGCGCAGAAAGCCAGGGCAGCGGGCGTCGAGCGGGTGGCGTTCGATCGCGCCGGCTACCGCTTTCACGGCCGCGTCAAGGCGCTGGCCGAGGCCGCGCGCGAAGCCGGCCTGAAGTTCTGAGCACGTATTCGAGGATTCGAGCGATGGCAAAGGTTCAACCGAAAGGCATGCCCTCGGAAGAGCGTGACGACGGCCTGCGCGAGAAGATGATTGCGGTCAACCGCGTCACCAAGGTGGTGAAGGGCGGCCGTATTCTCGGCTTCGCGGCGCTGACCGTGGTCGGCGACGGCGACGGCCGCATCGGCATGGGCAAGGGCAAGGCGCGCGAGGTGCCGGTGGCCGTGCAGAAGGCGATGGACAAAGCGCGCCGCGGCATGACGCGCATCCCGCTGAAGAACGGAACGCTGCATCACCTGGTCGAAGGCAAGCACGGTGCCTCCAAGGTCATCCTGTCGCCCGCCCAGGAGGGCACCGGCGTGATCGCCGGCGGACCGATGCGTGCGGTGTTCGACGTGATGGGCGTTCGCAACGTCGTGGCCAAGTCGCACGGCTCGACCAACCCGTACAACATGGTGCGCGCCACGCTGAACGCGCTCGGGAAGCTGCGCACGCCGTCGGAGATCGCGGCCAAGCGCGGCATGACGGTCGAGCAGATTTCGGGCTGAGGTCGAGACGATGAGCAAGAAGACCCTGAAGGTCACGCTGGTCAAGAGCCCGATCGGCTGCAAGTCCGACCACCGCGCCACCGTGCTCGGCCTCGGGCTGAAGAGGATGAACCAGACGCGCGAGCTGGAGGACACGCCGGCCGTGCGCGGAATGATCACCAAGGTCGCGTACCTCGTGCGCGTGGCCTGACGAATCCGGGACGATCGAAATGCGTCTGAACACTCTGAAACCGGCGGCCGGCAGCAAGAGCGCGCGGCATCGCGTCGGTCGCGGCATCGGCTCCGGTTGGGGCAAGACCGCGGGGCGCGGTCACAAAGGCCAGAAGGCGCGCGCCGGCGGCTTCCACAAGGTGGGCTTCGAGGGCGGGCAGATGCCCCTGCATCGCCGCCTGCCGAAGCGCGGCTTCACGTCGATGTCGCGCCGTTACGTCGAGGCGGTGCGGCTGTCGGAGCTCGACAAGCTCGGCGCCGACGAGATCGACCTGATGGTGCTCAAGCAGGCCGGCATCGTGTCCGCGCTCGCGCAGGACGCACGCGTGATCAAGTCGGGCGAGATCAAGCGCAAGGTGACCGTGCGCGGCATCGGCGTGACCGGCGGCGCGAAGGGTGCGATCGAAGCGGCCGGCGGCCGCGTCGAGGTCGTCGCGGTCGAAAAACCCGCGGGCAAAAAAGCGGCGCAGTACGCGGAGCGGCGCGCGGCGAAGGAAGCCGCGATCAAGGCGGCCACGCAAGCGGTCGCGAAGGCGCCGGCACCGGCCAAGAAGGCGGCCAAGCCGGCCGCCGAGGCTGCGCCGAAGAAGCCGGCCAAGCCGGCGGCGAAGTAAGGACTGAAAGCGCAAGGCAAAGGACACCGCGTGGCGAGCCTTCCCGGCACCCTCGGCAAGACGGGCAAGTACGGCGATCTGAAGCGTCGTCTGGTCTTCCTGTTGCTCGCGCTCGTCGTCTACCGGATCGGCACGCACGTTCCGGTACCGGGCATCGACCCGGACCAGCTGCGCCAGCTCTTCAATTCGCAGCAGGGTGGGATCCTCGGCCTGTTCAACATGTTCTCGGGTGGTGCGCTGTCGCGCTTTTCGGTGTTCGCGCTGGGGATCATGCCGTACATCTCGGCGTCGATCATCATGCAGATGCTGACCTACGTACTGCCGTCGCTCGAGTCGCTGCGCAAGGAGGGCGAATCTGGCCGCCGCAAGATCACGCAGTACACGCGTTACGGCACGCTCGCACTGGCGGTCTTCCAGGCGATCGGTATCTCGATCGCGCTCGAATCGCAGCAGGGGCTGGTGCTCGACCCGGGCATCATGTTCCGTTTCGTCTGCGTCGTGTCGCTCGTCACCGGGACGATGTTCCTGATGTGGCTCGGCGAGCAGATCACCGAACGCGGGCTGGGCAACGGGATTTCGATCCTGATCTTCGCCGGCATCGTCGCCGGCCTGCCCAATGCGATCGGCGGGCTGTTCGAGCTGGTACGCACCGGCGCGATCGGGCCGCTGTCGGCCATTTTCATCATCGCGCTGATCGCGGTGGTCACCGCGTTCGTCGTGTTCGTCGAGCGCGGCCAGCGCAAGATCCTGGTCAACTACGCCAAGCGGCAGATCGGCAACAAGATCTACGGCGGGCAGAGCTCGCATCTTCCGCTGAAGCTGAACATGTCGGGCGTGATCCCGCCGATCTTCGCGTCCAGCCTGATCCTGTTCCCGGCCACGCTGGCGAGCTGGTTCACGACGGGGGATGCGACGCGCTGGATCCGCGACCTCGCGGCGGCGCTGTCGCCGGGGCAGCCGCTGTACATCCTGCTGTACGCGGGGCTGATCGTGTTCTTCTGTTTCTTTTATACCGCGCTCGTCTTCAACAGCAAGGAGACGGCCGACAATCTGAAGAAGAGCGGCGCCTTCGTGCCTGGCATCCGGCCGGGCGATCAGACCGCGCGCTACATCGACAAGATCCTGATGCGGCTGACGCTCGCCGGCGCGATCTACATCACGTTCGTCTGCTTGGTGCCCGAGTTCCTGAACCTGCGCTGGAACGTGCCGTTTTATTTCGGCGGGACGTCGCTGCTGATCGTCGTGGTCGTGACGATGGACTTCATGGCGCAGGTGCAGGCGTACCTGATGACGCACCAGTACGAAAGCCTGCTAAAGAAGGCCCAGTTCAAGGGCTTCGGACCGGGCATGCCGCGATGATCGCGGGGTAACGAGTCCGCGCACGGAGCGAGTCAGATGGCGAAGGACGACGTCATCCAGATGCAGGGGGAGATCCTCGAGAACCTCCCCAACGCGACCTTCCGCGTCAAGCTGGAGAACGGACACGTGGTGCTCGGGCACATTTCGGGAAAGATGCGGATGCACTACATCCGCATCCTGCCGGGCGACAAGGTGACGGTGGAGCTGACACCGTACGACCTGACGCGGGCAAGGATCGTTTTCCGCGCCAAATAGCGCGCGGTGGAGGCAACGATGAAAGTCATGGCATCCGTCAAGAAAATGTGCCGCAAGTGCAAGATCATCAGACGCAAGGGCGTTGTGCGCGTGATCTGCAGCGACCCGCGGCACAAGCAACGTCAAGGGTGAGGCTGGACGTGAGCGAGTCCCTGCGGACTTGCGAACGCCTGCCGAACGACCGCGCGCCTGCAGGCGCACGGGCTGGGCAGGCGAAGCAACAGCGACAAGCGATTTGAAGGAAGAACCATGGCTCGAATAGCCGGTATCAACATCCCGCCGCATCAACACGCCGAGATCGGCCTGACCGCCATCTACGGCATCGGCCGCGCGCGTGCGCGTGCAATCCTCGAGGCGTGCAACGTGCCTTTCGCCAAGAAGGTGAAGGAGCTGACCGACGCCGAGCTCGAGCGCATCCGGGAGGCCGTCGGACGCTTCACGGTCGAGGGGGACCTGCGCCGCGAAGTCCAGCTTTCGATCAAGCGCCTGATCGACCTCGGCTGCTACCGCGGCGTGCGGCACCGCCGCGGGCTGCCGGTGCGCGGCCAGCGCACGCGCACGAACGCGCGCACGCGCAAGGGGCCGCGCAAGGCAGGTGTGGCGCTGAAGAAGGCCGCGACCTGATCCCGCGGCGCCCGACGAATCGAGGAACCCCTAGATGGCTAAGAATCCGACCCCCCAGCAAATCGCCGCGCAGCAGCGCGCCCGCAAGAAGGTCAAGAAGAACGTGGCCGAGGGCATCGCCCACATCCACGCGTCTTTCAACAACACGATCATCACGATCACCGACCGGCAGGGCAATGCGCTGTCGTGGGCCAGCTCGGGCGGTCAGGGTTTCAAGGGCTCGCGCAAGTCCACGCCTTTCGCCGCGCAGGTCGCCGCCGAAAGCGCCGGCCGCGCCGCGCTCGAGTGCGGCGTCAAGAACCTCGAAGTGCGCATCAAGGGCCCCGGCCCGGGGCGCGAATCTTCGGTGCGCGCGTTGAACGCTTGCGGATTCCGCATCACGTCGATCCAGGATGTCACGCCGGTGCCGCACAACGGCTGCCGTCCGCCGAAGCGCCGCCGGGTCTGAGCAAACCGATTCGCACATACTGAGGATACGGCCTTGGGACTGGACAACATCTAGCGAGGCGGCGACCTCGAATCGCCATCGTGTGTCCGCGGCGTTGGCCGCGGACTGAATGCGGGCCCGCCCCGCAGGATTGAAAGAGGAAAGCAAGTGGCACGCTATACCGGAGCAAAACTCAAGCTTTCGCGCCGCGAGGGCACCGATCTCTTCCTGAAGAGCGCGCGCCGCGCGCTCGATACCAAGTGCAAGGCCGACTCGAAGCCCGGCCAGCACGGCCGCATCTCGGGCGCACGCCAGTCCGACTACGGCACGCAACTGCGCGAGAAGCAGAAAGTCAAGCGCATGTACGGCGTGCTCGAGCGCCAGTTCCGCCGCTACTTCGCCGAGGCGTCGCGCCGCAAGGGCAACACCGGCGCACGGCTGATCGAGCTGCTCGAGTCGCGCCTGGACAACGTCGTCTACCGGATGGGATTCGGTTCGACGCGCGCTGAAGCGCGCCAGCTCGTCTCGCACCGCGCAATCGCGGTCAACGGCGAAACAGCGACGATTCCCTCGATGCTGGTCAAGCCGGGCGACGTGATCAGCGTTCGAGAAAAGGCCAAGAAGCAGGCGCGCATCGCCGAGGCGCTGTCGCTCGCCGAACAGTCCGGTTTTCCGTCGTGGGTCGAAGTCGACCCGAAAAAGATGGAAGGCAAGTTCAAGCAGCTGCCGGACCGCGGCGACGTGGCGCAGGACGTCAATGAATCGCTGGTCGTCGAGTTGTATTCGCGTTAAGCGGGAGCACGACGCGCAGGACGCATTCGCCACAGACACACGAGGCGCCGGGACGAGCACTTGCCGTTTTTTCGGGCGGGTTCGGCGCCTCGGAGCAAAGAGAACCGTTTTTGGCCGGCGGAATTCCGGGCCGACCGCCGGCCATGCAATAGGCCCCGACCACCCATCAGCCTTATCGGTGTAACGAGCCGAGGGTATTGAAAAGGGAACGTCAATGACCGCTACCGCACTACTCAAACCACGCGCGATCGAGGTCGAATCGATCGGACCCAACGCCGCCATCGTCACGATGGAGCCGTTCGAGCGCGGCTACGGCCACACGCTCGGCAACGCGCTGCGCCGGATCCTGCTGTCGTCGATGGTCGGCTACGCGCCGACCGAGGCGCAGATCGCCGGCGTCGTGCACGAATATTCGACGATCGACGGCGTGCGCGAGGACGTCGTCGACCTGCTGCTGAACCTCAAAGGTGTGGTCTTCAAGCTGCACAACCGCGACGAGGTGTCGCTGACGCTGAAGAAGGAAGGCGAAGGCGTCGTCACCGCGGGCGACATCGAGCTGCCGCACGACGTCGAGATCATCAACCCCGACCACGTGATCGCGCACCTGAGCGGCGGCGGCCGGCTCGAGATGCAGATCAAGGTCGAAAAGGGCCGCGGCTATGTGCCGGGCAACGTGCGCGCGTTCCGCGACGATCACAGCAAGACGATCGGCCGCATCGTGATGGACGCGTCGTTCTCGCCGGTCAAGCGCGTCTCCTATACGGTTGAAAGCGCGCGCGTCGAGCAGCGCACCGACCTCGACAAGCTGGTGATGACGATCGAAACCAACGGTGCGATCACGCCCGAGGAAGCGGTCCGCCAGTCGGCGCGCATCCTGATGGACCAGCTGCGCGTCTTCGGCGAACTCGAAGGCACGGCCGAGCCGATCGCCGCCGCCCGCGCCACGCCGGCGGTCGATCCGATCCTGCTGCGCCCGGTCGACGATCTGGAGCTCACGGTGCGATCGGCGAACTGCCTGAAAGCCGAGAACATCTACTACATCGGCGACCTGATCCAGCGCACCGAAAACGAACTGCTGAAGACCCCGAACCTCGGCCGCAAGTCGCTGAACGAGATCAAGGAAGTGCTCGCCGCGCGCGGCCTGACGCTCGGCATGAAGCTGGAAAACTGGCCGCCCGCCGGTTTGGAGAAGTAGGAAGGTGCTGAAGCGGCCAGTTTCGGCGATGCTAACTTCGCGCATCGAAGTTAAGCCGCGCGAACAGCGCGGCGGCCGGAGCCAGAACTGGCCCCCCGCAGGACTCGAAAAGTAGGCATGGCATGGCCGGGGCCAGTTCGGGCGGCCGCGAACTCGGCGCAGCCGAGTTAAGGCCCTTAAGGGCCGGCGGTCGGCAAAACTGGCCGCCCGCCGGCTTGGAAAAGTAGGAAGGTGCCGGAGCCGCTGGATTGAAGAAGTGATTTGACTTGGCCACGCAGACACGGAGGGCAGAGAACACGGCCTGCGTCGTTCTCGGTCATCTCCGTATCTCGATGGACAGACCGAACCGACCCGCCCGCGCAGGGGATCGAAGAGTCGGATTCAACGAAGACCGAAAGGAACAACGATGCGTCACCGTCACGGATTGCGGAAACTGAATCGCACGACCAGCCATAGGCTGGCGATGTTCCGCAACATGTCGAACTCGCTGCTGAAGCACGAGATCATCAAGACGACGCTGCCGAAGGCCAAGGAGTTGCGCAAGGTCATCGAGCCGCTGATCACGCTTGGCAAGGAGCCCACGCTCGCCAATAAGCGGCTCGCGTTCAACCGCCTGCGCGACCGCGAGATGGTCGTGAAGCTCTTCAACGAAATCGGCCCGCGCTACAAGAACCGCAACGGCGGCTACACGCGCATCCTGAAGTTCGGGTTCCGGGTTGGAGACAACGCGCCCATGGCGGTGATGGAACTCGTCGATCGCCCGGAGCCGAAAGCCGAGGAGCCGTCGGGCGAGTCCGTGAGCTAGGGGCGCGTTGCGTCGTAGGCTAACTTCGCCGCGGGCGAAGTTAAGCGGCGCAGCCGCGGCCGCAGACACAACGCGCCCATCATTCCGCCGGGACCCGCCGCGCGCGGGCCTTGAGTTATCCTGGCCTCGACACGCGGCCCCGGTGCGGCTGTACATTCGGCACCGGTCGAGCGGCGTCTGGTTGCCGCTCGGAGAGAACCGCTGGGTTCCCGCTTTCGCGGGGACGATACGATGTCGTTCGGGGCTGCGTAACCCCGCGTCACGCGCAACCGGGTATCGTGTTTTGCGGAGACCGCCATGCCCGAGATCCTCCTCGTATTCACCAACTGCCCCGACGAAGAAGTCGCTGACCGCATCGCTCGCGCACTCGTCCAAAACCGGCTCGCGGCGTGCGTCAACCAGCTCGCGCCGGTCGACTCGATCTACAGCTGGAGCGGCGCCGTCGAGGAGGCGAGCGAGATTCCGCTGCTGATCAAGTGCACGCGCGAGCGTTATCCGGCGGTCGAAGAGGCGATCCGACAGCTTCACCCATACACGATTCCCGAGATCATCGCGGTGCCGGTCGTCGCCGGCTTTGCGCCCTACCTGCGCTGGGTCGACGACGAGACGCAGCCGCCGCTGACAGCCTGAAAGGCGCCGCGTGGACGGCCGCGACCGGCCAACTGCGCGGACACGCGCCCCGGCGCAGTCGCGGCTGCCCGCCGTCCTCGCCCGCCGGCAGCGCGGTCATCCGGTCCCGCGGGTGAACGCAACGATCTCCCACTCGCCGCTCGGCTCGTCGTGGCGCAGCACGTACAGGTGCCCGTCGTCGGCGTCGATGCGGAACCAGCGTTGCGCCGGCGCGAACCATCGATCGACGACCGCGCGCACGCTGACGCGGCGTTCGCCGAGCCAGAGGGCGACCGGCTCCTGTTCGCCGCGATAACCGGCGTAGCACTCGACGCGGATCGGCATGGTGAGAAGATACGCGCCTGCCCCGGTCACGGCATCGCGGCTCGATGAAGACCTGGATCGCGCCGTTTCGCTGCATCAACGTCGGCGGCAACCGAGTGCTGCCGATGAAGTCGCTCGTCGCTACGCTCGAATCGATCGGCTGCGCCGACGTCAGAACCTACGTACAGAGCGGCAACGCCGTGTTTCGCAGCGCCGCGCCTGGCGCTGCGCGGCTCGCGGCGCGCATCCGGCGCGCGGTCGGCGAGTGCCACGGCTTCGGACCGGCCGTGCTCGTGCTCGCCCCGGCCGAGTTGCAACGCGCGCTGGCCGACAATCCGTTCCCGCAGGCGGGCGCGGCGCCGAAGTCGGTGCATCTGTTCTTCCTCGCCGAAGCGCCCCGGCATCCGGACCTCGAAAGCTTGGATGCGGCCAGCGCCGCGCGCGAAGCCTTCGCGCTTGCGGGCAAGGTCTTCTACCTGCACACGCCCGACGGCTTCGGCAAGTCGAAGCTCGCGGCGCGCGTCGAGCGTTGTCTCGGCGTCGAGGCGACCGCGCGCAATCTGCGGACCGTCGCGGCGCTGGTCGAGCTGGCCCGTTCCGCGCAGGGCGCGGCGTAGCCGCCCGCGGCGCATCGCGCGCGACCGACCGGCCGCGTCCCGCATTCGTTCCGCGTGCCTCGGGGCGCGCAACTATTCTGTCTGCCGATGCAGTTCGACGTTCCAGACCCTGCGTTCACCGGCTCCGCACAGGCCCGCGCCCACTTCAAGCTCGCAGCGCGTCTTGCGCTCGGGTTCGTCGCGCTGTTGTGGGTCATCCACCTGATGAACTGGGCGGCGGATATGGATCCGGCACCGTTCGGCATCCGCCCGCGCCAGCTTGCGGGCGCGCTCGGCGTCCTGACGGCGCCGCTGGTGCACGCCGACTTCGGCCACCTGGTGGCCAACACCGCTCCGCTGGCGGTGGTCGGCACCGCGATGCTGTTCCTGTATCCCGCCGCTGCCCTGCGCGTTCTGCCGGCCGTTTATCTCGGGCCCGGCGTCGCCGTGTGGCTCCTCGGCCGCGACTCGACCCACCTGGGCGCAAGCGGGCTCGTGTACGGCCTCGTCGCCTACGTGTTCGTCGCCGGCCTGCTGCGCCGCGACCGCCGAGCGATCGCGGCGTCGCTCGTCGTCGCCTTCATGTACGGCTCGATCGCGTGGGGCCTCGTCCCGACGCCCGAGCCCGTGTCATGGGAAACCCATCTGGCCGCCGCGCTGATCGGTGTCGCATGCGCATTCGCGCTGCGAGGACTCGATGTCCCACCGCGCAAGCGCTACGCATGGGAGGCGGATGCCGGCGCTACGGGTACGGACGCATCGGCGCCGGCCGAAGGCGCCGACGAAACCGTAGGGACTCGCGGCGGCCCCCGGTGAAAAGCCGAGGCTCGCGGGCGGGGCACTGTACCTGCGCAGACACAGGCGCAGCGCCGACTCCTCACGACTTCAGGAATCGGGTCTGCGTCGCTTCGATGCCCATCCGCACCAAGGTCCCCGGCACCAGCGTACGTTGCCCCGCGAGATGCGGCTGATCGGCGGTCAGCTCCGCGCTGCCTGCGCGCACGCGGTAGCGCGTGAACTCGCCGAGGAATTCGGCGGAGACGATCTTGCCTTCGAGCCAGATCGTGCGGCCATCGTCGGCGGCGCCGATCGCTTGCTCGCGCGGCCGAAGCACGGTCGTGTGCGGGCGGAAGCTCAGCGTTGCGCGGCCGGGTGCCGGCGCCTGAACCGACGCCGGCAGCTTCAGGTCGCCCACGCCGTCGGCCATGAACACGAGTTCGCCGTTCCTCGCTTCGATCGCGCCGCGCAGCAGGTTCGCGGTGCCGACGAAGCCGGCGACGAAGGCGTTGGCCGGATGGTCGAACAGCTCCGCGGGCGTGCCGACCTGCTGCAGCACGCCGGCGTCGAGCACCGCCATACGGTCGGCGGTGGTCATCGCTTCTTCCTGGTCGTGCGTGACGAAGATCGTCGTGATGCCGAGCTGCCGCTGCAGCCGCAGCAGCTCCTGCCGCATCTGCTCGCGCAGCTTCTTGTCGAGGTTCGACAGCGGCTCGTCGAGCAACAGCACCTGCGGCTCGATGACGATCGTGCGCGCGAGCGCGACGCGCTGCTGCTGCCCGCCCGAGAGCTGGTGCGGCCGCCGCTGCGCGTAGTCGGCCAGATCGACCAGCGCCAGCGCCTCTTCGACGCGGCGCTTGATCTCGGCGCGCGGCAGCCGGCGCTCGACGAGCCCGAAAGCGACGTTGTCGAACACCGTCAGGTGCGGCCACAGCGCGTAGTTCTGGAACACCATGCCGATGTTGCGTGCGTGCGGCGGCACACCGGTGATGTCCCGCCCGTCGACGAGGAGCCGGCCCTGGTTGTGCTGGTTGAAGCCGGCGATGAGCCGCAACAGCGTGCTCTTGCCCGACCCCGAGGGTCCGAGCAGCGCGAAAAACTCGCCCGGCTCGATTCTGAGCGTGATGTCTTTCAGAACCTGGTTCTTCCCGTAAGCCAGGCCGATGTGGATGCACTCGACGGGGACTTTCTTCATCGTGCGTTGCGCGCGATCGCGTCCGCTTGCGCGACGAGCCGGTGCGACAGGTAGGTGCCGAGCGCGACGATCGCCACCGCGAGCACGCCGAGCGCGGCGCCCGGCCCGCGGCCGGCGACCGATTGCATGTAAAGGTAGATGCCGTAGCTCATCGGCGCCTGCGACTCCCGCACGGTGAGCAGCAGCGTGGCGGACAACTCGACGGCGGCGGTGATGAAGCTCGACACGAGGCCGGCAAGGATGCCGCCCGCCATCAGCGGGATCACGACCCGGCGAACCGTGCGCCAGCGGGTCGCGCCGAGCATCTCGGCCGCCTCCTCCAGATTAACGTTGATCTGCTGCAGCGCTGCCACGCACGATCGCAGCGCGTACGGCATGCGCCGCACCGCGAGCGCCAGCATGATCAGCACCCACGTCTGCGTGACCGGCACGCCCGCGACGTGCAGATGCTGGAATGTACGCAGATAGCCGATCGCGAGCACGAGCCCCGGCACCGCGATCGCCGCGGTCGCGATGAAGTCGAGCCACTGGCGCGCGGGCAGTTTCGTGCGCAGCATCAGGTACGCAATCGCGGTGCCGATCGCGACATCGATCAGCCCCGCGAGCCCGCAGTACAGCAGCGTGTTCCTGATCATGTGCGCCGAGTCGTTGAACACCGTCGCGTAGTGCGCCAGCGTCCATGCGTCGGGCAGCACCGAAAAGCTCCATACGCGCGCGAACGACAGGATCAGCAATCCCAGGTGCGGCGACAGCACGACCGCGAGCACCAAGGCGATGCCGGCATACGCGACGGCCGCTTCCCCGCGCTTGAGCCGGCGCCTGGCGATGCCGGTGCCGCCCTTCTGCAGCGTCGAGTATTCCTTGCCCTTCATCACGCGGATCGACAGCCACAGCGCGAGGATCGAAAAGCCGATCAGGATCACGCCGATCACGTAACCGATCGGGTCCTCGAGCCCAACCTGCGTGACGCGCAGGTACGCCTGCGGCGCGAGGAGATTCGTCTGCCCGAGCACGAGCGGCGTGCCCAGGTCGTCGAACACCTTGATGAACACGAGTGCGGCGCCGGCGATGTAGCCCGGTGCGGCGAGCGGCAAGACGATGCGGCGGGCGAGCCGCCAGCCCTTCGCGCCGAGGTTCAGCGCAGCTTCCTCCATCGCGCCGTCGATCGCGCGCAGCGCGACGGTCAGGTTCATCAGGATGAACGGGAAGTAGTGCAGGCTCTCCACGAAGATCACGCCGGTCAGCCCCTGCATCAGCGGCAGCGTGAATCCGAAGTACTCGTCGAGCAGCAGGTTGACCGAACCGTTGCGGCCGAAGATCAACTGCATCGCGACCGCGCCGACGAAGGGCGGCATGATCAGCGGCAGGATGCCGAGCGTCTGGATCAGAGCCGCGCCGCGGAACTCGAAGCGCACGGTGATGTACGCGAGCGGCACTGCAATCAGCGAGGCGATCACGACACTCACCGCCGCGACGTAGAAGGAATTCGCAAAGGCCTCGCGCATCAGCGAGATGCGGAAGAACGACCCGAAGTGACCGAGGGTGAACGCGCCGTCGGCGTCGCGGAACGCGGTGACGAAAACGGTGCCGACGGGAATCAGCAGCAGGAGCAGCAAGAAGCCCGTTACGCCCGCGGCGACCGCGAGCGTGCCCCAGCCTGCGCCGAAGCGCGTGCGCAGCCACGTGCCGAGGACGCCGCGGGACAGCGTGGGCGCAGCGACGGTGCTCAAGATCGAGTGCTCAATCGGTAATCGGGCGACCTCCCTCCCGCGCAAGGGGAGGGTCGGGATGGGGTTGGCGAGCGCGATGCCCCATCCCTTTCCCATCCTCCCCCTTGAAGTGGGAGGACAGGACTATCTCGCCGCCGCCTGCTGTGCCAGCTCGAGCGCGCGCTGGTAGTTGGCGCGCGCCTTGCTGTTCCACTGCTCTTCGAGCACGGTGATCTTGCGCGAGACGTCGACCTCCCTTTTGTTCGACGCGAACAGTTTCTGGAAGTCCGGCTGCCCGGCGATCTGCCCGGACAGCACCGGCGAATACGCGAGCGCTTTGGCCTGATTCAGGAGCTCGCGCGCCTGCGGAGTGCTCTTTGCTGCGAGCTTCGCTTCGGCGTCGTGGATCGCTTTCGTCGCCGCCTGCAGCTCCTTCAGGCGGAACGTGATCGTCTGGTCGAACAGCGCCTGCACGATCGCGTAACGGCTCTCGGAAAGATCCGCGTCGAACTTCACCTTGCTGCGCTTGGCGATCGCCTCGGGGTCAGGGTACCCGGCGGGAATCTTCCCTGCGAACGCGCTGTACGGCAGCACCGGCAGCCGGGAAATCTTGGGGTCGAGCAGAAGTTCCTGTCCTTCCTGGCTCAGCGCGAAGCGCACGAAGCGCTTGGCCCCCTCCGGATTCTTGCCGCCTGCGATCAGCGCGATGTTGGCCGGCACGATCGAGGTCATCGTCGGATAGACGAATTCGACCGGGAACCCCGAGTACTTGCCGGCCAGCCCGAAGAAGTCGATCACCGGACCGGCGCCGAACTGGCCGTTGTTGATGCCGTCGGGCACGCCGAAGCTGCGCTCGGTGATCTGCGCGCTGTTGCCGGCCATGCGCAGGATCGTCTCCCAGCCCTTGTCCCAGCCCTCGCCCTGCAGGATCGTTTCGACCGTCAGGTGCATCGTGCCGGAGCGCGACGGCGAGGTCATCGCCACGTGGCCGAACCACTCGCGGCCGAGCAGGTCGCTCCACTGCCTCGGCGCGTCGAGCTTGTTCGCTTTCAGGTAGCGCGTGTTGTACATGATCCCGTAGCCCGCGAGCGCCTGGCCCTTGTAGAAGCCCTGCGGGTCGTTGATCGGGTAGTTGCCGATCTTGGCCGGGATCTTCGGGTTGTCGACATCGCTCGCTGCGACGAGCAAGTTGTCGCGCTTGAGCACCTCGAACGCATCGGGCGCGCTCGCCCAGAACACGTCGGGCCGCTGCCCCGCGGCGGTTTCGCGCACGAATGCGATCCCGGCGACGGTGCTCTTGTTCAGGATTTCGAGTTTGAGGTCCGGGTTGCGCTTCTCGAATGCCGCCTTGTAGGCGGATGTCAGTTCGCGCGGAAACGACGTGAGCACGGTGACCGTCTGCTGCGCGAGCGCGGGGATCGCGACGGTGAGCGCGGCGACGGCGAGCAGCGCCCGGGTCGGGGTGCGGTGCATTCCTGTCTCCTGTTGCGGTGAAGCCGGCCGAATGCTAGCCGCGCCGCCGTTCGATCTCAACGCGTGCCCGCCGCGCGCCGGGCTGCCGTGACTATCATCGCCGCATGGGCGAACCGGGCCGCGTCCGCATCGACAAGTGGCTATGGGCCGCGCGCCTGTTCAAGACGCGTTCGGCCGCCGCGCAGGCGATCGAACTGGGCCGCGTGCGCATCGAGGGCGCGCGGATCAAGCCTGCGCGTGACGTGCGGATCGGCGAGCGCATCGAGATCCGGATGACCGACGCGCAGCGCGACGTGATCGTTCGCGCCTTGGCAACCTCGCGCGGGCCGGCGCCGGCGGCGCGAGCCTTGTACGAGGAAACCGCCGAAAGCCAGGCGCGCCGCGAGCGCCTCGCCGAAGCGCGCCGGCTCGCGGTCGAGCCGGCCGCGACGATCCAGGGACGGCCGACCAAACGCGAAGGCCGCGCGCTGCGGCGCGCTCGGCGGGACTTGGCGTGAACTGGCGGCGGCCGCGCCGCGCTGAACGCGCGCCGCGTGCGGTCAGCGCGTCAGGCGTTGGCGCGCCACGTAGCTGACAGCGTCGACCATCAACACGAGCAGCAACATGGCGATCAGCACGGTTGCAACCTGCTGCATCTGAAACCAGCTCAGATGGACGTAAAGCATCTGGCCGAGTCCGCCGGCGCCGACCACACCCAGCACCGTCGCGGCGCGGATGTTGTTCTCCCAGCGGTAAAGCGTGTACGAGATGAACTGGGGCGCGGCCTGCGGCGCAGTCGCATACAGGAATGCCTGAACCGGCGTTGCGCCGTTGGCGCGCAGCGCATCCGCCGGTGCGGCCGGCAGGTTCTCCAGCGTGTCGGCAAACAGTCGCCCGAGCACGCCCGCGGTATGGACGGCCAGCGCCAGCGTTCCGGGAAATGGGCCGAGCCCGGCAGCGATCACCAGCAACGCTGCCCATACCAGTTCGGGGATGGAGCGCAGTACGTTCAGCATCAGGCGCGCCGCGCGCCGCAGCCGCGGACGCTGCGTGCGCGAGGCGGGCAGTGCGAGCAGCAGACCGAGCACGGCGGCGATCAGGGAGCCGAGCGCCGACATCGCGAGCGTTTCCGCGGCACCCCGAGCGACACGTTCGAGAAACGCGGGCGAGAGGTCAGGCGGCGCGAAGCCGCCGGCGAATTCGGCGATCTTGGCGTAACCGTCGGCGGTGAACAGCGCGCCGAGCTGCAGATCGAGCGTGGCGAAGCTGGCCGCCACCAGTGACGCGACCAGCGCGGACACGATGACGACGTCGAGGCGCGGCGTGCGCCGCGGCACGGGTTCGCCGTCCTGC
>CAZIJU010000035.1:18846-30911 GCA_964539745.1 uncultured Burkholderiaceae bacterium | reverse complement strand
GCCCATCGCCATCTGCACCATCTCGTCGGCGTGCGGGTGGTACATGAAGGTGCCGGGGCGGCGTGCCTCGAACTCGTAAACGAAGGTCTGTCCCGGCTTGATCTGCGGCTGCGTCAGTCCCCCGACGCCGTCCATGCCGTTGGGCAGCCGCTGGCCGTGCCAGTGGATCGACGTGTGCTCGGGCAGCCTGTTGGTGACGAAGATGCGGACCTTGTCGCCTTCGACGACCTCGATCGTCGGTCCCGGCGAAGCGCCGTTGTAGCCCCACAGATGCGCCTTCATGCCGGGCGCGATCTCGCGCACGACCGGCTCGGCGACGAGATGGAACTCCTTCCAGCCGTCCTTCATCCGGAACGGTGCCGTCCAGCCGTTGAGCGTGACGACCGGGTTGTAGGGGCGGCCGGTGCGCGGATGGAGCGGCGGCGCCGTCGTCGCGCCGGGGGCGACCGGCGCATCGGGCACCGCGCCCAGCGCTGCGCGGCTCACGCCGGCCGCGCCGAGCAGCACGCCGGCGCCCGCAAGGAAATTGCGTCTTGACATCATCGGATCCTCGTTGCGATTCAGTGCGGCCGCTCGGGCGCGCCGGTGGCGGTCGCTCGCATCTCGATCGCCGGCGCGGCCAGCGGATGGCCGAGCAGCGCGGCCTGCAGCGCGGCGTCGGCGAGCCAGAAGTCGCGCTGCGCCTCGATCGACTGGATCACCGAGCCGATCTGCTCGCGCGCGTCGGCGAGCAGCTCGAACACGCCGATCAGCATGCCGTTGTACTTCAGCAGCATCTCGTCGGCGATGCGCTTGCGCAGCGGCACGATCTCGTCGCGCCAGTGGCACGCAAGGTCGTACGCGGTACGGTACGCGCCGTAAGTTTCGCGCAACCGCGATTGCGCATCGACCGCCACCTGCGCGGTGCGGTACAGGGCCGCCATGTAGACCGACTGCGCCTCGGCGCGACGCGCGTCGCCGAAGTCGGCGAGCGGCAGCGCAAGCTCGATCTCGAAGCCGCGCTGTGTGGCCTTGCCGGTTTCGCTGTTGCGCTGGACGTTCAGATGCAGCGCATCGACCACGCTCGTCGCGCGCGTCAATCCCAGGCTGCGCGCGGTGAAGTCGAGTTCCGCGCGCGCCAGCCGTACGTCCAGCCGCTCGTCGAACGCGCGGCGCGCGACCTCGGCTTCGTCGCGCGGCGCTGGCGGCAGATCGGGCAGCCGATCCGGCAGCTTCAGCCGCGCGGCTTGCGCAGCGTCGAGCCCGAGGGCGCGGACGAGCGCTTCGCGCGCTGCGGCCGCGTTTGCCTGTGCGCGCGCGAACTGCGCGGCGGCGTCGGCGTAGAAAGCCTGTTCGCGCGCACGCTGCAGGCGGCTGTAGTTGCCGACCGCCTGCATCCGGCGCGCCAGCTCCGCGCTCGCCTCGGCCGCGCGCATGACCTGCTCGAAGTACGCGAGCGACTCCTGCGCCGCGACCGCGCGCACCCAGGCGGCGCGCGCCTCGGTCGCGGCGGCGAGTACGCCGGCCGCGGACTGCAGCCGGAGCTGTCGCTGCCTGTGCTCGGCCGCGCGCGTTCGAGCGGGAAGCGCGACCAGGTCCAGCAGCGAGAAACTCAGACTGCGGCCGATCTCACGGTCGATCGCGCCGTCGTCGTTGCGCGTGAGCCGTTCGAACGCGAATACCGGGTTGGGAAGCCGCGCCGACTGCGTCGCCGCGGCCGAAGCCGCATCGGCCTGCGCCAGCAGTGCGTGCAGGGCCGGGCTCGCCGCGAGCGCAATGCGCACGGCGTCGTCGGCCGACAAAGGCGCGGCGAGCAGCCGCTCGATCTCGGCGGCAGACTCGCGGCGCGCTTCGTCCGTCGCAAGCCGCGCCCCCTTCGCGCCGAGCGCCTCTTGCGAAAAGGCATCCAGTTGCGCGCGGTCGTCTTCGATCGAAAGCGTCGCGCAGCCTGCGAGCAGCACCGCGGCGGCTGCGGCGAAGAGATGGATCGTGCGCTTCACCGTTTGCCTCCGTGATGGGCGCCGTGCGGGTCGCGTTCGGATGGCGCGGCCGGCTTCGTCGGCGTTCCGGTTGCCGGCTTGCGCAGTGCCTGATAGGCCTCGCGGCTGTACGCCTGCCAGCCGCCGATGCGCTGCACCGTCTCGTTGGCTTCGCGCCACGAAGCGACGGGCTCGTCGGCAAAGGCGCGGTACTCGCGCAGCGGCGAGACGTAGTTGGGCACGGCGGCGGGGGCCTGTCCGGGCGCGGCCGCAGCGGCGGTCTGGACTTGCGCGAAGGCGGCGGAACACGCGACGGCGAGTATCACCGCACAGAGCGATCTGGATCGCGACATCGAATTCCTCGGGTCGATGAACGTTGCGCGGCCCGGTGCGGGCCTGGCGCAGGGATACCGCGGGGGTCGGCCGCGGCGTGGGAAAGGGAACTACGCGCGCCGGGTCGGCGGCGGCGAAGGCACGTCGAGCACGACCGAAACGAAGTTTGCGGCGAACGTGCCCGGCGCGCGCGGCGCGAACCGCTCGGCTTCGAACGTCGCCGCTATCGGCGCGACCGCCGCCATGCCGAGATGCGGGCAGGCGTGCTCGTGCAGCGTGTCGGCGGCGGCCGGTACCTCTGCGGCATGCGCCCCGCAATCGTCGTGCGCGTGGCCGATCGCGGCGTGGGCAGCGACCTGCGCGTGCGCGGGGACGTGCGCGTGCGCAGGCGCGCCGACGATCGGCACGACGCCGGCCGCCGTGGTCTTCAGCGGCAGTACGAGTGCGAGCACGAAGAGCAGGAGGCGACGCATGCGCGAAGTCTAGCGGGAGTGGCCTGACGTTGACCATCTTCCATGCGCCGGGTTGCGTGCCGTCTAGACTAGGCTCCATGGACGATGCGCTCCGTACCTTGTTGATCGCCGCGGCGCTGGCTGCAGGCGACGCTGTCGCGGCCGACGATGCGTTCCGCTTCTCCATTGCATCCGGCAAGTTCGACGAACACTGCATGAAGATCGAGGTGGGGCGCGCGATCGCGTATCGCTTCGAGGCGAGCGCCCCGGTCGACTTCAACATCCACTACCACCGCGGCAAGGACGTGCTCTATCCGGTCAAACGCGAGGCGACGCGGCAGTTCGCGTCGACGTTCCGCGCCGAGTCAACCGACGAGTACTGCCTGATGTGGGAGAACAGGGGCGCGGCGGTCGTGACGGTCGAGGGGCGCGTCGACCGGCGCTAGCCCGGATCCGGCTCAAAGCAGCAGCGCGCTGGCGATCGCGAAGTAGATCGCCAGCGAGAGCACGTCCTGCACGATCGTCGCGAGCGGACCGCTGCCCAGCGCCGGATCGCGGCCGCCCGCGGCGAGCGCCCACGGCAGCAACAGGCCGATCGTCGCCGCGGCCGTGCCGGCGACGAGCAGCGAAAGCGCCACGGCGGTGGGGAGCCGCGCCTCGCCGAACGCGAGCCAGATCGCGATCGCCGCGAGCGCGCCGAGCACGCCGCCGATCGTCATTCCCGTTCGCAGCTCGCCCCAGACGAGCGCGCGCATCGGCGCATGCGACAGCGACAGGCCGCGCACCGCGATCGCCTCGGTCTGCGTGCCGATGGCGTCGGCCAGATAGACGATCGCCGGAACGAAGAACGCGATGGCCACGCGCTGCGTCAGCGCGTGCTCGAACGCGGCGACGACCCACGTGGCAAGCACGGATCCTGCCAGGCCGACGAGCAGCCAGGGCAGGCGGTCCCGCGCGCGCTGCAGCGGCGGCGCCTCGATCGCTGCGCGCGCCTGCGCGCTGTTGTGCGCGGTTTCACGTCGGATGCCGGACATCCGGTGCAGGTCCTCGATGTGCTCGCGGCGCAGGATCTGCATCAGCCCACGCGGCGCAACGACGCCGACGAGGCATCCGCTGCGATCGACGAGTGCGACAGCGTCGAGTCCGTGCCGCAGCGCATGCGATGCGACGCGCTCGGCCGGGGTGTCAGCCGCCAGCGGTAGCGCGGTGCGCTGCAGCGACGCCATCGTCCGATCCGCCGCAGCGCCGAGCAGCACTTGTATTGGCACGATGCCGGTGAGCGCACCGTTCGCGTCGAGCACGTGGATGACCGCGACGAAGTCCGGCTGTGTCGCGGCCAGGCGCGTGCGGACGGCGTCCGCGGTCTCGCCCTCGGCGGCGAGCGCAGGATGCGGCGACGCGTAGGGCGCGGCAGGGCCAAGGTATGCGGTGGGCTTCATGCGCGAGTGGATGGGGCAGTCCGGACAAGACTAGGAACATCGCCTGAGGGCCCGTTGACGGCCGTCAAGGACGCGAATACCGGAGTGCCGGTGTGCGGCCGTGCGTCGCACGCCATACACTGCCGGGGTCTCCGCTTATGCGCGCGGGTTCGAGTGCCGATGACCGGACCAGTCGAAGTCGAACTGAAGCTCGTCGTGGCCGAGCGGGAGCTGCCGCGGCTGCGGCGCCGTCTCGGTCGCTTCGGCGAGCCGGCGCGCACGCACGTGGAAACGATCTATTACGACACGCCCGACGGGCTTCTCGCAGCCAACGGCTTCGCGCTGCGACTGCGGCGCGTCGACGGGCGTTGGGTGCAAACGCTGAAGTCGGAGGCGGAACCGGCGGCGCTGGCGCGCCGCGGCGAATGGCAGTGGCCGCTGGTGCGGCCCATCGTCGACCGTGCGCGTCTGGCCGCCACGCCGCTCGCGGCGCTGCTCGCCGCTCATCCTCGCGTGCGCTTCGTCGAGCGCTTTCGCACCCGTTTCGTCCGCCACGCCTGGACCGCGCGGCAAGACGAGGCTCGCATCGAGCTGGCGCTCGACGAAGGCGAGATCCTTGCCAGCGGCCGCCGCGAAGCGATACGCGAACTGGAACTCGAGTTGAAAGCCGGGCGTGCGCAAGCACTGCCGGCGCTGGCATTACGCATCGCCCGCGCGGCGCGCGGCCGATCGCTCGCGCTGCTGCCGTATGGCGAGTCCAAGGCGCGGCGCGGGCAGCGGCTCGCAGCGGGGGCGAAGCCGCAACCCGTGAAGGCGAACGCGCAGCGCATTTGCGCCGACCTGCGCGCCGACGACAGCGCGGCGGCGGCGCTGCGGCGAGTGGTCGGCCGCGCAACCGAGGTGCTGCTCGCCAACGCGCACGGTGCGCTGGCGCACGACGATCCGGAATTCGTGCATCAGGCGCGGGTGGCGCTGCGGCGCATCCGCTCCGCGGTTCGGTTGCTGCGCCGGCAGGTGCAGTTTCCGGCGACTCTGAACGCGGATCTTCGCTGGATCGCGCGCGCGCTCGGCGCAGCGCGCGACTGGGACGTGCTGGGCGCCGAACTGCTGCCGGCGTTCGAGGCTTCGCTCGGAACGGACCTCGCAGCGGCATTCGAACGGCTGCGTGCCCAGGCGGAGCAACGGCGCCGGCGGGCGCGGGACGAGGCGCGCGCAGCACTCGCATCGGCTCGCTTTGCGCTTGCGGCGCTCGCCCTGCTCGAGTGGTCGGCCGCGCCACCGGGCGACGGGCCGACGCTGCGAACGGTCGCGCCGAAGCTGCTGCAACGGCACCGTGCGCGCCTGTTCGACGCGGCGCAGGGCTTCGCCGGGCTGTCCGCGGAAAAGCAGCATCGCGTGCGCGTCCTGGCCAAACGGCTGCGCTACGCGCTCGACTTTTTCGCGGCGGCACTGCCTGGACGTGCGGTCGCCGCCTACGCCAAAGACCTCGCCGCGCTGCAGGACGAGCTGGGTGCCGTCAACGACGTCGCCGTCGCGCGAGCGCGGCTGCTTAGGCTTGCGCGCCCCGGCGCCCTGCGCGACGCGCTCGATGCGTGGGCGGCGCGCATGCGCCGCGCCCACGCGGTGGCCGCCGAACGCCGGCTTGCGCGTCTGCGCCGGCGACCGGTGCCGTGGCGGCGCGATACCTGAATTCGGCTGAACGCAGTGCGCGCGGCGGTGCGCCGCACCCGCACGACCGTGTGACGAAAGTCACGCAACGCGGCGACGCCGGCGGAAATCGGGCCGCCCGGAGGGCCGGGCGCTTGAATACCATACCCCCCACGGTATATGCTGCGCGCCGTCGAACGCATTTCGGACGGAACGGAACCAGCCATGCAGCACAGAACCATCGCGGTGGCGACCGCTGCGGCGATCGCCCTGACGGGCGCACTCGCTGCCGGCCTGCTCGCCGCACAGGACAAACCGGCGCCCAATGCTCCGGCCCGACCGCCTGCCGCAGGCGCGGCGCAGGCCGTGCAGGTGCAACTGCGTGCCGTCGAGGACTACTACGCGGCCGACGCCGTCGTCGAAGCGGTGCGACAGGCGACCGTATCGGCCCAGATCGCCGGAACAATCGTGCAGTTCTACGTGGACGCGGGCGACCGCGTTAAGCGCGGGCAGCTGCTTGCGCGTATCGATACGCGCGAGACCGACGCGCAGGTCGCTGCAAGCCGGGCTGCTGTCGCGCAGGCCGAAACGGCCGTCGTGCAGGCCAGGCTGAACTACGAGCGCACGGAGCGTCTCGTCGCGCAGAACTTCGTGAGCCAGGCCGCGCTGGACAAGGCCGACGCCGACTACAAGGCCGCGCTCGCCGCGCTCGAAGCGGCGCGCGCCGGCACTGCGCAGGCGGCGACGGCTCGCAGCTTCGCCGAAATCCGCGCGCCGATCGACGGCGTCGTATCGCAACGGCTGATGGAACCCGGCGAACTTGCCACGCCGGGCCGGCCGGTGCTCGCGCTGCACGACGCGGGCGCGTTGCGCGCGGTAGGCAGCCTGCCGCAATTCGTGCTGGCACAGACCGCGAAGATCGACCGGGCCCATGTCGAACTCGCCGCGGTCGGCCGCGTCGTCGCGGCCACGCGCGTGACCGTGCTGCCGGCGGCCGATGCGCGGCTGCTGTCGACGCTGATTCGCGCCGAGCTTCCGGCCGACGTGCCGGCCGGCGTCGTGCCGGGCACCGCAGCCAAGATCCGCGTGCCGCTCGGAACGACGAAAAGGCTCGTGATGCCCGCGGCCGCGCTGATCCGCCGCGGCGAGCTCACCGCCGTCCACGTGATCGGCCCCGACGGCGCGCCGCAGCTTCGCCAGGTGCGCGTCGGACCGACGTTCGACGGCGACCTCGTCGAGGTGCTCGCCGGACTGTCCGCCGGCGAGCGCGTGCAACCGAACCCGCTGGTGGCCGCGCGATGAAGCCCGCCGACGACGCAGCGCTGGGCGTTTCCGGGCGCATCGCGCGCGCCTTCCTGACCTCGCAGATCACGCCGCTGCTGGCGCTGGTCGGCTTGCTGATGGGCGTCTTCGCGGTGCTGGTCACGCCGAAGGAGGAAGAGCCGCAGATCAACGTGACGATGGCCAACGTCTTCATCCCGTTCCCCGGTGCGACGAGCGAAGACGTGCACAACCTGGTCACGGTGCCGGCGGAGCAGGTCGTCTCGCAGATCACGGGCATCGAGCACGTGTACTCGGTCACGCGCCCGGGCCTGGCGATCCTGACGGTGCAGTTCAAGGTCGGCGAGGACCGCATCGCTGCGCTGGTGCGACTGCACGACACGCTGCTCGCCAACCGCGACTGGGTGCCCGCGCATCTGGGCGTCGGCGAGTTCATCGTCAAGCCGAAGGGCATCGACGATGTGCCGATCGTGTCGCTGACGATGTACTCGAAGCGTCCCGAGGCGTCCGCGGAGAGTCTGGCCAAGATCGCGCACGCGATGGAGATCGAACTGAAGCGCGTGCCCGGAACGCGCGAAGTGACGACCTTCGGCGGGCCCGATCAGGTCGTTCGCGTCACGCTCGACCCCGAGCGGCTCGCCGCGCAGCGGGTCACGGTCACCGACATCGAGCGCGCGCTGCGTGCGACCAACGCGTCGGCACCGGCCGGCAGCCTGGTCAGCGGCAACCGCACGATCGAGGTGCGCGCGGGCGAGTTCTTCGCTGGCGCACGCGACGTCGCGCAACTGGTGGTCGGCGTGCGCGGCGAAGGCACCGATCGCCGGCCCGTGTACCTGTCCGACGTGGCACGCGTGACCGACGGCGCGGATCAACCGACGCGCTTCGTCTGGCACGGCGAAAACGTCAAGGCCGCCGACGGATCGACGCGTTACGTCGAGCGCCCCGCGGTCACGATCGCCGTGTCGAAGAAGGCCGGCGAAAACGCCTCGACGGTGGCCGACGCGCTGATGAAGCGGGTCGACGAACTGCGCGGTACGGTGATTCCGGACGACGTGCAGATCGCGGTCACTCGCAACTACGGCGACACCGCGCGCGACAAGGCGAACAAGCTGATCCAGAAGCTGCTGTTCGCCACGCTGTCGGTCGTCGCGCTGGTGTGGGCCACGCTCGGCCGCAGGGAAGCGGCGATCGTCGGCATCGCCGTCGTGCTGACGCTGGCGACGACGCTGTTCGCATCGTGGGCGTGGGGCTTCACGCTGAACCGCGTATCGCTGTTCGCGCTGATTTTCTCGATCGGCATCCTCGTCGATGACGCGATCGTCGTGGTGGAAAACATTCATCGCGTCGCCCTTGGCGACGCGATGAATGTTTCGGCGGAGGCTAACGTCGGCGGCGCCGACGTTAAGGCCGCGGCAGCGGCCGGCCAAAGCCAAAACATCCACGATCGCGTTGCCCTTGGCGACGCGATGAATGTTTCGGCGGAGGCTAACGTCGGCGGCGCCGACGTTAAGGCCGCGGCAGCGGCCGGCCAAAGCCAAAACATCCACGATCGCGTTGCCCTTGGCGACGCGATGAATGTTTCGGCGCAGGCTGACGTCGGCGGCGCCGACGTTAAGGCCGCGGCAGCGGCCGGCCAGAGCCAAGACATCCACCGGCGCGCCGCGTTCGACCGCGCCGCGCCCACCGAGATGATCCCGCGCGCGGTCGACGAGGTCGGCGGGCCGACGATCCTGGCAACACTGACCGTCATCGCCGCGCTGCTGCCGATGGCGTTCGTCACCGGGCTGATGGGCCCGTACATGGCGCCGATCCCGATCAACTCGTCGATGGGCATGCTGCTGTCGCTGGCGATCGCCTTCGTCGTCACGCCGTGGCTCGCGCTGCGGCTGCTGCACCGGCACCAGGCGGGCGCGCACGCAGCGCCGGCCTCCGCCGACAAGCTGTCGCTCAGGCTCGCAGAATTTTTCACGAAAGTGATGACGCCTTTGCTGCGCGGCGACGCGGGCAAGGGCCATCGCCGCAAGCTGTGGATCGGCATCTTCGTCGCGATCGCGGCCTCGGTCGCGCTGGTGCCGGCCAAGCTCGTCGTGCTGAAGATGCTGCCGTTCGACAACAAGAGCGAATTCCAGGTTGTCGTCGACATGCCGACCGGCGCCGCGGTCGAGCGCACCGCCGGCGTGTTGCGCGAGCTGGCCACCGAGGTCGCCAAGCTGCCCGAGGTCACCAGCGTTCAGGCGTACGCGGGGCTCGCCGCGCCGATCGACTTCAACGGACTCGTGCGGCAGTACTACCTGAGGTCCGGCGGCGAGGTCGGCCAACTGCAGGTCAATCTCGTCGACAAGCATCTGCGCGACCGCAAGAGCCACGACATCGCGCAGGGCGTGCTGTCGGCGCTGCAGGCGATCGCCCGGCGTCACGGCGCCGACATCAAGGTCGTCGAAGTCCCGCCCGGCCCGCCGGTGCTGTCGCCGATCGTCGCCGAGATCTACGGCCCCGACTACGACGCGCAGATCAGGCTCGCCAAGCAGGTGCGCGCGGCATTCGAAGCCACGCCCGACATCGTCGCGATCGACGATTCGACGCTCGACGCGGCCAGCCGCATCGTGCTGCGCGTCGATGCCGCGAAGGCGGCGCGCTACGGCATCCCGGTCGCCGAAGTGGCGCGCGCGGCGCGGCTGGCGCTGGCCGGCGAGGACGTCACGCCGCTGCACGACGGTTCGAGCAAGTACGCGGTGCCGGTTCGCGTGGCGCTCGCCCCCGAGGCGATGGGCAATCTCGACGCGGTGCTGAAGCTGCGGCTGCGCGGGCAGGATGCCGTCGGCCGCACTTTCGAGGTGACGCTGGCAGAACTCGTGCGGCCGCAGACGCTGCCGGCCGAACGCGTGATCTATCGCAAGGACCTGCAGCCGGTCGTCTACGTCGTCGGCGACGTGGCCGGCGGTCCAGGCAAGACCGACTCGCCGCTGTACGGCATGTTCGCGCTGCGCGAACGCATCGCCGAGCTCGCCACGCCGGGCGGTCTGCCGTTCGCGGAACACTGGATCGCGCAGCCGTCGGACCGGTTCAACGCGTTCGGGCTGAAGTGGGACGGCGAGTGGCAGATCACCTATGAGACTTTCCGCGACATGGGCATCGCGTACGGCGTGGGCCTCATCCTGATCTACCTGCTGGTCGTCGCGCAGTTCCGCTCGTACCTGACGCCGTTGATCATCATGGCGCCGATCCCGTTGACGATCATCGGCGTGATGCCGGGGCATGCGGTGCTGGGCGCGCAGTTCACGGCGACCTCGATGATCGGCATGATCGCGCTCGCGGGCATCATCGTGCGCAACTCGATCCTGCTGGTGGACTTCATCCATCAGCGGCTCGCCGAATGCGGCGACCTGCAGCAGGCCACGATCGACGCCGCGAGCGTGCGCGCCAAGCCGATCGTGCTGACCGCGGTCGCGGCGATGCTCGGGGCGCTGTTCATCCTCGACGACCCGATCTTCAACGGGCTGGCGATCTCGCTGCTGTTCGGCATCTTCGTGTCGACCCTGCTGACACTGGTCGTGATCCCGGTCCTGTACTACGCGGCGACGTGGCGGCAGGAGGCCGCGCGCGCGTGCGCGACCGAACTCCCGGTCCAACCCACCCCCCAAGGAGCTTGAGATGACCGTCGAACGCTACATCCGGATCTTTGCCGGCACCTTCATCCTGCTGTCGCTCGCGCTGGGCGTCGAAGCGAGCCCGCTGTACGTGTCGAAGTGGTGGCTCGCGTTCACCGCCTTCGTGGGCGCGAACCTGCTGCAGTTCGGCTTCACCAACGTCTGTCCGCTCGGCTGGATCCTGAAGAAGCTCGGCGTGCCGGATGGCCGTGCCGCCCGTGCGTGAGATGACGATGGCCGAAGCACGCGATGCCCAGGCCGCGCGGCGTGAGCTGGTGATGCGGCTGAAGCGCGTCGAGGGACAGATCCGCGGCGTGCAGCACATGATCGAGGGCAACGAGGACTGCGAGGCGATCGCCCAGCAGCTGTCGGCCGCGCGCAAGGCGCTCGACCGGGCGTTCTACGAGTTGCTCGCCTGCGCGATCGAGCACCCGCAGTTTGCGGTTGCGAAGGGCGAGCGGCAGGAGGCGCGCATCCGGCGCATCGCGCGTGCGCTCGCAAAGTTCGCCTGAACCGCCGCGAACGAGTCGCGGCAAAGCGCTTTGTTCTTCGCCGGGCGCGGGCGATTCACGACGGCGTGTCGTCGATGGCCGACGCCGTCTCGCCGTGCGGCGGCAGCGTCGGCGGCGTGCGGATCGACGGTGGATCGTAGGCCGGCCGGATCGCCGAGCCCTGCGCGAAGCCGAAACCCGCGGATACCGCCAGCGCGCGCTGTTCGGCCGTTTCGATGCCGGCGACGATCAGGCGTTGCCCGCGAATTCCGGTGGCGCGCGCTTCGAGCACGACGTTTTCCCAGAACTCGGGACGCCTGGACGTCGGCGCCAGCAGCTTTGCGAAGTCCGGCCGCACGAAGTCGATCGCCTTGATCTCCATGCTGACCCGCGGCGCGGCCACGCGGTAACCGACCGGAACGTGCTGCGAACGCAGCCAGTCGATGAAGCTCTGCACGCGATACGGCGAGCGCACGCGCTCGAGCTGCCCGCGCAGCAGCACGACGAGCCGGTGCACGTGAAAGCGGTGTGCGTCGAAGGTATCGGTCACGGCGTCGAGGGCACGTTCGACGGTGCCGAAGGACAGCGTCACGCCGATCCGTCTGACCTTCTCGCGCTCGAGCAGTACGAAAGCCTTGGCGAGCGCGTTCAGCTGGATGCGCGCGCGCTGCATCGTGCCGGGCTGGAAGCCCTCGGTCCAGACGTACAGCTCGTCGAACCAGCGCTCGTCGGTATCGAGCGCGAGCGTCGGCCACATCGCGGCGCGGACCGAGGTTTCGCCCGGCCGGTTGCGATCGAGCGAAAGCGTGACCGCGGGCCAGCCCGCGCTCGGCTTCGC
>CAZIJU010000035.1:0-18836 GCA_964539745.1 uncultured Burkholderiaceae bacterium | reverse complement strand
CGTGCCCGACATCGAGGGTGCTTCCGTCTGCGTTGGTGCGGATTTTCCGCGCCCGCCGGCGCTCGGGCAACGCGAATTTCCGACGCTGCGGTGGCCAGTCCACCAACAGCGCCGCTCACGCGCGGCGCGCCGGCGCACCGTAGCTGCCGAACTTTTCCAGCACGCGGACCATTTCTTCGTCCGGCAGCCGCGGCGGCTCACCGAGCGTGCGCGCCTGCAGGTAGATGCGCGCGAGGTGTTCGACCTCGATCGCGAGTACCAGCGCCGCGGCGAGCGACGCGCCGCACGCGATCACGCCGTGGTGCGCGAGCAGGCAGGCACGCCGGCCGGCGAGCGCGGCGAGCGCGTTGTCCGACAGCGCCTGCGTGCCGAAGGTCGCGTACTCGGCGCAGCGGATGTCCTTGCCGCCGGCCACGGCGACCATGTAGTGAAACGCCGGCAACCCGATCCCGTGGCACGCGAGCGCGGTCGCTGCCGGCGAATGCGTGTGCACGATCGCGGAAAACTCAGGCCGCTCGCGCAGGATGTCGACGTGGAAGCGCCATTCACTGCTGGGCGCCCGCCGGCCGACCGCGCCCGCCGGCGCATCGTCGTCCGACCGTGCAGTCGCCAGCGGCAGGAACACGAGGTCGTCCGGCTCGAGCGCCTCGTAGGGCACGCCGGTCGGCGTGACGAGCGCGCCTTCGCGCGCGCCCCGAGTGCAGCGCACCGACACGTTGCCGGCCTTGTTGACGTTGATGCCGATCGCGTTCATCCGGCGCGCCACCGCGATCAGCTCCGCGCGCAGCCGCGGCCCGTCTTCTGCGATGTCGTTCGGTGCAGTCATGCGTTTGCCTTCGACCGTCGTCCGCTGTCCTTGAATCATGCCTGCTACCCGGCGGCGCGGGACAACCCACAACGCAAGACGAAAAGCGGCTCTTCACGCCGCCACGCGCAGATCGGGGAACAACGCCGCCAACTCGCGCGGCGCGGCCACGCCGCGTTCGGTGATGATGCCGGTCACGAGCGGCGCGGGCGTGACGTCGAACGCGGGATTAACCGCGGGGACCGACGCATCGGCGATGCGCACGCGCACGGCTTCGCCCGCGTCGGTGCGTCCGGCGACGACGCGCAGCTCGTCGGCGTCGCGTTCCTCGATCGGAATCTCCGCGAGCGCATCGCGCACGGTCCAGTCGATCGTTGGCGACGGAACCGCCGCGTAGAACGGCACACCGTTGTCGTGCGCCGCAAGCGCCTTCAGGTACGTGCCGATCTTGTTGCAGACGTCGCCCGCCGCCGTCACGCGGTCGGCGCCCACCAGCACCAGATCGACGCGCCCGCGCTGCATCAGATGGCCGCCGGCGTTGTCGGCGATCAGCGTGTACGGTACGCCGTGCGCGGCAAGCTCCCACGCGGTCAGCAGGCCCTGCAGGCGCGGTCGTGTCTCGTCGACCCACACGTGCAGCGGCACGCCGGCATCGTGCGCCTGGTAGATCGCCGACAGCGCGGTGCCATAGTCGACGGTGGCAATCCAGCCCGCGTTGCAGTGGGTCAGCACCTCGACCGTGCGTCCGGTCCGCGCGTGCACCGCGGCCAGCAGCCGCGCGCCGTGCGCGCCCAGCGCGCGATTGGTCTCGACGTCCTCGTCGGCGATACGCGCGGCTTCGCGCCACGCGACGCCGGGGCGCTCCCCGCGCGGGGTTCGCGCGAGAAGACCGTACATGCGGTCGAGCGCCCAGCGCAGGTTGACCGCGGTCGGGCGCGCGGCGAGCAGTTCGGTGTGGGCGCGCGCGAGGTTCGCGTCGTCCGGATCCTCGTTCATGGCGAGCGCCAGGCCATACGCGCCCGCCACACCGATCAACGGCGCGCCGCGCAGCTTCATCGTGCGGATCGCATCGACGACCGCCGCGCAGGACGCCAGCTCGAGGGTCGCGAACGCGTATGGCAGCCGCGTCTGGTCGACGATGCCGACGGCGCGCGTGCCGATCGGCCAGATCGAGCGGTAATGGGTTCCTTCGACCTTCATGGCGCCGATTATGCGGCCGTCGCGTCCGCTGCGCACCCGCCAAAAAAACCGCGGCCGAGGCCGCGGTTGCAGGGTCGATCGCGGATGCGATCAGAAGCGATAGACGACGCCGACCGACAGAAGATCGACGTTGTCCTTGAACTCCTCGACGCCGTCGCTGTACTTGATGCGGAACCGCTCCCACTCGGCACGCACGCCGAAGTTCTTGGTGAAGTTATAGCCGGCACCGACCCCGTAGAACACATCCGTGTGCCGCGTCGACGTGCTGTCGGTGACGCCGAGAACGGTCACGGACAGTTCGCTCTTCAGGTTGGCCACCCCGACCTTGCCGAACACGGATGCGCTTCCGATCGGAGCGACAGCAATTCCGGCGAGGAACGGGCCGGACGCTTTCAGTTCGGCCGTTCCGCTCACGATGATCGACGCGACGCCCTCGACCGGAGGCGCGATGTCCAGTTCGCCCGTGGCCTTGACTTTGCCCAAGTCGACCCAGCCGCCTTCGATGCCCAGGTTCGGCGTGAACATGTAGCCGCCGAACAGCTTGTAACCCGTGTCCTTCGTGTCGCAGGTCGTCAGACCCGTGCAATCGACCTTGTAGTCGCTCTGACCGATCGATGCGCCGACGTAGCCTTGTGCGAGCGCCGCAGTGGAAAGCGCACCCGCAGCGACGATGAGCGAGCCTGCCAATACGCGTTGCAGTTTCATACAAGCTCCAGCTTCTGTTGCTTCGCGCCATCCTTTGGTCTGATGGGCAAATCAACTTTGCTCTCGCGCAAACGCCCGTGTATGCCCAAGGTCAAGAGAGCCAAGCGTTGTTGCCAAAGGAACACGACGAGGGACTCTAGAAACGACGGCTACGCGAGGGTGCGCGATGCGCTCGCCGGCGGATGACGCCCGCCCTCGGTGGCGACGCGCGAACGCTGCGCGTGCGGGCGGCCGCGGCCCATCCAGACGGAGACGGCGTTATGCGCGCGCGCCGCGCGCGAGTCCGCGCCGCTTCTCGAAGATTTCCTGACAGGCCGCGCAGCGCTCGGCGGCCGGGTTGGCGGTCAGGCGCGCGATGCCGATCGGTTCGCCGCAGTCCGCACATTCGCCGTAGGTGCCTGCGGCCACGCGCGCGAGCGCGGCGTCGACGCGCGCCAGTTCGTCGGCTGTGCGCGACAGATGCGCCACGTCGGCATGGCGTTCCGCTTCGGCCGCGGCGTCGTCGTCGGTTTCTTCCGCGCGCCGCGGCAGTCCGGCTTCGGGCTGCCGGTCCGGCCCCTGGCCGTGCAGCCGCGCGTCAATGGCGGCCGCCAGTTCGGCGCGGCGCTCGCGCAAACGCGCGTGCAGCCCGGCGACTTCTTCAGCGGTCAGCGGCTTCGCTTCGTCCATTGCGCGGTCCTTGTCGGCAGCCGAGGCTACGCAGCCTTTCTGCGCTGCGGTTGATACGTGTCAACGGCACGGACCGCGTCACACGGATGTCGCTTCTTGAACGATAATGCTGCGATGCGACATCCCGGCGATCGGCCGGTCCGGGGTACCGGGGCCGCTCATCAAGCGGCGCTGCGGCCGGGTCGCATGCGCGGCCTCGGATCGGCCCGAAAGGAATCATGTTCACTTCACATTATCTGCGCAAGGCGCTGGTGCCCCGGTCGGTCGCCGTCGTCGGCGCCACCACGAAGCCCGACGCGCTCGGGCATCACGTCTTCGCCAACATCGTCGCGGGCGGCTTCAAGGGCGAGGTCTATCCGGTCAATCCCAAGTACAAACAGATCGGCGAGCACAGGTGCTATCCGTCGCTCGCCGCGCTTCCGCAGGCGCCCGAACTGGCCGTCATCGTCACGCCGGCCCGCACGGTGCCGGCGCTGATCGACGACGCCGGCAAACGCGGCATCCGCGCGGTGCTCGTGCTGTCGGCGGGGTTTGCCGAGACCGGCGATGAGGGCCGCCGGCTGCAGGCGCAGGCGCTCGCCCGCGCGCGCGCGCTCGGCATCCGCATGCTCGGGCCGAACTGCCTCGGCATCATGCGCCCCGAGATCGGCTTGAACGCGACCTTCGCGCGCACCGGCGCGCGACCCGGGTCGGTGGCGCTGGTTTCGCAGTCGGGCGCGGTCGTCGCCGCACTGCTGGACTATGCGTGGGTTGCCGGCTTCGGCTTTTCGTCGGTCGTATCGACCGGGGCCGGTTCGGATGTCGAGTTCTCCGAGATCCTGGACTTCCTTGCGCTCGACCCGGCCACGCGCAGCATCGTGCTGTACATCGAAGGCGTGCACGATGCGCGCGCGTTCATGTCGAGCGTGCGCGCGGCGGCGAGCGTGAAGCCCGTGATCGTGCTCAAGGTCGGCCGGCATCTGACCGGATCGAAAGCCGCGATGAGCCACACCGGCGCGCTGGTCGGCAACGACGAGGTGTTCGGCATGGCGCTGAAGCGCGTCGGCGCGATCCGCGTACAGGCCTACAACCAGATGTTCGCAGCGGCCGAGGCGCTCGCCTCGGGGCGGCTGCCGCGTCCGAATCCAGGCAACCGGCTCGCGATCGTCACCAACGGCGGCGGTCCGGGCGTGCTCGCCGCCGACGCCGCTGCCGACGCCGGGGTCGCGCTCGCAAAGATCTCCGCCGAGGCGATGGAAAAGCTCGACGAGGCGCTGCCATCGACCTGGTCGCACGGCAATCCGGTCGACATCATCGGTGACGCCGACGCCGCGCGCTTCGCGCAAGCGATGCAGATCCTCGTCGATGACAAGAGCAACGACGGCGTGCTGATGCTGTTCTGCCCGACGATCAAGCTCGCGTCGGAAGACGCTGCGCGTGCCGTGCTGCCGGTCATGGAGGCGACCGAAAAGCCGGTCGTCACCGTCTGGCTCGGCGAAGCGGATGCGGCCAAGGGCCGCGCGGTGATCAAGGCGGCGGGGCTGCCCGCGCTGACGAGCCCGGAGCGCGGCGTCGAGTCGTTTTCGTATCTCGCGCAGTTCGTCCGCAACCGCGAACTGCGGCTGCAGATCCCGCCGCCGCGGGTCGACGAGTTCGCGCTCGATCTGGCGGGCGCGCGCCGCATCGTCGAGCGCGCGCTGCTCGCCGGCCGCGCCGTGCTCGACGAACAGGAGGCGAAAGCGCTGCTTGCGGCGTTCGGCATCGAAACCGCGCGCGGCATGCTCGCGACCTCGGCCGACGAGGCGGCGCGCATCGCCGACCAGATCGGCTACCCGGTCGTGCTGAAGGTCGTCGCCGCGGGCATCACGCACAAGACCGAAGTCGGCGGCGTGCTGCTGTCGCTGCAGACGGGTGCGGACGTGATGCACGGTTTCGAGACGATCCGCGCGCGTGTTGCGGAGCGCGCGCCGCATGCGAAGTTCGTCGGCGTGCTCGTGCAACAGATGATCCGCCGACCGCACGGCCGCGAACTGATCGTCGGACTGGCGCGCGACGCCACCTTCGGCCCGGTGATCACCTTCGGCATGGGCGGAATCGCGGTCGAGGTGCTGCGCGACTCCGCGGTGGCGCTGCCGCCGCTGAACCGTTTTCTCGCGCAGGAGATGGTCTCCCGCACGCGCGTGGCGAAGATGCTCGACAGCTTCCGCGGACTGCCCGCTGTCGACCTCGATGCGCTGCTCGACGTGCTGCTGAAGGTCTCCGACCTCGCCTGCGAGATCCCGTGCATCCACGAACTCGACATCAACCCGCTGCTCGCCGACGAGATGGGCGTGGTGGCGCTGGACGCGCGCGTCGTGCTCGGCGACGGGCCGCTCGCGCCCGACGCGACGTACTCGCATCTGGCGATCCATCCGTATCCGAAGAACCTCGTGCGCGCCACGCGCCTGAAGACCGGCGAGACGGTGCTGCTGCGGCCGATCCGGCCCGAGGACGCACAGGCGGAAAGGCGGCTGATCACGCGGCTTTCGCCGAAGACGATGTACATGCGCTTTCATGCGCCGCTGCGCGAGCTGACCGCCGAGCGGCTCGCGCGCTTCACGAACATCGACTACGACCGCGAGATGGCGTTCGTCGCGATCGACGCAAACGCCGACTCGCCGGGCGGCGAGGGCGAGATCCGCGGGGTGGCGCGCTACACGCGCAACCCGGACGGCGCAACGGCCGAGTTCGGCATCGTCGTCGAGGACGCGTGGCAGGGGCGCGGACTCGGCCACGCGCTGATGGAGGCGATCGAGTCGTGCGCGCGCGAGCGCGGGCTCAAAGAGATGATCGGCTACGTGCTGCTCGAAAACGAGGAGATGGCCAAGCTGATGCACGCACGCACGTACGACGCGCGTCGCGACGAGGACGATCCCGGCGTCGTGCGCTTCAGCAAGCCGCTGCAGCCGGTGGCCGCCGCGCCCGCGCTCGGTTCCGTGTCGGTCCGCGGCGAGGCGGACGCGACCGTGCCGTAAAGGCTGTCCGGTGGATCGGGTCGATTGCGTCGTCGTCGGTGCCGGCGTGATCGGGCTTGCGGTCGCGCGCGAGCTGGCGCGCCGCGGGCGCGAAGTGCTCGTGCTCGAGCGCGCGCGCACGATCGGCAGCGAAACCAGCTCGCGCAACAGCGAGGTGATCCACGCCGGCATCTACTACCCGCAGCATCTGCTCAAGCGTAGGCTGTGCGTCGAGGGCAGGGCGCTGTTGTACGCGTTCTGTGCCGAATACGGCGTGGCCCACCGCCGCTGCGGCAAGCTGATCGTCGCCACGAGCGAGGCGCAGACGCCGCAGCTTGCGGCGATCGCGCGGCAGGCCGAAGCCAACGGCGTGGACGACCTGCGTTTCCTCGCGCCCGCGGAGGCCGCGCGACTCGAACCGGAAGTGCGCTGTGTGGCCGCGCTGCTGTCACCGTCCAGCGGAATCGTCGACAGCCATGGCCTGATGCTGGCGCTGCAGGGCGACGCCGAGCGGCACGGCGCGTCGTTCGCGTTCGCGACACCGGTCGAGTCGGGCGCGGTGCGCGACGACGGCATCGAGCTGCGCACCGGGGGCGCGGCGCCGACGACCCTCGTCGCGCGCACGGTGATCAACAGTGCTGGCTTGGGTGCGCAAGCGCTCGCGCGCGCGATCCAGGGCGTGCCGGCCGCGACGATCCCGCCGCTGCATCTGGCCAAGGGCAACTACTACACGCTCGCCGGGCGCAATCCGTTTGCGCGGCTCGTCTACCCGATCCCCGAGCCGGGCGGGCTCGGCGTGCACGTGACGATCGATCTCGGCGGCCAGGCGCGCTTCGGCCCCGACGTCGAATGGGTCGAAGAAATCGACTACACGGTCGATCCGCGCCGCGCCGACGCGTTCTACGCGGCCGTGCGCAAGTACTGGCCCGGCTTGCCCGACGGTGCGCTCGCGCCCGGTTACGCGGGCATTCGGCCGAAGGTCGAGCGGCCCGGCGGCTCGAACACCGACTTCGTGGTCCACGGCCCCGACGTCAACGGCGTGCGGGGACTCGTCAACCTGTACGGCATCGAGTCGCCGGGGCTCACCGCGTCGCTCGCGCTCGCGCGGTACATCGCCGATCTGGTCCGGTGAACTCGAAAAAGGGGGACGCGAAGATTCGACGGCGCATCGACGCCGCGGCGCCGAGCGGCGCCACCCGACGCCGATAGACTCGCCGAAACTTTCGAGAGGTCCGCCCGATGACTTCATCCGCCGCCGTGCGTCGTGTCGCAGTTCTCGCGGCCGCGGTCGCCGCCTTCGCGCTCGCGCCGTGCTGGGCACAGCCGTCGGGCGCGGACGCCGCACGCAAGACGGCGGCGGCCGCGCCGCGCGGCTTCGCGTGGGAAGCCGCCAAGGACGGGCGGCGCGTACTGCTCGCCGGCACGATCCACGTCGGCCGCACCGCCGCGCCGCCGGCCGACTGCAATCGGCGCTTTGCCGAAGTCGCGGTCGTCGCGTTCGAAGCCGACGTGTTCGATGCGCAGCGGGTGGGTGCGCTCGTGCAGAAGATCGCGATGTATCCGCCGCAGGAGGCGGACCTGAAGTCGCGCCTGCCCGCGCCGCTGCGCCAGCGCGTCGAGGTGCTGCTCGCGCGCAACGGGATGGACTCGCCGGCGCTTTGGCGGATGAAGCCGTGGATGCTCGCCAACACGCTCGTCGTGGTCGAGGCCACACGGGCCGGATTCAACCCCGCGTTCGCGACCGAGGCGGCGCTGTACGAATTCGCGCGGACCTGCGGCAAGGCGATCGCCGAAATCGAAGGAATCGAAAAGCAGCTCGCGATCTTCGACAGTGCCAGCCCGGAGCTGCAGCTCGCGTACCTCGAACAGGCGGTGCGCGGCATCGAAAGCGGCGAAGGCGAGCGCGAGGTGCGGCGCCTGGTCGCCGCGTGGGAGACGCGCGACGCGGTCGACATCGAACGCATGCTGGCGACGATGCGCGCGTCCAAAGGCGCGGCCGAACGCTTCGTCGTCGAGCAGGTGATCGATGCGCGGCATCCCGCGATGGTCGACGCGATCGAACGCTTTGCCGCGAGCGACAGGCTGCACCTGGTCGCGGTCGGATCGCTGCACTACTTCGGGCCGAACGGGCTGCTGGCGCTGCTCGCCGCCCGCGGCTACGCGATCAAGCCGCTCGACTGAAAGGCCCTTGCGCTGCGCCGGGGCGAAAGCCCGTCTACCGCGCGGACTCGCGCGGCCAGAACAGATACGCATCCATCGCCAGCACGCCGGCGTCGACACCCGCGTCGATCCGCTCGACGCGCGGCGCGGGCCCCGCGGCCGCAAAGGCGACCGGCAGCGGCAGGAAGTGTTCGTCGCTCGGATGCGCGCGCAACGCGTGCGGTGCGCGCTCGCGCCACGCGGCGAGCGCGGCGCGGTCGTCCTCAAGCAGCACGCGGTCGATCCAGCGCCGGAATTCCTCGACGTACGGCGCCGGTGGCGTGGCGGTTGGCTGCATGCCGTGGCGGCACGCGCCTTCGAGCCACTCGTGCAGATTGTGGGTCATGTGGCCGGATCCCACGATCAGCACGTCGTCGCGCGCCAGCGGCGCCAGCGCCGCACCGAGCCGCAAGTGATGCGCGGCGTCCAGCGTCGGCTGCACCGAGACCTGCGCGACCGGCACGTCGGCGGCGGGGTACATGTGCAGCAGCGGCACCCACGCGCCGTGGTCCAGCCCCCGGCAGCCGTTGCCGGACGCGGGCAGCCCGGCGGATCTGAGCAGCTCGAGCGCGCGCTGCGCGACTTCGGGCGCGCCGGGTGCGGGATGGCGCAGCTTGTACAGCTCGGGCGGAAAGCCGCCAAAGTCGTGGATCGTCTCGGGCCGCGCGCTCGTCGACACCATCGGCAGCTCGGTTTCCCAGTGCGCCGAAGCGACGAGGATCGCGCGCGGGCGCGGCAGGCGCTGCGCAATCGCTGCCCACGCCCGTGCCGCGTCGCTGGCCGCCAGCGCGTGCATCGGCGAGCCGTGCGAGAGGAACAGGGTGGGCAGCACGATTCGCGCGCCGCCCTACTTCAGCAGCCCTTCGGCCCGCAGCGCTTCCTGCACCGCCGGCCGCGCCGCCACGCGCGCCTGGTACTGCGCGAGCACCGGCCACTTGGCCAGATCGATGCCGAGGAAGCGGCACCAGTTGAGCACGGTGAACAGATACGCGTCGGCGACCGAAAAGCGCGCGCCGAGCAGCCAGTTCTTGCCCTCGAGTTGCTTGCTGAGCCAATCGAAGCGGTTCGCCAGCCGTTGCTGCTGCGCCTGCTTGACGGCGTCCGGCGTATCCGGCGCGAACAGCGGTGAAAACTGCTTGTGCAGCTCGGTGCTTATGAAGTTCAGCCACTCCTGCAGGCGATAGCGCTCCATCGTGCCGCCCGCCGGCGCGAGCCCCGCCTGCGGTTTGCGGTCGGCGAGGTACTGCACGATCGCCGGCCCTTCGGTCAGCACCTGGCCATCGTCGAGCTCGAGCGCGGGCACGTAGCCTTTGCCATTGATCGCCAGATAGTCGGCGCCGGTTTCCGTGCGTTTGGTTTTCAGGTCGACCTTGACCAGCGTGACCGGTTCGCCGAGTTCGCGCAGCACGATGTGCGGCGAAAGCGAGCAGGCGCCGGGTGAGTAGTACAGCTTCATCGATGTCCTCCTTGTGAAGTCGGTCGCGGGGATGGTGTGCCGTGCGGGGTCATTGCCGGATGGCCTCGACGGGCACGTGGATCGTCACTTCGTCGCTGACCGCGGGCGCGTGCTTGCCCATGTTGAACTCCGAGCGCTTCACGCGCGCGACCGCGTTCGCGCCGCAGGCGTCCTTCTTCGCGATCGGGTGCGGCATGCAGTGAAACGAAGTCACGGCGAGCGTCACCGGTCGCGTCACGCCCTTGATCGTGAGCTGGCCGTCGGCCGCGACGAGTCGGTCGCCGTCGAACTTCAGGCGGTCCGCCTTGAACGTGATCGTCGGGTACCTGGCGGTATCGAGGAAGTCCTCGGCCTGGATGTGCTCGTTGAACAGCGCGTAGCCGGTGTCGACCGACTTTGCGTCGATCGTCACGTCGATCGAACCGCTGCGCGCGGCGCGGTCGATGACGATCTTGCCGCTCGTCCTGGTGAAGCGATGCGACTGCGTCGAGTAGCCGAAGTGGCTGTACTCGAAGCGTGGGTACGTGTGCGTGTTGTCGATCACGTACGTTTCCGGCGTGGCCGCGGCGGCCGCGGGCAGCATGACTGCGAAAGCGAAGGCGCGTACCTTGTTCATCTTGGGCTTCCTTTCTTCGGTGCGTTGGCCGCAGCGCCGCTGGCGGCTGCGACCAGTTGGAATCGGATCTCGACCTCGTCGGCCAATGCGCCGGTGTCGGACCAGGCGCCCTCGCCGATGGCGAAGTCCAGGCGCCGGATCGCGAGCGCGCCGGTGAACTCGGCGCGGTCGCCGTTGCGCCGGATCGTTACCGTCGCGCGCACCGGTCGGGTGCGACCCTTGATCGTCAGCTCGCCGGCGACCTCGAAACGGTCGGCGCCCAGCGCGCGCACGGCGGTGGCGACGAACCGCGCCTTCGGGTGTGTGCCGGCGTCGAAGAAGGCGCGCGTCAGCGCGGTGTCGTTGCCCTCCGTCAGCTGCGTGTCGATGCTGGCGACGTCGATTTCGATCGATGCGCGGGCCTTGTCCGGGTGCGCCGGATCGAATGCGAACTGCGCGTCGAAGCGGCCGAACCGGCCTTCGATCGGTGCGCCCATCGCGCGATAGACGAACGACACACGACTGCGGTCGGCGAGCAGCCGGTCGTATTCGACCGCGCCCGCCGCGCCGGCGGCCAGCGCGGCGGCGAGCGCGACCGTCAGCGCGGGCAGCGCGCTGCGCGTCGTGCGCCACGGCAACATGCGCTGCAGCACCTCGTCACGGTCGATGAAGCGGTGCTTCAACGCCGCACCCACGTGCAACGCGACCAGCGCGAACAGCGCGGCGTTGAGCCCCATGTGCACGCCCCGCAGTACCTCACCCAGCGCATCGTTGCGCGCCACCAGGTCGGGCAACCGAACGAGTCCCAGCCAGACGGTCGGCACACCCTTGGCCGAACTCATCAGCCAGCCGGACAACGGGATCGCCAGCATCAGCACGTACAGCGCTGCGTGCACGGCGGCGGAGGCGCGGCGCTGCCAGGCGGGCACCGACGCCGGCAGCGGCGGCGCCGGATGCGTCAGTCGCCACGCCAGTCGGGCGGCGGCCAGCAGGAACACCGTCACGCCGATCCATTTGTGATAGCCGTACAGCTTCAGCTTCTGCGGCGACAGCGGCAGCCCGGTCATGTACAGGCCGAGCGGGAACGTGACGAAGATGAGCAGCGCGATCGCCCAGTGCATCGCGATGGCGGTGCGGGTGTACGTAACGGTCAAGCGCACGTGCTCCATGGGTTCGACGGGGCGGGCCCGCCTTCGGTCTTGCGGCGAACCGGAATCTAGTTGCGTTGCCAGCCGGGATGAAGTGAGTAAAGTGGAATTATTCGTTGCGGAATCCGGGATAATGGGCGCATGGACCGGCTGGCGGCGATACAGGCATTCGTGCGGGTGGTCGAGTCGGGAAGCTTTGCCCGCGCGGCCGACCGACTCGGCGCGTCGACCTCGACGCTTTCGCGGCAGATCGCGGAGTTGGAGCGGCACCTCGGTGCTCGCCTTCTGAATCGCACGACGCGTCGGCTGTCGCTGACCGAGGGCGGGCAGGCGTTCTACGAGCGTGCGGTGCAGGTGCTGGCGGACTTGGAAGAGGCCGAGGCACAGGCGAGTTCGGTCGCGGCGAGCCCGCGCGGCACGTTGCGCCTGACCTGTTCGCACGCGATGGGCGTGCAGCGGATCGCGCCCGCGATCGCGAGCTTCGTCGCGCGCTATCCGGAAGTGCGCTTCGAGGTTTCGGTGTCGGACCGCATCGTCGATCTGGTCGAAGAAGGCTTCGATCTGGCGATCCGCATCGGACAGGTCGGCAGCGATCAGCTCGTCGCGCGCCGGCTCGGAACGATGCGCCTGCTCGCGTGCGCCTCGCCGGCGTATCTGAAGGCGCGCGGCACGCCGCGCGTTCCGGCCGATCTCGCCGCGCACGCGGTGATGACCTACGCGTATTCGCCGAACCCGCGCGTGTGGCGCCTGGTCGATCGAACGGGGCGGCAGGAAGAGGTCCGCGTCGGCGGGCCGCTGCATTCGAACAGCGGCGATCTGGCGGTCGCCGCCGCGATCGCGGGGCTGGGCATCGTGTTCGAGCCGGACTTCATCGTCGCACCGGCGCTCGCCGCCGGCCTGCTGGTGCGCGTGCTGCCGGAGTACGAAAGCGCGCCCGGGGACATCTGGGCCGTGTATCCGAGCCGGCGCCATCTGTCCGTGAAGGTGCGACTGTTCGTCGACCACATCGCGCAGCAGTTCGCCGCGGCGGCTCCGGACAAACCCGCGGCCGCGCCAGGCCGCTGAGCGCTTCCGCGCCGCACCAATAGGCGCGCGCCTCTAGCCCGTGCGGTTGACGGTCGGCGGCGTCTCAGAAATAGTACGAACGTTCGTTTCGCCGCAGGGCGCCCGGCGTCTGCGCGGTCGCGCAACGGACCACGCCCGAACCGATGGCACAGCTTTCCGCTTCCCGGATACCGACGGCCGCGCCGCGCGCGCATGGCGCGGCGCACCCGCGCAAAGGCGAGGCGACGCGGGCGGCGATCGTCGACGCGGCGCTCGCGCTGGCGCGGCGCAACGGCCTCGAAGGGCTGACCATCGGCGTGCTCGCCGATCAGATGCGGATGAGCAAGAGCGGCGTGTTCGCGCACTTCGGCTCGCGCGAGGACCTGCAGCTCGCGGTCATCCACGAGTACGCAGCGCGCTTCGTCGAACAGGTGCTGCGGCCCGCGGTGCGGCGCCCGCGCGGACTGCCGCGTCTGCGCGCGCTGCTGGAGAACTGGCTCGCGCTGCTGGCGCGCGAACTCGAACAGGGCTGCCTGATGATCTCCGGCGCCAGCGAATACGACGACCGTCCCGGGCCGCTGCGCGACGCCGTGGTCGCCATCGTCGAAGGGTGGAAGCGCGAGCTGCTGCGCGCGATCGAGCAGGCGCGCGACGAAGGTCACCTCGAGCGCGACGTCGATGCCGAACAGCTCGTCTTCGAGATCTACGGGCTGATGCTCGTCTTGCACCAAGACGCGCGGCTGCTGCACTCGCCCGACAGCGTCAAGCGCGCGCGCGCCGGGCTTGCGCGCCTGCTGGACGCCGCCACGTCGCGCTCCGCGGCCACGGCCCGGTCCGCGGCCTCGTCTCGAACCCCTCGCGTCCGGACGGCCGATGCGCCGGCGCGCCGGGCGGCCAAACGCCCGCGCGCGCGGCGAGCGTAATCTGAAAGGAGATTCCGATGCCGATCTACAACCCGCCCCTGCGTGACCAGCAGTTCGTGATGCACGAGCTGCTCGGCGCGGTCGACGAGCTGCGCGCGATGCCGCGCTACGCCGACATCGACGCCGAGACGGTGAATCACGTCGTCGAGGAGGCCGGCAAGTTCTGCGCCGAGGTCCTGCTGCCGATCAACGCGAGCGGCGATGCCGAAGGCTGCAGCTACGACCCGGCCACGCGCTCGGTGCGCACGCCGCGCGGGTTCCGCGAGGCCTACGACAAGTTCCGCGAAGCCGGCTGGCAGGGTCTGGCGGCCGAGACCGAATACGGCGGGCAGGGTCTTCCGCATCTGCTGCAGATCGCGCTGTACGAGATGCAGTACTCGACCAACCAGGCTTGGGCGATGTACCCGGGCTTGACGGTCGGCGCGTACGAACTGCTGCTCGTGCACGGTACGAAGGAACAGAAGGATCTGTACCTGCCGAAGCTCGCCTCCGGCGAGTGGACCGGAACGATGTGCCTGACCGAACCGCACTGCGGCACCGATCTGGGTATGCTGCGCACGAAAGCGCAGCCGCAGCCCGACGGCACTTACAAGCTGACTGGCACGAAGATCTTCATCTCGTCAGGCGAGCACGATCTCGCGGACAACATCGTGCATCTGGTGCTCGCGCGGCTGCCGGACGCGCCGCAGGGAACCAAGGGAATCTCGCTGTTCATCGTGCCGAAGTTCGTTCCGCAGGGCGCAGGTGCCGACGCCAAACCGGGTGCGCGCAACGCGATCCACTGCGGCGGCGTCGAGCACAAGATGGGAATTCACGGCAACTCGACCTGTCAGATGATCCTCGATGGCGCCACCGGCTGGCTCGTCGGCGAGCCGAACAAGGGCCTCGCCGCGATGTTCGTGATGATGAACGGGGCGCGGCTCGCGGTCGGCGTGCAGGGCCTCGGCATCAACGAGGCCGCCTACCAGAACGCGGTCGCCTACGCGAAGGAGCGGCTGCAGGGCCGCTCGCTGTCGGGCCCGAAGGCGCCGGACAAGCCGGCCGACCCGATCATCGTTCACCCGGACGTGCGCCGGATGCTGCTGACCGCACGCGCCTACGCCGAAGGCGGGCGCGCGTTCGCGTACTGGGTGGCGCTGGCGGCCGACAAGCAGATTCATCATCCGGACGAAGCCGTACGCAAGGACGCCGCGGACATCATGGCGCTGATGACGCCGATCGTGAAGGCGTTCATGACCGACAACGGCTTCCAGTGTGCGTCGCAGTGCATGCAGGTCTTCGGCGGCCACGGCTACATCCGCGACAACGGCATGGAGCAGCTCGTGCGCGACGCGCGGATCAACATGATCTACGAGGGCACGAACACGATCCAGGCGCTCGATCTGATCGGCCGCAAGGTGCTGATGGACAACGGCGCGAAGCTGAAGAAGTTCGGCAAGCTGGTGCAGGACTTCATCGAGGAGCACGGCACCACGCCGGCGATGAACGAGTTCGTGACGCCGCTCGCGGATCTCGGCGACAAGGTGACCAAGCTGACGATGGAACTCGGCATGAAGGCGTTCCAGAACCAGGACGAGGCCGGCGCCGCGGCGGTCGACTATCTGCGCGTCCTCGGCCACCTCGTGTACGCGTACTTCTGGGCGAAAATGGCGCGCATCGCGCTGACGCGGATCGAGCGGGACGGCGACAAAGTCGACCCGTTCTACACGGCGAAGCTGGCGACCGCGCGCTTCTACTTCCAGCGGCTGTTGCCGGAGACCGCGTATCACATCCGCGCCGCTCGCTCTGGAGCGCAGAACCTGATGGAATTGCCGGCCGAACTGTTCTGACCACCGCCTCCCCCTGAAGCGGAACGTGTAGATGGATTCCTATCGAGCATGACGAATCTTCGTGACACGACAGAAGGGCTGGCGCTCGCATCCCTCGCCCTTCGTCATTCCGAGCCGCAACGCCGCGCTTGTCATTCCGAGCCGAAGGCGAGGAATCTCGACACCGTGCAGCGCGGAGATCCCTCGCGTTCGCTCGGGATGACGATGGAGAGTCATTCCAAGTACAAGGCGAGAAATCTCGGCACCTCGCAGCGCGCAGATCCCTCTCGCTTGCTCGGGATGACCGTGGGGAGTCATTCCGAGCCCAAGGTGGGGATTCCCGCCCCTTGCAACGCCGGGATCCCTCGCGTTCGCTCGGGATGACGGAACCGGTGTCCCGACGGGCGACGCGAACTTGCGGAGTCCGCGGTGTCATGCGCTTGCGTAAGCTTCAGTAATAGCTCACTCGAAAGAAGACCCATGAGCAACTTCATCGTCAGGAAAGTCGCCGTCCTCGGCGCCGGCGTGATGGGCGCGCAGATCGCCGCGCATTGCGTCAACGCGAAGGTGCCGGTCGTGCTGTTCGATCTGCCGGCCAAAGACAAGGACGGGGGAGGGGCCCCGTCCGCATCCCCGGTATCGAAGAACGGCATCGTGTTGAAGGCCATCGAAAACCTGAAGAAGCTGAACCCGGCGCCGTTGGCTAACCGCGACGACGCCCAGTACATCGACGCGGCCAACTACGACGAGCACCTCGCGCTGCTGCGCGAGGCCGACGTGATCATCGAGGCGATCGCCGAGCGGATGGACTGGAAGCACGACCTGTACCGGAAGGTCGCGCCCTTCATCCGCGCCGACGCGATCTTCGCGTCGAACACGTCGGGCCTGCCGATCGCCAAGCTCGCCGAGGTGATGGACGCCGACCTCAAGTCGCGCTTCTGCGGCGTGCACTTCTTCAATCCGCCGCGCTACATGCACCTGGTCGAGCTGATCCCGACGCCGGCCACGCAACCGAAGATCCTTGACGACCTGGAAACCTTCCTCACCACGACGCTCGGCAAGGGTGTCGTTCGCGCGAAGGACACGCCGAACTTCATCGCCAACCGTGTGGGCATTTTCGGCATGCTCGCGACGATCAAGGAGGCCGAGAAGTACGGCATCGCTTACGACGTCGTCGACGATCTGACCGGAACGAAGCTGGGCCGCGCCAAGAGCGCGACGTTCCGTACCGCCGACGTCGTCGGCCTGGACACGATGGCACACGTGATCAAGACGATGCAGGACACGCTGCCGCCGTCGATCGATCCGTTCGCCGAACACTTCGCGACACCGCCGGTGTTGAAGGCGCTCGTCGACAAGGGCGCACTGGGGCAGAAAGCCGGCGCCGGCTTCTATCGGAAGGATGGCAAGGTCATCAAGGTCCTCGATCCGAAGAAGCAGGACTACGTCGAGTCCACCGGCAAGGCCGACGAGCTCATCGCGCGCATCCTGAAGAAGAAGGATCCCGCCGAGCGGCTGAAGCTGCTGCGCGAGACCGATCACCCGCAGGCGAAGTTCCTGTGGGCGATCTTCCGCGACGCGTTCCACTACATCGCCGTGCACCTGGAGTCGATCGCCGACACCGCGCGCGACGTCGACTTCGCGCTGCGCTGGGGATTCGGCTGGACGACCGGCCCGTTCGAGACGTGGCAGGCCGCGGGCTGGAAGCAGATCGCCGAGTGGGTGCAGTCCGACATCGACAAAGGCGAAGCGCTGTCGAAGGCGCCGCTGCCGAAGTGGGTCTTCGAAGGACCGGTCGCGAAAGCCGGCGGCGTGCACACGAAGGAAGGCTCGTGGTCGCCGGCGAAGAAAAGATTCGTCGGCCGCTCCGAACTGCCGGTGTACGCGCGGCAGATCTTCCGCGCGCCGCTTCTGGGCGAAGGCGCGCCGACGGGGGCGAACGGCGGAACGACGATCCACGAGGACGACTCGGTGCGCATCTGGCGGCTCGACCAGGGGCTTGCTTCCGAGGTGCTGATCCTGTCGCTGAAGACCAAGGTCCACGCGATCGGGCCGGGTGTTCTCGCCGGCATGAACAAGGCGGTCGATCTGGCCGAGTCGCAGTACCGCGGGCTGGTGATCTGGTCGCCGGACGATCCGTTCTCGGTCGGCGCAGACCTGCAGGCGATGCTGCCGGTGTTCATGTCGGGCGGCGCGAAAGCGATCGGGCCCGAGGTGGCCAAGTTCCAGCAGACGATGATGCGGCTGAAGTACGCGCAGGTGCCGGTCGTCGCCGCGGTCAGCGGAATGGCGCTCGGCGGCGGCTGCGAGACGTTGCTTCACTGCGCCAAGCGCGTCGCGAGTCTGGAGAGCTACATCGGCCTGGTCGAAGTCGGCGTCGGATTGATCCCGGGCGGCGGCGGACTGAAGGAGGGTGCGCTGCGCGCGGCGCAGGCCGCGCAGGCGGCGGGCATGACCGACGTCTTCCCGTTCATTCGCAACTGGTTCATGAACGCGGCGATGGCCAATGTCTCCAAGTCGGCGCTCGAAGCGCGCGCGATGGGCTATCTGCTGCCGTCGGACACGATCGTCTTCAACGGCTACGAGCTGCTGTGGACGGCGATCGGCGAAGCCTTCGCGCTGCACGCGACCGGCTGGCGACCGCCGCTGAAGACCAAGGGCTTCCCGGTGGCGGGCCGCACCGGTGTCGCAACGATCAAGGCGCAGCTCGTCAACATGCGCGACGGCGGCTTCATCAGCGCGCACGACTTCTTCATAGCCAGTTGTATCGCCGAGGTGATGTGTGGCGGGGATGTCGAGCCCGGTGCGCTCGTCGACGAGCAGTGGCTGCTCGATCTCGAACGCAAGTACTTCGTCGAGCTCGTCGCGCATCCGAAGTCGCAGGAGCGGATGATGGGCATGATGCAGACAGGAAAGCCGGTCAGGAACTGACCCTGAGGTGCCTCGCGCCTCTCGAACCGCCCCTCCCCTTGAGGGGGGAGAAAAGTGAACGAGGAACTCGTTATGAAACAGATCCAGGATGCCTACATCGTCGCCGCGACGCGTTCGCCGATCGGAAAGGCGCCGAAGGGCGCGTTCCGCAACACGCGGCCGGACGACCTGCTCGTCGCCGTGATCCGGTCGGCGCTCGCGCAGGTGCCGAACCTCGATCCGGCCGCGATCGAGGACGCGATCATCGGCTGCGCGATGCCCGAAGCCGAGCAGGGGTTGAACGTCGCGCGGGTGGCGGTGCTGCTCGCCGGGCTGCCGTCGAGCGTGGGCGGCATGACGATCAACCGCTTCTGCTCGTCCGGGCTGAACGCGGTGGCGATC
>CAZIJU010000034.1:0-31177 GCA_964539745.1 uncultured Burkholderiaceae bacterium | reverse complement strand
CCAGGCGCGCTTGTTATCAGACGGCGTCGGGACATCCGGCGCGCCGGTCGCCTGCTTGGCGCTGTAGTCCTCGGGCCGGTACTGCGTGCTCGCTCTTGCCTCGCTGGCCCATTGACCGTGTGGATCGCCAAGAACATCGGCCTCCACGACCTGCTCCCAGGGGACGACCATGCCGGGCGCGGAGCCGGCGGACGGAAGAACCTGCTTGGCCGCCGCGGCCGGCTGGCCGCTGGCCAGCGCGACTGCCAGCAACAGTGACACCGCAATGCCCTGACAGCTCATCGCTCCCCCCTCTGCAGTGTCGGCTTGGACGGGCCGCAGGCACCGACCGTGCGGCCGGGACAGTCCGCGCGGCCAAACGGCACGTTCCGCGCGGTCCGACGTTTGCACGGGCAGCCGCATACGATCCGGTCATCCGCAGGCCAGCAGCGATTCGCAACCGCGCAGGCCGCGCGACGTGGCCCGCCCGCAAACTCAGCGCGCATTCGATTTGATGCCGCGCCGGACGCGCTGGACTTCGAGATCCTCGAGATCGTCATCGCCACCGCGTGCACGCGACGACGGCTTGGCCCTGGTTTTTTGCTCCGTCTTGGCCTTTTGCGGCGTCTTGCCCTTGGCGCCAATGTAAAGCTCGTCTTGGGTTTGTGTGCCTGGCCCGCGCGCCGATTCCGTCGTCGGCTTGGCCGATACGGGATCGAAGACGAGCAAGGCGCCGGCAAGAGCCATCAAGGATGCAAGCAGAAAAGACAGGGGTTTCATCGCGTGCTCCGGTTGAAGGATGACGGCGCCTTTGTAGCGAAGGGGCCGTCACACGGCCGTTACACGGACCCACAGCGCGGGTCGAGACCAACCGCGGCGCCGCTCCGCCGAGGGCGCAGTCGGCTGTTGCAGCTAGCGCTGCGTGGCGAGTACCAGAAGTTCCCGGTTCACCGGGTTGCGATGCAGGAAGCTGTCGCAAAACTCGGGCGGCAAGTCGTCGCGCGCAATCCGCTCGAGCGTGGCCACCGCATCCTTCAACGCCCGCGCGGCCTGCTCGTGCCGGCCGGCGGCGCGCAGCACGCGCACCGCGACCAGCCAACGCTCGCCGGCGTACAGGTCGTTCGGTTCGATGTCCTCGGGCGTCTGCTCGAGTGCCTCGACGGCCTGCAGCGCCGTCGCTACGTCGTCATGCTTCAACGCAAGTTCCGCCAACCGTATTCGCGCCGCCAGCGCCGTGCCGAAGTGGCCCAGCCGCTCGGCACGCACAAGCACTTCGCGCGCGCTCGCCAGCGCAGCGGCGGCCGGCTGCACCAGCGCATGGTCCAGCGCGATCATCGCGGCCAGCACGGCGCGCTCGCCGGTCGGCGCGCTCGCCGCGGCCGCCTCCCAGTGCCGCGCGGCGACATCCTTGCGGCCGCCGCTCCAGGCGCAGCGGCCGAGCATCTGCTGCCGGCGCGCCTCGAGCCAGGCTGGTAGCGCCTGCGCCGACGCGCCGGGCGCGAGTTCCCGCTGCGCGCGGGCGTACTGACCCAGATGCACCCACAGGCAGGCGCGATGCATGCGCAATGCGCTCGCCCCGACCGCGTGATGGGCCACATCGGCCAGCGCACCGTCGAAGGCGCCGATCGCGAGGCGATATCTGCGCAGCGCCGCCGCCGCCACGCCCTCGAACATGCCGAGGGCGAACGCGTTGCCCTTAAGCACGTCGTAGGCGGCGCCGACGCTGCGCGCCCGGGCGATCGCTTCGAGTGCCTCGCGCGGCTTGCCCACGTCGATCAGGCTGATGGCCAGATTGCCCCAGGCAGCGACCGCCTCGTCGTAACGCCGCGCGCGGATCGCCGCCTCGATGGCGCGCCGGTGAATCGCCTGCGCTTCGGCCTGCTGGTCCGTGTTGTCCAGACAAAGCGCCAGATGGCCGAGGATGTTGATGCGCGTGTCCTCGCGCGCGTGCTCGATCGCCCAGGCAAGCAGCGGCCGCAGGATGCGCACCGCGCGCTCGGCATCACCGCCCAGCGCGGCCGCCGCAGCGGCGTCGGACAGCGAGGCGGCGGCGAGGTCCTCGTCGCCGGCGGCGCGCGCCAGCTCGGCCGCACGCTCGCCCTGCGCGATCGCTTCTGCATGCCGGCCCCGATGCAAAAGAACTTGGGCCCGCATCGACAGCGCCCGCGCCTTCTGATGCGCGCTGGCCGCGTGCGCCTCGAGCCGTTCGACGAGCTGGTCGTCGAGCCGGGCGCGGTCCAGCGAAATCAGCGTATCGAGCTGTGCGATCAGCGCCTCGAAGCATGCGTCGGCGTCGCCGAGCGCCTCGGCCACCTCGGCGGCACGCGCATAGTGCTCGGCGGCCTCCGCGAGCCGCAGGCTCTGGTAGCGCGCCGACTCGGCAGCGCGCAACAGCGCCGCCAGCGCTTCGCGCTGCCTTCCCGCCGCCAGCCAATGCTCGGCCAGGCGCGCGGGCGCGGTCGCGCGCTCAGCGAGGAGCGCGGCGATCTCGCCGTGCAGTTCGCGCGCGATCGGCGGCGGCACGGAGGCGAGTGCCGCCTCGTGGATCAGGTCGTGCGCAAAGGCGCCGTCCCGGAACACTTGCGCGGCTTCCAGTTCGGCCCAAGCGTCCGCGAGGTCCAGCGTGCGCAGGCCCAGCACATGGGCGGCCAGCTCGGCAGAGAAGTCCTGCCCCGCGACCGCGGCACAGCGCGCGAGCTTGACCGCTTCCGGCGACAGCCGGCTCAAGCGCCGCTGCACGATGCCGCCCACACTCCCCGCCACCGTCAGCCGCACCGGCTCGCCATCGCCGCGCTGTACAAGCCAGGTGCGGACGGTCTCCAGCACGAACAGCGGATTGCCGCCGGTGGCGCGCAGCAGTGCCTGTGCGTGCTGGGCGCCGCTCAAGCCATCGACGCCGAGCGAGTCGGTGAGCTCCGCCAATTGCGGCAGCGACAACGGTGCCAGCTCCAGCACCACGCTGCCGGGCTTGCCGCGCACCGACTCCAACCACGATTGCATTTGCCGCCCGATCTCGGCCCCTCGCGCGGCAAAGAGCCAGTGCAGGCGGCTGTCGGCGGCGAGGTACTGGAGCAGTTCGACACTCGCCTCGTCGGCGAAGTGCAGGTCGTCGACCACTACCGCGTCGATCCGCGCCGCCGCCGCGGCGAGTGCGGCGGCCACCGCGTTGTAGAAGCGCGCCCGCTCGGCCTCGGTTGAGATGGGTGCGGCTTCGCCCAGCTCGGGCAGCAGCCTCGCCAGCTCCTTGCGCAACGGCGCATCCAGCGCGAGCACGGTCTCGCGTGGCAACTGCCGCAGCAGCCTTGTGGCAACCGCGTAGACGATGCGCTCGTCGCCGGGGCGCGCGGACACGATCGCCGCCGCGCCGTGCGCACGCGCAAAGTCGGTGACGAGCCGCGTCTTGCCCATGCCCGCCTCGCCGAGCACCACGGCGAGTTGCGCCGCCTCCCACGCAGCCTGCAGCGCCGCCCAGTCGGCCTCGCGCCCGACGAGCCGCGGCGGACGCAGCACCGTCGGCGGAACGACGCGCTGCGCCGGCGGCGTGGACGCTGCGGCCAGAGCGTTGCCGAACGTGGCGCGCAACGTCTCGGTTTCGCGCGAGGGTCGCGCGGCCAGCTCTCGATCCAGCGTCTGCCGGCAATGTTCGTACGCGGCCAGTGCCGCGGCGACGTCGCCGCGCAGGTAGTGCAGCGTCATCACGCGCCGGTGTGCATGCTCCGACAGCGGATCGAGTGCGAGCAGCGCACGCGCGTGCTCCAGCGCCGCGGCGAGATCGCCCTCGGCCTGCGCCTGCGTGCAGGTCGCGTCGAGACGGTCGATGCGCGCCCGCTGGCGGCGTTCGCGCTGCGCCTGCATCCACTCGGCCAAGCCGCCGGCCTGTTCCGGCGCAAGCGCAGCCAGCACCTCGTCGCTGTCGTCCAGATCGTGCGCGACGCCGGCGGCCAGCGTGGCGACCGGGTTGCCGGCGACCAGCTCCACACCGGTGGCGCGTCTGAGCCGTAGCAGTCGCTGGCGCAGGTTGCCGCGCGCACGCGCCTCATCGACCTCGGGCCACAGCATCGCCGCCAGACGGCTGCGCGGCGTGGGTCCTTCGACGGCCAGATAGGCGAGCAGCAGCGCATCCTTCGGTTCGAGCGTGACCACGGCCCCGGCGGCAGACACGAACTCGCCCGCGCCATGCAGGCGCAGGCAGCCAGCGCTGGGTGCGCGCATCGATGCGACCTGCCGAACCATGCTGCGCGCATTGTGCGCGATCGGTACCGCGCAGCGCCAGCGCGAGCGGCCCAACGGTGGCGCTGCCGGGGCAGCAAACGGCGCAGTGGCCGATCGTTCAGGCTGCGCCTTCGCCGCGGACCACGCGCGAGCGCAGCGTCAGCAGTTCGCGATTGACCGGATTGCGATGCAGGAAGCTGTCGCGGAACTCCGGCGGCACGTGCTCGCGCGCGACCGCGTGCACCCAGTCGCAGCCTTCGGCCAGCGCGCGCCGCGCCGAAGGGGCGTCGCCGCAGGCGGCGAAAGTCCGCTGTGCCACCCACCACAGTTCGCCGCGGTACATGCTGTCCATCTCGTAGTCCGGCGCGAGCCGCAGTGCGGCCTCGACGTGCGGCGCTGCGCGCGCGGCGGCGTTCTGCGCGAGCGCGCAACGCGCCGCGCGCACGTGCGCCGCGAGCGCCATGCCGAATCGCTCGCGCGCGTTGGCCCACGCCGCCAGCGCGGTGGCAAGCGCCTCGCCTTCGTCGGGCGGCACGATCGCGGAGGCGAAGAGGGTGGCGATCCGGTAGCTGCCGTTTTCGGTATCGGAAGCGAGCAGCGCCATCGCCTGCCGGATCGACGCGACCGCCTCGCCGGCGGATCCTGCGGTGAGCCGCGCCAGTTCGGCCCGCGCCGCAAGCCACATCGCCTGCGCGCGCGGGACCTCACCGGCCGGAGGTTGCGCCAGCAGCCGCTGCGCGCGCGCGTACTGCCCGAGCTGCATCCAGGCGAGCGCCAGCCGATGCTCGGCGGCGGCGATCCAGAAGCGGCTGCCCGCCGCTCGGAAGCCGGCCAGCGCTTCCTCGAACAGCGGCAGCGCCTCCGCGTAACGGCCGAGATCGCGCAGCCGGTGCGCGAGCATCAGTTGCGACTGCAGCGACCGGCCCGTGACGCCGGCGTCGGTGCGCATCAACGCCACCGCCTGCGCGCCGAGTTCGGCGGCGCGTCGCACGCGGCCCGTCTTCGCGAGCGTGCTGGCGAGATTGGAGCTCGCCTCCGACAGCAGCTCCGTCAGCCCGGCTTCGCGCGCCAGTTCGCACGCGGCGTCCAGCGCGCGGCGTGCCTCGGCCAGCCGGCTGCACTGGTCGAGTGCCAGCCCCAGCGCGATCAGCAGCTCGCAGCGATCGGCCGGCGTGCCGTTGGCTTCCATCCAGCCGCGCAGCGGTTCGAGCAGCGCCAGCGCCTCGTGCGCGCGTTGCAGGTCGCACAGGCAGCCCGCGATGGCCACCGCCAGACGGCTTTCGGCGAGCCGATCCCCCCGTGCGCGAGCCGCCGCGATGCCGGCGCTGCCGGCGGCCAACGCCTCGGCGATATCGCCGCGATGCACGAGGAATTGCGTCAGCGCGATCGCCGCCCTTACCTGCTGGTCGGGGTCGACGGCAGCCTGCTGTGCCGCGCGCGCGCAGGCGAGCGCTTCTTCGCCCAGGTCGCAGTACACCAGGACCTGGCTGCGCGCGAGCAGCGCCTCGAAGCGACCGGCACCGTCGCCCGCGCGCTCGAAGCAGGCGGCCGCTTCGGCAAGCTGCGCGGCGGCCTCGCGCCAGCGACGCGCCGCGCGCGCGCGCTCGGCCGCGCGCAGCAACGCCGCCGCCGCCGGCGCCCACTGCCCGGCGGCGAGCCAGTGCCCGGCCACGCGCGCGGGCTCGCCGTCGCGCGAAGCGAGAAACGCCGCGATCTCGCGATGCAGTTGACGCGCGATCGGCGGCGGCACCGAAGCCAGCGCCGATTCGTAGATCAGGTCGTGCGCGAACGCGCTGTCGCGAAAGACCTGCGCCGCCTCCAGCTCGGCCCACGCATCGGCCAGATCGAGCGTGCGCGCGCCCAGCACGTGCGCGGCCAGTTCCGCCGAGAAGTCCTGACCGGCCACCGCCGCACAACGCGCCAGCCGAACGGCTTCCGGCGACAGCCGCCCGATGCGCCGTTCGATCAGCGCACCCACGTTCGGCAGCGCAGGCAGCGGCGGCGAGGCGCCGGGGCTGCCCTGCGTCAGCCAGACCTTCAGTGTCTCGAGCACGAACAGCGGATTGCCGCCGGTGTGCGCGAGCAACGCCGGCGCAAGGCGCTCGCCTGCAAGCTCCTCGATCGCCAGCGAATCGACCAATTCCACGAGTTGCGGCAGCCCCAGGGGCGCTAGTTCGATCCGCGCGGCCTGCGTGCGCGCGAGTCCATCGATCAGCGCGCGCGCCGCGCCGCCGGCCTCGGCGCCGCGCGCGGTGAACAGCCAGCGCATCGCACCGTCGCCGACCAGATAGCGCATCAGCTCGACGCTGGCCTCGTCGGCAAAGTGCAGGTCCTCGACCACGACGCCGCAGACGCCCGGCGCAGCCGCAGCCAGCGCGGCGGCCACCGCGTTGAAGAAACGCGCAAGCGCCGCCTCCGACGCGATCGGCACCGGCTCGCCGAACTCCGGCAGCAGGCGCGCCAGCTCGGCGCGCAGCGCGCCGTCCGGCGCGGCAAGCGCCTCGCGCGGCAGGCGCCGCAGCAGCCGCGCCGCCACTGCGTAGACGACGCGCTCGTCGCCGGGCCGGGCCGAGATCACGATGACTGCGCCGCGCGCGCGCGCGAAATCCGTGACCAGGCGCGTCTTCCCCATCCCCGCCTCGCCCAGCACGATCGCAGGCTGGCCGGCATGCCAAGCGGCCAGCAGCGCTGCCCATTCGGCATCGCGTCCCACCAGCCGCGGCGGCCGCAGCACCGACAGCGGCACCGCGCCGCCGCGCGCCGGCAGCGTCGAGCCCGATCGCGCGCAGTCCAGTTCGGCGTGCAGCGCTTCGATTTCGCGCGATGGCGCGGTGCCGAGTTCGCGTGCCAACAAATCGCGGTAGCGCGCGTAGGCGGCAAGCGCCGCCGCGCTGTCGCCGCGCAGGTAGTGCAGCCGAATCAAGCGCTGTTGCGCATCTTCGGACAGCGGTTCGAGGCCGAGCAGTGCGTGCGCGTGTTCAAGTGCCGCGTCCAATTCCCCGGCCGCCTCGGCCTGCGCGGCCGCGGCGGCGAGCCACTGCCCGCGGCCGCGCCGGCGGCGTTCGCGTTGCGCCCTCAGCCAACCGGCGAAGCCGCCGGCCTGCTCTTCGTCGATCGCGCCGAGCAGCGGCTGCGCATCGTCCAGATCGTGCTCGATGCCCGGCGCAAGCCGCGCAAGCGGGTTGCCGACCACCAGCTCGACCTGCGTGGCGCGCTTCAGCCGCAGCAGCCGTTGGCGCAGATTGCCGCGCGCGCGCGCCTCGTCGACGTCGGGCCACAGCAGCGCCGCGAGCCGGCCGCGTGGTGTGGGGCCTTCGACCGCGAGATAGGCCAGCAGCAGCGCGTCCTTGGGCTCGAGTTCGACCGTCGTGCCGGCGGTGTCGATGAACTGGCCGCCTGCGCGCAGCCGCAGGCAGCCCGCCGCTGCGGCGGGCGCGTCCCGCGAAGTCGACACGGCCGGAAACGTCATGGGTCTGCGCATTGTGCGCGATCGGCGGCGGTCAATCGAAGGCGACCGGCCGCCGCCTGCGATGCGGCCCGCACCGCACTCTTACGGTGCCCCGCCTTGCGTGTTGCGCAGGATCGTGCCCCCTTCGCCGACGGCCACCACCTCGCCGCCGTTGCCGGTGTAGGCCACCCCTTCCAGGAACGCGGTGACCGGCACGTCGACTTCAGTCCACGTTGCGCCGCCATCGGTGCTGCGCACGATCGTGCCCCACACCCCCACCGCCACTGCCTGCGTCGCGCTGAGGAAGGTCAGGCCGGTCATGCTGCCCCGAACGCTCGCGTACACGCGCGTCCAGGTGAGGCCGCCGTCGGTGCTGCGGTACAGCCCGGCATCAGCGGCGATCATCACCGCGCCGGTCGGCGAGAAACCGATCGCTTGGATCGCCTCGTTCGCGCCCAGTGCAGGGACCGTGACCGGGAGCCAGTTCGCGCCGCCATCGGCCGTACGCAGCAGCGTGCGGTTGACGCCGCCGGCCAGACCGAGGCCCGGTTGGGTCGGGCTGAAGCTGACAGCGGACAACGCCGGCACCGTGCCGATCGCCACCGGCGACCAGCTCAGGCCGCCATCGGTCGTGCGCAGCATCGAGCCCCCGCCTGCGCCGCTTCCGACCGCCACGCCGGTCGTGGCGGTGCCGGTCGACGGCACGAAGTCCACGGCCGTAAACAACTGCCCGGAGACATTGTCATAGACCGTCGTCCAAGTCTGGCCGTTGTCGCTTGAACGGCGAATTTGAAAGCCCACGGCGACGCGCACGGAGCTGCCCAGCAGAGCGACGTCGAAGCTCGAGAAGTCATCGACTTTGTTCCAGCTGGCGCCGCCGTTCTGCGTAAGCCACACGCCCCCATTCCCGGCGGCCAGACCATCGCCACCGCGGAACCTCACCGAAAAGAAATCTCCGAGAGTGCTGCCGCCGGCGACGAGCGACCAACTCTGCCCCGCATCGGTCGTGCGCCAGACTTGGCCGTAGTTGCCGACCGCGTAGCCTGTGGTGGCGCTGCGGAACTTCAGGCGCGGCAGGAATCCGGCGCCGGCGAAGAACAAGTTCTCACCTGCCGTCCAGGTGAGTCCGCCATCGGTGCTGCGGACGACGTTGCCGCCGCCGCTCATCGCGACGACGGTGTTGGCGTCGGCAAAGGCGACAGTCTGCAGCGCGCCGGCGCCGTCCAACACGATCGGCACGCTCCAGGTCGCACCGCCATCGGTGGTGCGCAGCACCGCGCCCTGCCCGGTCACCGCAACACCCAGCGACCCGTTGGCAAAGGCCACGTCGGTCAGCGCATCACCGCCGGCGGCGCTGGCGACCGTCGACCAGGTCAGGCCGCCATCGGCACTGCGCCTGATCTTGTACGACCCGTTTTCGAGCTGGAGAGCGACGTAGACACCGGGTGCCGGCGAGACGATTCGATAGAACCCCATCGCGCCCTGCGCCTGCACCTCGCTCCAGTTCATGCCGCCATCGGTGGTGCGCCAGACGGCACCGGTATCCACCCCCACCGCGATACCCGTGGTCGCATTCTCGAAAGCGATGGAGACGACGAATTGCGCCAGGACCTGGACCCACGTCTGTCCGCCATCGGTGCTGCGGTAGATGCCGCCGTCTTCGTCGTACCCCGCCGCCAGCAGCACGCCGCTGGCGGGTGACGCCAGGTCAGTCCAGGAAACGTTGAACGAATTGAACGCGGTCTGCCACGTCGCGCCGCCGTCGCCGCTGCGCATCGAGGTGCGCCGACCGATCGCGTGCACGGTGGCACCGTCGAAGGCAAGTGCCGACAGTGCGTTGCCGTGCGGGGCCGGCCGCACCCAGCACCAGCCGGCCGGGTTGCTGCCGGTGCAGACGCCGGCCGGAGGCGGCGGTGCCGTCACCGTCAGCGTGGCCTCGCGGCTGGTGACGCTGCCCTGCCCGTTGCTGACGATTACGCGGAGGCGCGCGCCGCTGTCCGAAAGCTGCGCGTTGGCCAGCGTGTAACTGGCGGCGTTGGCGCCAGCGATGTTCACGCCGTCGCGCTGCCACTGGTACGACAGCGGCGCGGTGCCGGTAGCGTTGACGCTGAACGTCGCCGACTGGCCGACGGTCACGGTGATGTCGGCCGGCTCGTTCGCCGGGATCGCAGGCGGCGTGGCTGCTGCCGTGACCGTCAGCGTGGCGGTCGCGCTCGTCGCATCGGGCGCGGCCCCATTGCTGGCGATCGCGAAGAAGCGCGCGCCGTTGTCCGCCAGCGTCACCGGGGGCGTCGTGTACGTGCAGGTGGTCGGCCCCGCCCCGCCGCCACAGGGTGAGCCGATGGGGTTGGAGGCGTTATCTCGATACCAGCGCACGGATGGCGCCGGCGTGCCGGTTGCGACCGCGGTGAAGCTCGCGGTCTGGCCTTCGACCACTGACACGCTCTGGGGCTGGCTGGTGAACACCGGCGCAACGGCGGCCGGCGTCACGGTCAGGATCGCGACATCGCTGTCGATACAGTTCAGCGTCACGCCGATCCCGTTGCACACCCGGGCGCGGAAGCGCGCGCCGTTGTCGGCGAGTTGCGCGGGCGCCAGCGCGTAGGTGTCGCCGCTGGTCTGGACGGTGGCCCACGTGACGCCGCCGTCATTGCTGCGCTGCCAATTGATCGCAAGCGTGTTCGGTGCGGTGGCGACGACGCGGAACTCGGCGCGACTGCCTTCGACCACGGTCACGCTCGCCGGCTGTTGCGTGATGGTCGGCGTGCTGGGCTGCGCGGGAACATCGGCCCGATAGCCGGCCTCCAGAAGCGCGTTGTACTGGCTGCCGTTAAAACTGCGGCGGCACGAGAAGATGAAGCGCAGCCCGACCGCGTGGTTGTCACCGGCGGCGACTTGCGTCGTGAAGGTGGCAAAGCCCTCGGACCGCCTGTTGTTGCCGGCTATCGGCGTCAGGCTGACCGCTTGCTGTGTCACTTGCTGGTAAGGGATGAACACCGTGAGGGGCGTGCCCGGCGGCACGACGCGGCGCGAGACGGTGAGGATGGCCTGCGTGCAGTCGCGCGCCGCCGTGATGCGCACGGGCCAGGTGACGCTGGCCGGCTGCACGAGCACAGGCGCAAGGCCGCGCGGCGCGGGCCAAGCCTCGGGGGGCGTGACCGTGATGTCGCCGTCGGGGCGCAGCGTAGGAAAGATGCAGGGGTACGGGTCGCCGGCGCGCGGCGTGCAAACCAAATTCTCGTTCCTGAGCGGCGTGTGCGTGTACCACGACAGCGACCTGCGCTGGATCGCGAGGTAACCGGATTCGACCACCGGCGCAACGCTGTCCCACGTGCCGCCCGGCTCGGCCACCAGCACGGTCGTGTCTGCGTCTGGCGCGCCGGTGATCGGCAAGCGAATCGTGACCGGCTCCTCGAACCGCAGGCCGTGCGGCGTGATCTCGTACACCGTGGCGCTGCCACGCACCTCTTCCGGCAGTTCCGGGGCACCGCTGCTGCTGCGGGCGATGCGGAGCGTGGTGTCCGCCGTCAGCGCGCCGGCCGGAATGACGAGCTGCACGCCATCCGGCCCCTGGACAATGCCGCCCGCCGCGCCGATCGTGGCCTGGCCCTCGCTCGGTGGTGGCGTGCTGTCGCCGCCACCGCAGCCGCCCAGTGCGAACGCCGTGCATGCAATGGCAGCGGCAAGCAGACGTGTCCAAACTCGATGAGTGCGTTGTGTCGACATGGATCCTCCCGATGGCGTGCCCCGCGTCTGCGATGGGTGTCGGCGCCGTTTCTAGGACGGCCGGCGTTACACCAGCGTCACACGCCGGCCGCTTGCGGGCGCGGGCAGCAAGGCGACAAAGAGGTGACGCCGCGAGGGCTCTGCACCGGCGCCCGCGGGTGGCACAAGCCCTGCCGGGGCCCCGGACCGGCGGCTAAACTCCGCCCTTTGCCTTGGTCCCATCGATGCTTCCCGAACAGCAACACCGCGTGGTCGCGTTGATCGAGCAGGCGCTTGCCGGGCTCGGCGCCGCCGGTGTGCCGGTGCGGCTGGAGCGGCCGAAGGTCGAGTCGCACGGCGACCTGGCCTGCAACGTGGCGCTGCAGGTCGCCAAGGGCCTGAAGCGCAATCCGCGCGAAGTGGCGGCGGCCATCGCCGATGCGCTGCGCGTCAACCCGGCCTCGCACGGGCTGATCGACGAAGTGGAGATCGCCGGGCCCGGCTTCATCAACCTGCGGATCGCGCCTGCGGCCAAGCAGCAGGTGGTGCGAGAGATACTTCGCGAGCGGCAGTGCTTCGGCACCACGAGCGCGCACGCCGGCGAGAAGGTGATGGTCGAGTTCGTGTCGGCGAATCCGACCGGGCCGCTGCATCTGGGCCATGCGCGCCAGGCGGCGCTCGGCGATGCGCTCGCCAACCTGCTCGCGGCGCAGGGCTGGCAGGTGACGCGCGAGTTCTACTGGAACGACGTCGGCGTGCAGATCGACCACTTCTATCTCGAGTCCTCACCTTATTCGGAAGGCGAGGTCGAGGCGGCGGTCAAGGCGATGGTCGACTCGGGCCTGACCTTCGAGGCCGAAGGCGCGCTGTGGCTGAAGACGACCGAGATCGGCGACGCCGGCGGCTTCGGCGGCCCGGCGGCCGACGACAAGGACCGCGCGACGCGCGCAGCGACGCCGACTACTACGAACTGGTCGGCGACGCCGACGGCGTGTTCGGTTGCATGTCGCCGCTCGCCTGCCACGACGTGTGTCCGAAGAATCTGCCGCTCGCGACCCGGATCGCGTTCGTGCGCCGGATCGGCGACCGCGCGCACGACGGGTTCGATCGCGCCGTCGGCGCGCACGAGGCCGACCCATGCGAGCTTGAAGCCGCCGTGCTCGACCGCGATGCGGCACACACCTTCCAGCAGGTCTTGGCGGCTCGCCGTGCGCACGACGAGCTGGTTGGTCTGCGACAGCATCGCGTACAAGCGGCTCATGCGCCGCAGGTCGCGCTCGGCGCGGTGCCGGGCCGTCTCGTCGTGCACGATCGACAGCAGCGCCGTGCGACCGTCGTGCTCGATCGGGCCGCTGTAGACGTCGACGTCGCGCACTTCGCCGCCAGCCGCGCGATGGCGGAAGTGAAAGACGCTCTGCTGCCGGCGCGCCGCGGCCGCCAGCGCTGCACGGTGTTCGGTTTCGTTCAGCGTGTTCAACTGTGCGCCGGTGCGCGCCAGCAATTGCTCGTGCGGCAGGCCGTAGAAGCGCGCAGCCGCCGCATTGGCGTCGACGATGCGGCCGTTTTCCGGATCGATGACCAGCATCGGCGTATGCGGGTTCTCGAATGTCGCGCGGTACCGGGCTTCGCTTTCGCGCAGCGCGCGTTCGGCCGCCAGGCGCGCCGTCACGTCGAGCGCGACGACGAGGCGCGCCGGCCGACCGTCGAATTCGAGCGCGTGCGAGGCGATCTCGACGTCGATGACGCGGCCGTACTTCTTGCGGTGTCGCCACAACCCCGAGCGGGCGTGGCCGCTGTTGCCCGCAAGTTCCGCCAGCCGCTGCTGCAGGCGCGGAGCGTCTTCGGGCGGCCGGATGTCGGCGATCGACATCGTCAGGAACTCATCGCGCGACCAGCCGTACTGCGCGACCGCCGCGTCGTTGACCGCGAGGAAACGCGTCGTTTCCGCGTCGTAGACCCACATCGGCTGCGGATTGGCCTCGAAGAGCTGGCGATAGCGCGCCTCGCCGTCGGCGAGCGCGGCCTGCTGGCGTTCGCGCGCGAGCAGCTCGCGGCGCACGAGGTAAGCGAGCAGCGTCGCGGTCACGGCGACGAAGGCGATGCCCTTGTACGTCGACCAGCGGGCAAGCCACTCCGGCCCGGTGGCAAGTTGCAGCAGCGCGCTGTCCGACGCCACGATCCACAGCGTGGCGAGCGCCGCGTATGGCACGACGACGCGCAGCACGGCAAGGCGGCTGGATCGGCTCATGCGATGCGGTCCAGCCGATGGCATCGCCGCTGCCCGTCGCCTGCTGCGCAGGCCGTCCGGCCGGTGCCCTGCCAAACGATCGACACCCGCGTCATGGCAGCCTCGGTGACCTGCGCACGCAAACGAAGCGGCGGAGGTCCCTCCACGGACGACCGCTTGGTTGGAATTCCGTACGGCGCCACTTTAGACCAGTCGTCGGTCCCGGAACCGCCGAGTTGCCGGATCTCCTGGGGTCACTCGTGGCAGGGCAGAGCCGCCGGCGCCGGCAGCGGGTCGCGGTCCGCGTGCCCGTCGCACCTGCCGTGGCGCCGGCTGACGTGGCGGGCGCCGTCGCGCGCGGCGCGCGATCGGCTCGCCGTGGGTGATGGCGGGTAGAGCCGCGGCCTCTGCGATCACGCGCGGGCGCAGCGTCGCCAATGCTCCAAACGCGTCGTCGTGTAGCGTTCATTACATGTCGTCCCTGGCCCTCCGGATCCTCACGCTGCCGCCGTCGAACCCGGCGCGCGTTGCGCTCTGCCGGATCGGGCAGATCGTGCGCTTCCTCGACGAGCTCGTGCGTGCGGCCGCCGCCGTTTTCGGCGCGCCGTACGCCGGCGCGAAAGGAGCATCGTGAACGAACGACCCGCTGCCGTCTCCTTCGGTGCCGCGTTCCTGTACTGGCTGCGGCTCGGCTTCGTGAGCTTCGGCGGGCCGGCGGGGCAGATCGCGATCATGCATCACGATCTGGTCGAGCGCCGCCGCTGGATCTCGGAGAAGCGCTTCCTGCACGCGCTGAACTACTGCATGGTGCTGCCGGGACCCGAAGCGCAGCAGCTCGCGACGTACATCGGCTGGCTGATGCACCGGACCGCCGGCGGGATCGTCGCGGGCGCGCTGTTCGTGCTGCCTTCGCTCGTCGTGCTCGTGGCGCTGTCGTGGATCTACCTGCGCTTCGGCCACGTGCCTGCGGTCGCCGGCGTGCTGTACGGGATCAAGCCCGCGGTGACGGCGATCGTGCTGTTTGCGGCGTGGCGCATCGGCACGCGCGCGTTGAAGCATCCGCTGCTCGTGGCGTTCGCGGTCGCCGCTTTCGTCGCGATCTTCGCGTTCGACGTGCCGTTTCCGGCAATCGTCGCGGGCGCCGCGGCGGCCGGCGCGATCGGCGCGCGTTTCGTTCCGAAGGCCTTCGACGGCAGCGCGGGCCACGGCGACGCGGACAAGTCCTTCGGTCTCGCGCTGATCGACGACGACACGCCCACGCCGGCGCACGCGCGCTGGTCGCCGGCGCACGCGCTGCGCGTGCTCGTCGTGTTCGTCGCGATCTGGCTCGCGGCGATGGGCGGGCTCGTCGCCTGGCAGGGCTGGCACGGCACGCTGACGCAGATGGGCTGGTTCTTCACCAAGGCCGCGCTGCTGACTTTCGGCGGCGCGTACGCGGTGCTGCCGTACGTGTTCCAGGGCGCCGTCGAGCATTACCAATGGTTGACGACCGCGCAGATGATCGACGGGCTCGCGCTCGGCGAAACCACGCCCGGGCCGCTGATCATGGTGGTGGCCTTCGTCGGCTTCGTCGGCGGCTGGGGCCAGCAGGTGCTCGGCCCCGACATGCTTTTCGCCGGCGGCGTGCTCGCCGCCGCGCTCGTGACCTTCTTCACGTTCCTGCCGTCGTTCCTGTTCATCGTGGTCGGCGCGCCGTTCATCGAAACGACGCACGGGCAGCTTCGCTTCACCGCGCCGCTGGCCGGCATCACCGCCGCCGTCGTCGGCGTCATCGTCAACCTGGCGGTGTTCTTCGCCGCGCACGTGTTCTGGCCGCAGGGCTACGGCGGGCGCTTCGACGCCGTTTCGGCCGCGATCTGCGTGGCGGCGTTCGTTGCGTTGTGGCGTTTCAAGGTCGGCGTCATCCCGGTCATCGCCGCGTGCGCGGCCGCCGGCTTCGCGCTGAGCGCGCTTTCGTAGGAGGGATGGCAATGGACCGCATCACGCTTTGCGAACTCGACGAATGGCTGCGCGCGGGCCGCAGCTTCACGCTGCTCGACGTGCGCCGCGAACGCGTGCGCACGGCCGACGGCGCCGACATCCCCGGCGCGCGCTGGTTGCGCCCGGAGGATCTCTTCACATGGAAGGACGAGGTGCCGCGCGACCGCCCCGCGGTGATCATCTGTGCGCACGGCCACGAGCTGAGCCAGGGCGCGGCGGCCACACTGCGCGCGATGGGGCTCGACGCGCGCTTCCTCGTCGACGGCTTCGCCGCTTGGCGAGAGTCCGGCCGGCCGGTCGTGCCGATCGAACGGACCGAGGCAGCGCTGCGATGAAATGGGTCACGCGCGAGCGACCGAAGATCGACCGCATCGCCTGCCCGTGGCTGGTCGCGCGCTTCATCGACCCGGCCGCCGAGTTCCTGTTCGTTGCGCCGGCCGAGGTGACGAAAGTCGCGCAGGCGACCGGCGCGATTCCCTACGACATCCCCGGCGTGGAGCTGTCGCACGTCGGCGAGCGCTGCAGCTTCGACGCCTTTCTCGCGAAGTACAAGCTCGACGAGCCGGCGCTGCGTCAGATGGCGACGATCGTGCGCGGCGCCGACACCGCGCGGCTGGATCTCGCGCCGCAGTGCGCGGGGCTGTACGCGATCTCGCTCGGCCTGTCGCTCGTCTTCGCCGACGACCATGCGCTGCTCGCGCACGGGCTCGTGATGTACGACGCGCTGTACGCGTGGTGCCGGCAGGGGCAGGGCGAAACGCATACCTGGCCGCCCAGGATGTGAGGGCGACGGATCGCGGCGCGCGGGCGGCCGCCGCGCGCCGCGATCAGAGCGGCCGCTTGATCGTCATCGCTCCCCGGATCTGGCCGGGCGAATAGCCGGTGGCCTTGTCGTTCGGGTACAGCTGCGCGAGCTTGGCCTTGACCGCCGCGCTCAACTGCTCGTCGGTGCCATGGCAGTGGGTGCACAGCATCTGGGTGGGCAGCGCCTTCATGTAGCGGTAGACGCGCTGGCCGTTTTCGGTGACGACCTCGCCCTTTTCGAGCGTGGCCGGGTCCGCACCGGCGGCGGCACGGCGGTCGAATTCCTCGAGCACCGCGCGCTCCCACGCGTCCGGCACGGCCTTCGGGTTGCGGTTCTTCAGGCTGACGCGACGAATCTGCCAGCCGGTCTTCTCCGACGCCTCGCGCGCAAGTTGCGGCGCCTTGTCGCGGCAGACCTCGATCGCGCCTTCCGGGCCGCCACGGGCGATCTCCTCCTGCAGCACGGCGAACAGCTTCGGCGGAACGCTCGAGGCCACGCCGCGCGCTTCGGCGAGCAGTTTGTCGTCGGCGGCGGCCGCCGCCGACGCGGCGAAGGCCAGTGCGATCGGTGCGATCCGGTGCGTGATCGTGCGGCGCATTCGTCTTCCTCCTCGATGGGGTGCTCGTGCACGTTCGCGGATGATGCCGCAGCGCGCGCGGACCCGCGCCGTGATCCGTGTCACACACGGCTTTGGGCTATCCTCGCGCGCCCGATCCGTCCGACCCCATGGAAGCGTTTGCCGTCTCCACCGCGCTCGTCGCTGTCGCCGAGATGGGCGACAAGACGCAGCTTCTGTCCTTCGTGCTCGCGGCCAAGCTCAAGCGCAAGCTGCCGATCGCCACCGGCATCCTGTTCGCGACGCTGGCGAACCACTTCCTCGCCGGATCGCTCGGCGCGTGGCTCGCCACGCTGCTTGCGCCGCAGACGCTGCGGTGGATCGTCGCGGCCGCCTTCTTCGCGTTCGCGGTCTGGGCACTGAAGCCCGATGCGCTCGACGGCGAGCGCGAATACTCAAGCCGCAGCGTATTCCTGACCACGCTGGTCGCCTTTTTCCTGGTCGAGATGGGCGACAAGACCCAGCTCGCGACGGTTGCGCTCGCCGCGCGCTACGACGCGCTGGTGGCGGTCGTGGTCGGCACCACGCTCGGCATGATGATCGCCAACGTGCCCGCCGTATGGCTCGGCGAGGCGCTGGCGCATCGCGTCAACATGAAGGCGATGCGCTGGATCGCGGCGGCCTTGTTCGTCGTGCTCGGCGTGCTCGCCCTGTTCGCCTGACCCTTCGGTCCGTGACCGCGCCAGCACGGGCGGCGGCGCGGCCCCTGTAACCCTTGCCCGTACAACGGACGCGGACCCTCGCCCGATTTGACGGCCGTCAAAGAGCGGCAGGCGCGGCCGGCGCACGCTGCCTCCCAACGATTCCGCGCGTTCGTCCGAACCGGATTCGCCTACGGGAGACGGTGATGATCGAGACCCTCTATGAAGTGATGCGGCAGCAGGGCATCACGCGGCGCAGCTTCCTGAAGTTCTGCAGCCTGACGGCCGCGTCGCTCGGCTTGAGCCCTGCGCAGGCGCAGGAGATCGCGAAGAAACTCGAAACGCAGCCGCGACTGCCGGTGATCTGGATCGAAGGGCTCGAATGCACCTGCTGCAGCGAGTCGTTCATCCGCTCGGCGCACCCGCTCGCCAAGGACGTCGTGCTGTCGACGATCTCGCTCGACTATCACATGACGCTCGCGGCCGCCGCCGGCGAGCAGTTGCGCGCCAACGCGCACGAGATCATCGAGAAGTACAAGGGCAACTACATCCTCGCGGTCGAAGGCAACCCGCCGCTCGGCGAAGACGGCATGTACTGCATCTACTACGGCCGCCCGTTCGTCGACGTGCTGAAGGAGTACGCCAAACACGCGAAGGCGGTGATCGCGTGGGGTTCGTGCGCATCGTGGGGCTGCGTACAGGCCGCCAAACCCAATCCGACGCGCGCCACGCCGATCGACAAGGTCATCCTCGACAAGCCGATCATCAAGGTGCCGGGCTGCCCGCCGATCGCCGAGGTGATGAGCGCGGTCGTGACCTACGTGGCCGCGTTCGACCGCATTCCCGATCTGGACCGGCAGGGCCGGCCGAAGATGTTCTACAGCCAGCGCGTGCATGACAAGTGCTATCGCCGGCCGCACTTCGACGCGGGCCAGTTCGCCGAATCCTGGGACGACGAGGGCGCGCGCAAGGGCTACTGCCTGTACAAGCTCGGCTGCAAGGGGCCGACGACGTACAACGCCTGCTCGACGACGCGCTGGAACGAGGGCGTCAGTTTCCCGATCGGCTCGGGGCACGGCTGCATCGGCTGCTCCGAGGACGGCTTCTGGGACAAAGGGTCGTTCTACGACCGGCTCACCAACATCAAGGACTTCGGCGTCGAAGCCAATGCCGACCGCGTCGGTGCGGTCGCGGCCGGCGTGGTCGGCGCGGCGGTGGTCGCGCACGCGGCGGTCAGCGCGCTCGCGCGCGCGGCCGGTCGCTCGAAGTCGTCCGAGACAGCGAAGGCGGGAGAGTAAGCCATGCCAGTCATCGAAACCCAAGGTTTCAAGCTCGACAACAGCGGCACGCGGGTCGTCGTCGATCCGATCTGCCGCATCGAGGGCCACCTGCGCGTCGAGGTCAACCTCGACCGCGACAACGTGATCCGCAACGCGGTGTCGACCGGAACGATGTGGCGCGGTCTCGAGGTGATCCTCAAGGGCCGCGATCCGCGCGACGCGTGGGCGTTCACCGAGCGGATCTGCGGCGTGTGCACCGGCGTGCACGCGCTCGCGTCGGTGCGCTGCGTCGAGGACGCGCTCGGCATCAAGATCCCGGACACCGCGAACGTGATCCGCAACCTGATGCACGCCACACTGTACGCGCAGGATCACCTGGTTCACTTCTACCACCTGCACGCGCTCGACTGGGTCGACGTCGTCAGCGCGCTGAAGGCCGATCCGAAGAAGACGTCGGAACTCGCGCAGTCGATCAGCAACTGGCCGCTGTCTTCGCCGGGTTACTACCGCGACCTGCAGTTCCGGCTGAAGAAGTTCGTCGAAAGCGGCCAGCTCGGCCCGTTCCGCAACGGCTACTGGGGCCACCCGGCGTACAAGCTGCCGCCCGAGGCGAACCTGATGGCGGTCGGCCACTACCTGGAGGCACTCGACTTCCAGAAGGAGATCGTCAAGATCCAGACGATCTTCGGCGGCAAGAACCCGCATCCGAACTGGCTTGTCGGCGGCGTGCCGTGCTCGATCAACGTCGACGGCGTCGGTGCGGTCGGCGCGATCAACATGGAGCGGCTGAACATGGTGTCGAAGATCATCGACGACACCATCGCGTTCGTCGACCAGGTCTACATCCCCGACCTGCTCGCGATCGCGAGCTTCTACAAGGACTGGGGCGCGATCGGCGGCGGGATCGCCGGCCAGAACCTGCTCGCCTACGGCGAGTTCCCCGACATCGCCAACGACGACAGCAACAAGAGCCTGCTGATGCCGCGCGGCGCGATCCTGAACGGCAACCTGAAGGAGATCCATCCGGTCGACCTGAAGGATCCGGCGCAGATCCAGGAGTACGTGACGCACAGCTGGTACAAGTACGCCGACGAGACCAAGGGGCTGCACCCGTTCGACGGCGTGACCGAACCCAACTTCGTGCTCGGCAAGGAAACGAAGGGCGGCAAGGCCGAGATCAAGGCGGTCGACGAAAGCGCGAAGTACTCGTGGGTCAAGTCGCCGCGCTTCAAGGGCCAGCCGATGGAAGTCGGCCCGCTCGCGCGCTATGTCGTCGCCTACGCGATGGGCAAGCCGGAGTTCAAGGAGCCGGTCGACATGGTGCTGAAGAAGCTCGACGTGCCGATCACGGCGCTGTTCTCGACGCTCGGCCGCACGGCCGCGCGCGGGCTCGAGTGCTCGTGGGCCGCGCACAAGATGAAGTACTTCTTCAACAAGCTGATGGCCAATGTCAAGGCCGGCAACGTCGCCACTGCCAACATCGACCGCTGGGAGCCGAAGACCTGGCCGGCCGAGGCCCGCGGCGCGGGCTACTGCGAGGCGCCGCGCGGCGCGCTCGGGCACTGGATCCGGATCCGCAACACGAAGATCGACAACTACCAGTGCATCGTGCCGACGACGTGGAACGCCGGGCCGCGCGACCACAAGAACCAGATCGGCGCGTACGAGGCGTCGCTGCTGAACACCAAGATGGCGAAGCCCGACCAGCCGCTCGAGATCCTGCGCACGATCCACAGCTTCGACCCGTGCCTGGCGTGCGCCACGCACGTGATCTCGCCCGAAGGCGAGGAAATCACGCGCGTGACGGTGCGCTAGCGCGGGCAAGGAGAACGCCATGGCAGCAGTCCATAGCGGCAAGCCCGTCTACGTGTGGGAGGCGCCGGTACGCCTGTGGCACTGGGTGATGATGCTGGCGATGTTCGTGCTGATCGGCACGGGCTTCCTGATCGGCGTGCCGCCGCCTTCGGTCGGTGGCGAAGCGTACGACACCTTCTGGTTCGGCTACATCCGCTTCCTGCACTTCGCCGCCGGCTACGTCTTCGCGGTGTTCTTCGCGCTGCGCGTGTACTGGGCGCTCGTCGGCAACAGGTACGCGCGCGAGATCTTCACCGTGCCGGTGCAGATGCTGAGCGCGCAGTTCTGGAGCGGATTCGTCCACCAGGCGCTGTATTACCTGTTCGTCCACCGCGAAAGCCGCGGCTACCTGGGGCACAACCCGCTCGCCGCGGCCGCAATGTTCTTCATGTACCTGCTGGGGGCGGTGTGGATGATCGTCTCCGGCTTCGCGCTGTATGGCGAAGGCGCCGGGATGGGAAGCTGGCAGTTCAAGCTGTTCACCTCGTGGCTGCAACCGCTGGTGGGCGACAGCCAGCAGCTTCACACTTACCACCGGCTCGGCATGTGGTACCTGGTCATCTTCTCGATCGTGCACATCTACATGGTGTTCCGCGAGGACATCTTCTCGAAGGAAACCGTGATCAGCACGATGATCAACGGCTGGCGCGTACCGAAGCCGTGATGATGGCCGCTGCGAGCCGCCGCAAGGCGGCCCTCGGGCGCGCCGGCGCCCTTGCGGCGCTGGCCAAGCGCGCGAAGGGGCGCCCGGTCGGGCCGCGCAGTCCGATGCATCCGGGCTACTTCCTCGAGACGCGCTTCCTGAAGCCGCTCGGCATCACGCAGCAGGCGCTTGCCGATGCGCTCGGCATCTCGCGCCGCCGCGTCAACGAGCTGATCCGCGGCCACCGCGGCATCACCGCCGACACCGCCGTGCGGCTCGCGCTGTTCTTCGGCAACGAAGCGTCGTTCTGGATGCAGTTGCAGACCGACTGGGATCTGCACGAGGCGGCCAGGCGGCTGAAGCTCTGAACCGCGCGCCGGATAACCCTGGGCCGCCGTCGGTCGCTCGAAGCTTCGCCATTGACGTTCGTCAACGCGTGCGGCGCGCCACGTCTTAACGTGCGCGCATGTAACGCTGTTACACCTGACGTAACAGCGCGGCACCTTTCCCTGGCGGATCTTCGATGGACGACGCGGCCGACGTTCTGGTGCTCGGCATCGGCAACGTACTGTGGGCCGACGAAGGCTTCGGCGTGCGCGCGGTCGAGGCGCTGAACGACGCGTACGAGGTGCCGCCCGGCGTGGCGCTGCTCGACGGCGGCACGCAGGGGCTGAATCTGCTCGAGCCGGTCATCACGGCGCGCCGCGTGCTGGTGTTCGACGCGATCGACTTCGGCCTGCCGCCCGGCACGCTGCGCGTGCTGCGCGACCGCGAAGTGCCGGCGTGGGCCGGCTCGAAGATGAGCCTGCACCAGCAGAGCTTCCACGAACTGCTCGCGATCGCCGACCTGCAGGGACGCTTTCCGCCGGTGCTGACGCTCATCGGCGTGCAGCCCGAACGGCTCGCCGACTTCGGCGGCAGCCTGAGCGAGTCGGTGCGCGCGCAGCTCGCGCCCGCGGTCGCCGCGGCGGTCGACGAACTCGCTGCGTGGGGCTACGCGCCGCGCCCGCGCAGCGCGCCGCCGGAGCAGCGGCTGAACGCCGCTGCGCTCGCGCTGGACGCGTACGAAGAGGGGCGACCCGCCGAAGAGGTCGCGTGGCGCATCGGCGATGCGCGTTTCCTGAACATCCGGCACGCGCTGCTCACGAAGGAGAACGGCTGATGTGCATTGGTATTCCGATGCGCATCGTCGAAGGCGACGCCGCGGCGGCCGTCTGCGAGGGACGCGGCGCGCGCGAGCGCGTCGACATGCTGATCGTCGGCGCGCAGCCGCCCGGCACGTGGGTGCTCGTCTTCCACGGCGCGGCACGCCGCGTGCTGACCGACACCGAAGCGATGCAGACGCTCGATGCGCTGGATGCGCTGGGCATCGCGCTGCGGGCACCGGAAGGCGGCCGCGAAGCGATCGATGCGCTGTTCGCCGATCTCGCCGACCGCGAGCCGCAGTTGCCCGAATACCTGAGGACGAACCGATGACCGCCGCCGTCAGTACCCGACCGCACCCGCACCCTCTGCTCACCCGCATGATGGCCGCGCTCGACGCGCCTGCGCTCGACACGAACGACTTCGACGCGTGGGCCGCGCAGCCCGGCCATGCGCTCGTGGTCTTCAGCGAGGACCCGGTGCTGTACCGCGAAACGCTCGACCTCGCGGTGATCGTTCCCGAACTGGCGCGCGCCTTCGCCGGGCGCTTCCGCGTCGGCCTGCTGCTGCAGGCGCCGGCGCGCGCGCTGGCGCCGCGCTACGGATTCCGCCGCTGGCCGGCGCTGGTGATGCTGCGCGACGGCAGCTACGTCGGCGCGATCGACGGTCTGCGCGACTGGCGCGAATACCTCGACGTAATCGCGCGGCTGCTCGAAGCCGAGCCGACACGGCCGCCCGCCGTCGGTATCGCCGTGCGCGCCGTCGGCGACGAGCCTGATGGAAACGACGCGGTCGGGCGGGCGCCTTCGTGCGCCCCCAGCCACCGGGAGAGCGCGCGATGAAGGACTTTCCGATCCCCGTTCGTCCGGCCGGCCCGGGCTCGCAACCGGCGGACGAAGCCGAACTCGACTACATGCCGATCCCGCGCGACGTGCCGACGTTTTCGATGCCGCGGCTTCCGGAGGACGCCGACGCCGCCAACATGCGCGCGGCGCGCGACCTGCTCGCGCGCTTCGTCGACGGCATGGCCGCCGGCGCGCCGAAATTCGACCTCGCGGGATTCCACGCCGGCGGGCTCGACGTGCTGAACCAGACGCTCGGCGAGGGCGAGGTCGCGATCCGCATCGCCGATGCGGCCGCGCTCAACGGCGGCGGCGCGGTCGACGTGCGCATCCAGGAGACGGTGTTCGCCGGCGTCTGGCGCGAGCGACATGTCGACGGCGACGGCCGGCTCGTGCACGACTACCTGCAGGCCTGCGGCATTCCGCAGATCGCGATCGACGCCGCGCGGCGCGCCGCGTCGCTGAACGTCCCCGCGCTCGAGATGCCGTCCGGCGCGATGAACGCGCCGGCGCTGCTCGCCGAGATCCGCGAGCAGGTGCGCCGCTACCGCCCACATCGTGCGCCGCACGTGATCAACCTGACGCTGCTGCCGCTGACGCCGGACGACCACCGGGTGCTCGAGCGCGCGATCCTGCCGGGGCCGGTGGCGATCCTGTCGCGCGGCTTCGGCAACTGCCGGATCACGTCGACGGGGCTCGCCAACCTGTGGCGCGTGCAGTACTTCAACAGCATGCAGACGCTGATCCTGAACACGATCGAAGTCGTCACCGTGCCCGAAGTCGCGCTCGCCGCACCCGAGGATCTGGCCGACAGCCGCGAGCGGCTCGCCGAGCTGCTCGACTGGATGAAGGAAGCGACGGCATGAGCGCGACGGGCGAGCGCGGCGTGCAGCGCGCGGCGCGCATGGAGTGCCGGATCTGCTGGTACGTGTACGACCCGGCCGCCGGCGATCCGGTCTGGCAGATCGAGCCGGGCACGCCGTTCGACGCGTTGCCCGCGCACTGGAGCTGCCCGAACTGCGCGGCCGAACGCGACAAGTTCCTGGTGCTCGGCGATGAATGACGCGCGCCCCTCGCCGCCCGAGCGGCTCGCAGCGGCATTCCGCGCGATCCACGTCGAGCGCATGCGCGGGCTGCCGTTCGTCAACGAGCGGCTTTCGGTCGAGGCCGTCGGCTTCCGCCGATGGAACGGGCGGTGGCTCGGCGTGCTGATCACGCCTTGGTTCATGAACCTCGTGCTGCTGCCGCTTGATGCGCCCGGCGCGCGCTGGCAGTCCTTGCGGCAGGGCGCCGCAGCCGCGTACGAGTTTCCGGCCGGCGTGTTCGAGTTCATCGGCGGGCACGAGGACGCGATCGGCGAGTTCCAGTCGTGCTCGCTGTTTTCGCCGGTATTCGAGTTCGCCGACCAGGCGACCGCGCGGGCCACCGCCGAGGCGGCGCTCGCCGCGCTGTTCGACGCGCAAAACCGTCACGAGCGCGGCGTCGATGCACCGGCGGCGGTGTCGAAGCGCGACTTCTTGCACGGGCGGTGGGCCGGTCGCGAGGAGCGCCGATGAGGGAACGCGCAGGCGCGAATCGTGCGCAGGTGCGCACGGCGGGAAAGCGCGTTGCCGTTGTGCGCGTTCGTTCGCGCGGGTCGCTTCGCGCGGGCGCCCGGTTCGGAGCGTTTGACCGATGAGCCTGGAAAGCGAACTGACGATCCGGCTGCGCTTCGACGGCGCGCACGTGCGCGAGGTCGCGATCGACTCGACGCGCCCGCACGTGGCCGACCGCCTGCTCGCAGGCCGGCCCGTCGACGAGGCGGTGGCGCTCGTGCCGCGGCTGTTCTCCATCTGCGGACGCGCACAGGGTATCGCTGCGCAGCTCGCGGTGGAGGCCGCACGCGGAGCCGACGGCGATGCGTCGGACGCCGACCGCGCGCGCGCGATCGAAGCGGAGATCGCGCAGGAGTATCTGTGGCGCGCGCTGGTCGACTGGCCGCAGGCGGTCGATCGCGAACCGCATGCCGGAGCGCTCGCGGCCGTGCGCGGCGCGCTCGCCAACGGCGGCGCAGCGTCGATGCGCGCGGTGCGCGACGTCATCGAAACGCAGATCCTCGGCGGCGACGCGGACGAGTGGCTCGCGAGCCACGTGCCCGCTTTCGAGATGTGGATCGCGCGCTCGCCCACCGCCGCGGCGCAGCTGCTCGCGGCCGTGCAGCGCGACGGCCCGCGCCATGGCGCCAGCGACACGCCGCTGCTGCCGCCGCTGGACGCGGCCCATGTCGCGCAGCTCGTCGCCGCGCTCGACGCTGACGCCAGCTTCGAACGATCGCCGCGATTCGGCGGCCGTCCGGCGGAGACCGGCGCGATCGCGCGCATGCAGTCGGCGCCGCTGGTGGCCGCGCTCGCGGCCGCCTACGGCCGTTCGATCCTTGTGCGCCTCGTCGCGCGCCTGATGGAGCTGGCGTGGCTGGCGAGCGGGCGTGCCTCGCCGCTGCCGCTCCTCGGCCGGGTGACGTACGGGCCAGGGCGCGGGCTCGGCTGGGTCGAAACCGCGCGCGGGCTGCTCGTGCACACGGTCGAACTCGACGGCCATCGCGTCAAGCGCTATCGCATCGTCGCGCCGACCGAATGGAACTTCCATCCAAGCGGCGCCTTCGCCGCGGGACTTGCGGGCGCGTACGCGGCGGGCGAAGCCGAACTACGCCTGCGCGCGCACTGGCTCGCGCAGGCGCTTGATCCCTGTGTCGCCTATCGCGTGGAGATCGCGCATGCATGAGATGAGCCTCGCCGAGAGCGTGCTCGGCGCGATCGAGGATGCCGCGCGCGCGCAGCGGTTCAGGGCGGTCAAGACCGTGCGGCTCGAGATCGGCCGGCTGGCGGCCGTCGAGCTCGATGCGCTGCGCTTCGCGTTCGACGTCGTCAAGCGCGGCGGCATCGCCGACGGGGCACGGCTCGAGATCGTCGACGTGCCGGGTGCGGCGTGGTGCATGCGGTGCTGCGAAACCGTGCCGCTTGCGGCGCGCGGCGATGCGTGTCCACGCTGCGGCAGCTTTCAACTGCAGGTGAGCGGCGGCGAAGCGCTGCGAATCAGGGAACTCGAAGTCGTCTGAGGGAGGATCGGCCATGTGTACAACCTGCGGCTGCGGCGCCGGCGAAACCCGGATCGAGGGCGATGCCATGCACGAGCACGTGCACGCCGACGGAACGGCGCACCGCCATGCGCATCCTCACGACGCGGCACATGCGCACGGCCACGCGCACGAGCACGTGCATGTCCACGCCGACGGCACCGTGCACAGCCATGCGCACGATCACTCACACGAACATGCACACGAGCACACGCACGACCATGCGGACGACGGCGAAGCGCTGCACTTCGGACTCGGCCCCGCGCACGCGCATGCACCCGGCATGTCGCAGGCGCGCATGGTGCAGATCGAGCGTGACATCCTCGCGAAGAACGACGAGCTCGCACGCGCCAATCGCCGCCGTCTGGCCGAACACGGCATCTTCGCGCTGAACCTCGTGTCCAGTCCCGGATCGGGAAAGACGACGTTGCTGGTCGAGACCATCCGGCGGCTCGCCCGCGAACTCGCGATCTGCGTGATCGAAGGCGACCAGCAGACAACGCACGACGCCGACCGCATCCGCGCCACCGGCGTGCGCGCGATCCAGGTCAACACCGGCAAGGGCTGCCACCTCGACGCGGCGATGGTCGATCGCGCGCTCGACCGCCTGGCGCCGCCCGACGACGCGCTTCTGTTCATCGAGAACGTCGGCAACCTGGTGTGCCCGTCCGCGTTCGACCTGGGCGAGGCGCACAAGGTCGTCGTGCTGTCGGTCACCGAGGGCGAGGACAAGCCGCTGAAGTACCCGGACATGTTCGCCGCGTCGAGCCTGATGCTGCTGAACAAGATCGACCTGCTGCCGTATCTGGCCTTCGATGTCGACCGTGCGATCGGGTACGCGCGGCGCGTGAACCCGGCGATCGATGTGCTGCAGGTGTCGGCGACGACCGGCGCGGGCTTCGACGCGTGGCTCGACTGGATTCGCCGCGGTGCGGCCGCCGCGCGCGCGGCGCGCGAAAGCGAAGTCGCCGCGCTGAAGCGGCGCGTCGCGGAACTCGAGGCGCGGATACGGCGCTGAGCGAAAGCGATCATGGATCGGTGCCGACCCTTCGTTCTCAGCCGCTGTCGGGGCAGAGGGTTCTTCGCTGCGCCGGCCCCGGAACGGGGGGCAGCGCCGGGGCGAGCGGTCTCAACACGCGGCGAACCGATGAACGCGCTGCTTGCCGTCGCAGCAGTTCAGCAGCGGCTCCGCGTCCGCGGCGCGGTGCAGGGCGTGGGGTTTCGTCCGTTCGTCTATCGGCTTGCCACCGAGCTGGCGCTCGACGGCTGGGTGCGCAACGACGGCGAGGGTGTGGAGATCGCGCTGCGCGGCGCGGCCGACGACATCGCGCGGTTCCGCGAACGGCTGAGCGCGGAGGCGCCGCCGCTGGCGCGGATCGACGCGGTCGAGGCGGCCGACGCTGCGCGCGATCGGATCGACGCGGGCTTCCGCATCGAGACGAGCCGCCGCGGCGCGGTGACCACCGGCGTGACGCCGGACGCCGCCACCTGCGACGACTGCCTGGCGGAGATCTTCGATCCGGCGAACCGCCGCTGGCGCTACGCGTTCACCAACTGCACGCACTGCGGCCCGCGCTTCACGATCACCGCGCGGCTGCCGTACGACCGGCCGAACACGAGCATGGCGCGCTTCGCGATGTGCCCGTCGTGCGCGGCCGAATACGACGATCCGCTCGACCGCCGCTTCCACGCGCAGCCGAACGCGTGCCCGGTCTGCGGGCCGCGGCTTGCGCTGGCCGATGCGACCGGCGCGCCGATCGACTGCGAGGACCCGATCGCCGAGGCCGTCGCGCGAATCGCGCGCGGCGAGATCCTCGCGGTCAAGGGGCTCGGCGGCTTCCACCTCGTCTGCGACGCGCGCAATGCGGCGGCGGTGGCCACGCTGCGCGCGCGAAAGCACCGCGACGAAAAGCCGTTCGCGTTGATGTTCGCCAATTGCGCGTCGATCGAGCCGTTCGCGCGGGTCGACGACGCGGCGCGCGCGCTGCTCGAGTCGCGCGAGCGGCCGATCGTTCTGCTCGACAAGCGCGCGGGCGCCGATGATGCACTGCCAGGCATCGCGCCGGGGCTCGCCTCGCTCGGCTGCATGCTGCCGTACACGCCGATCCAGTTCCTGCTCTTTCACCAAGCGGCGGGATGCCCGAGCGGCACCACGTGGCTCGCGCAGCCGCAGCCGCTCGTGCTCGTGATGACGAGCGCCAATCCCGGCGGCGAGCCGCTGGTCATCGGGAACTCGGAAGCGGTCGCGCGGCTCGGCCGGATCGCCGACGCGTTCGTGATGCACGATCGGGACATCGTCGTGCGATGCGATGACTCGGTCGTACGGGAAGAGAAAATCCCCCCTGCCCCCCTTTACGGAAGGGGGGTGACGACGGAACCCGCGCGATCCGTCCCCCCCTTTGGAAAAGGGGGGCTAGGGGGGAATTCAACGGCCGACGGAGGGACCCGCCGCCCGACACCCGCCTTCACCTTCATCCGCCGCGCCCGCGGCTATACGCCCGCGCCGATCAAGCTCGCTCGCTCGGGTCCCTCGATCCTCGCCACCGGCAGCTTCCTGAAGAACGCGGCGTGCGTTACGCGCGGCGCCGAGGCGTTCCTCTCGCAGCACATCGGCGATCTGGACAACGCCGCGAGCTGTGTCGCACTCGAAGAAGCCGTCGATCATCTGCAGCGCGTGCTGGAGATTCGTCCCGCGGCGATCGCGCACGATCTGCATCCGGATTTCTTCGGCACGCGGCTCGCGGTCCATCTCGCCGCGGAACTCGCCGTGCCCGCGATCGGCGTGCAGCACCATCATGCGCACATCGCCGCGGTCGCGGCCGAACACGGCGTGACCGAGCCTGTGCTCGGCGTGGCGCTCGACGGTGTCGGCCACGGCAGCGACGGCGATGCCTGGGGCGGCGAACTGCTGCGCGTTGATGAACGCGGCTTCGAGCGGCTCGGCCATCTGCGCGCGCTGCCGCTCGCCGGCGGCGACCGCGCAGCGCGCGAGCCGTGGCGGATGGCGGCTGCGGTGCTGCACCTCGCGGGACGCGGCGAAGAAATCGTCCGCCGCTACGCGCATCAGCCGGCCGCGGCGGCCGTCGCGGAACTGCTCGCGCGCGCGGTGCGCTGCCCGCCGACGACGAGCGCCGGCCGCTGGTTCGATGCGGCGGCCGGGCTGCTCGGCGTGCGCGAAGCAATGAACTACGAAGGCCAGGCCGCGATGCTGCTTGAAGGACTCGCGGCGAAGCACGGCACGGTCGCACCCGACGCGAGCCTGTACGCGCTCGACGAAGCGAACACGCTCGACCTGCTGCCGCTGGCGATCCGGCTCGCGGACGAGCGCGACGCGGCGTTCGGCGCGGCGCTGTTCCATGCGACCTTCGCCGCCGCGCTCGCGGCGTGGGTCGCGCGCGCGGCACGAACGACCGGGATCACGACCGTCGCGCTGGGCGGCGGCTGCTTCCTGAACGCGATCCTGTCGGCGCAGCTCGAACGCCTGCTCGCCGCGCGCGGCTATCGCGTGCTGCACGCACGGCAGGCGCCGCCGAACGACGGCGGCATCGCGCTCGGCCAGGCCTGGGTCGCGCTGCAAAGCATGGAAGGAACGTGAGATGTGTCTGGCGCTGCCGGTACGTGTCGTCGAGCTGAAGGAGGGCGACAACGCGATCGTCGATCTGGGCGGAATCCGCAAGGAGATTTCGCTTGCGCTGGTCGACGGTGTGGCCGTCGGCGACTACGTGATCCTGCACGTCGGCTACGCATTGACCCGGCTCGATCCGGCCGAGGCGGAGCGGACGCTGGCGCTGTTTCGCGAGGCGGGCGTCCGCGACGCCCGCACGGACTTCACCTCCCCCTTCAAGGGGGAGGTTGGGAGGAGGATGGGGTCAGGAGCAGACGACGGCACCCCATCCCCACCCCTTCCCCCTCCCCTTGAAGGGGAGGGAAACGGGTCGGGCGCGTTGCTGGAGCAGCGCGCATGAAGTGGATTGACGAATTCCGCGACGGCGCGGTCGCTCGGCAGATCGCCGCGCAGATCGCGGCCGAGGTGCGGCCCGACCGGCGCTATCACTTCATGGAGTTCTGCGGCGGGCACACGCACGCGATTTCGCGTTACGGCGTCACGGATCTCTTGCCCGATGCGGTGAAGATGATCCACGGCCCCGGCTGTCCGGTGTGCGTGCTGCCGATCGGGCGCGTCGATCTGGCGATCGCGCTTGCGCTCGAACACAAGGTCACGCTCGCCACCTACGGCGACGTGCTGCGCGTTCCCGCGTCGAACGGCTTGTCGCTGCTGAAGGCCAAGGCGCGCGGCGGCGACGTTCGCATGATCTACTCGGCGGCCGATGCGCTCGAGCTGGGACGCAAGAGACCGGAGCGCGAGGTCGTCTTTTTCGCGATCGGCTTCGAGACGACGACGCCGCCGACCGCGCTCGCGATCAAACAGGCGGCCGCCGAGGGCTTGAAGAACTTCTCGGTCGTCTGCAACCACGTGCTGACGCCGGCGGCGATCAGCAACATCCTCGAGTCGCCCGAGGTGCGCAAGCTCGGCACGGTGCCGCTCGACGGCTTCATCGGCCCGGCGCACGTGTCGACCGTGATCGGCAGCCAGCCGTACGAATACTTCGCCGAGGAATACCGCAAGCCGGTCGTCATCGCCGGCTTCGAGCCGCTCGACGTGATGCAGGCGATCCTGATGCTGGTGCGG
>CAZIJU010000033.1:0-31369 GCA_964539745.1 uncultured Burkholderiaceae bacterium | reverse complement strand
CATGTCGTCCTGGTCGACGAGTTCCAGGACACCAACGTGCTGCAGTACAAGTGGCTCAAGCTGCTCGCCGGGCTCGGCGAAGGCGAGGGCGGCGGTCCGCGCAACGCGTTGTTCGCGGTTGGCGACGACGACCAGTGTCTCGCCGCCGGCACGCAAGTGCTGATGGACGACGGGTCGGTCAAGCCGATCGAGCAGGTCGACATCGGCGACCGCGTGCGCTCGGCGCTCGGCGGCGGACACTTCGGCGCGGCGCGCGTCGTCGGCGTTCATGCGCGCAGCATCGACACGCCGCTGCTGACGATCCGCACCGCGGGTGGCCGCACGTTGACCAGCACGCCGCAGCACACGCACTTCGCCGGTTACGCAGTCGGGCATCTGCCGCCGAGGTTCTTCGTCTGCCTGATGCACAAGCCGGGCGTGGGTTATCGGCTCGCCGTCTCCGGCCACCGCAGCGAGCACATGGACGGCAAAACGGTTCCGGGCTTTCGCCACCGCGCGCGCCGCGAAGGCGCCGAGTCGATCTGGGTGCTCGAATCGTTCCCGGACGAGCGCACCGCGGAGAAGCGGCTGCGCGTGCTGTCGCTGAAATACGGGTTGCCCACGCGCGCGTTCGCCACGCGCGGCCAGACCGAGGTGCCGCCGGAATTCAGGGAATTGAACACCGCGCGCGCCGCGCAATGGCTGCTCGAGGATCTGAAGTTGTCGCCCAACTGGCCGGACGACCGCCGCCGCCCCAGCTTCGGCGCGCCCGGCGACGTGCTGCTGACGTTGTGCGCGGAGAATCGCCGCGGCGCGCCGAACCATCGGCTGTACGCGCGCACGCTCGACCGGCAACAGGCGCAGCAGCTCGAAGACGCAGGCTACAAGCCGGTCGTCGTCGAAGACGGCAAGGGTGGCTGGTGTGTGCAGATGTTCCGGCGCGACTACGGCGAACTCGCCGAAGACGCGCGCAAGATCCGCGCGGTGCTCGGCGGCCGCATCCTGACCCGTGCGCGTCTGGGACGGCGCACGCTGCCGATGACGCAGGCCGAACACGTGCGCGCCGGCATGGCGATTTTCGCGGCCGACGGCAGCCTGGACACCGTCGAAGCGGTCGAGGTGGCGCCGCGCGCGACCGTCACCGTCTACGACCTCGACGTCGAGGACTCGCACAACTTCGTCGCCAACGGCCTGCTGACGCACAACTCGATCTACGCGTTCCGCGGCGCGAACGTCGGCAACATGGCAGACTTCGAGCGCGAGTTCCGCGTCCGCAACGTCATCAAGCTCGAGCAGAACTACCGCTCGCACGGCCATATCCTCGACGCCGCCAACGCGCTGATCCGCAACAACGCGCGCCGGCTCGGCAAAAACCTGTGGACCGACGCCGGGCACGGCGAGCCGGTCCGCATCTTCGAAGCCGGCTCCGACGGGCTGGAAGCCGCGTGGATCGTCGAGGAGGTGAAAAACCTCGTCGCCGAGGGGCTGGCGCGCAGCGAGATCGCGGTGCTGTACCGGTCAAACGCGCAGTCGCGCGTGATCGAGCACGCGCTCGTCAACGCCGGCATTCCATACCGTGTCTACGGCGGACTGCGCTTCTTCGAGCGCACGGAGATCAAGCACGCGCTCGCGTATCTGCGGCTGATCGAGAACCCGGCCGACGACACGGCGTTCCTGCGCGTGGTCAACTTCCCGCCGCGCGGCATCGGCGCGCGCACGCTCGAGCAGTTGCAGGACGCTGCGCGCGTGACCAACCAGAGCTTGTACGCAGCGGTGGGCAGCGTCGGCGGCAAGGCCGGCGCAAACCTCGCCGCGTTCGTCAAGCTGATCGAAAGCATGCGCTTCGAGACCGCGAACCTGCCGCTGCAGGAAATCGTCGACGCGGTGATCGAGCGCAGCGGGCTGCTTGCGCACTACCGAACCGAACGGGAAGGGCAGGAGCGCGTCGAGAACCTCGACGAGCTGGTCAACGCCGCGGCGGCCTTCGTCGGCGAGGAGGGTTACGCGACGGACGCGCCGGCAACACAGGCAGAAACCGAAAACGCAATTCCGTCGCCGCTGGCGGCGTTCCTGTCGCACGCGTCGCTCGAGGCGGGCGAAAACCAGGCCGCCGAAGGGCAGGACGCGCTGCAGTTAATGACCGTGCACGCCGCCAAGGGACTGGAGTTCGACGCGGTGTTCATCACGGGCCTCGAAGAAGGGCTGTTCCCGCACGACAACAGCGTGACCGAGCCCGAAGGACTGGAGGAGGAGCGGCGGCTGATGTACGTCGCGATCACGCGCGCGCGGCGCCGGCTCTATCTGAGCTTCGCGCAGTCGCGGCTGCTGCACGGCCAGACGCGCTACGGCGTCATGTCGCGGTTCATCGACGAACTGCCCGCGGGTGCCGTCAAGTGGTTGACGCCGCGGCTGCGCGAGGCTGCCGGCATGCGCGATGGGCCGTGGCACGACGCCGGCGTGCAGGCCGCCGCGGCGGCCGTGGCGCCGAAGCCGCAGACCGTGCACGGCTTTCGCATCGGCCAGTCCGTGCGCCACGCGCGCTTCGGCGAGGGCGTGATCATCAAGCTCGAGGGCAGCGGCGAGGACGCGCGGGCGAAGATCAACTTCGGTCCGCAAGGCGTCAAGGAACTGCTGCTTTCGATCGCCAAGCTGCAGGCAGCGTAGCCTGGCGCGCCTCTTGCTCGGTGGCGCGAGGCGGATCTCGTCGCGCTATTCCTCGAAGATCGACCGGTACATCGGGTAGAAGCTCGCCTGCACGATCGTCATCATCACCAGGCCAAACGGCGCCAGCAGCAACGACAGCAGCTCGCGCGAGGAGATCAGCATCACGAGCACGCCGACGATCGCGGTGCTCGCGATCAGGCTCGCGGCGCCGGCCACGAGCCCGTAGACCAGTAGCGCGCCCAGATTGCGGCCGCAGGCGACCACGCTGCCGAACATCGCTTTCGCGGGCGAAAGACCGTGCCATCCGGCCAGCAGCGGCGCGAACCACATCAGCACCAGCACGGGGGTGTAGGCGAGCACCTGCAGCAGCAGCATGTCCCACGGTATGTCGGCGAGCGTGGCCGGACCGTCGGCCGGCGGCGCGCGGTCGTCGACGCCGACGAGCGCGAGCAGCGTGGCGAGCAGCAGCACGAGCGAGGCGTTGATCACGCCGAGGCGGAACAGCTTGGTCCGGTTGGGGTTGCCTTCCTGGAACGGCTGCGCGAACACGGCCGCGTTCGGTGCCCGCCCGAGTGCGACGTCGCGGCAGGCGGTCATCAGACCGACGGTGGCAAACGGCGCCAGCACGCCCGAGATCGCGATGCCGACGAAGGGCAGCAGCGCGGGCAGGAACAACATCATCAGGTAGACGACGACCATCGCCGGCAGCCCGAGCGGCTGCCGCTTGAACAGCCGCCACCCGTCACGCAACCAGGCCGCGCCGGTGGCGGGGGGAACATTGCGGATCCGCATCGCTACCCGGCAAGCGCGAGCCGTGTTGCCGCCCGCCGTGCTCGGCGCCGAACGCGGCGTGCGTGTGTGTCGCCCGCGCCGCTGCGTCGCCAAAGATCGCATGCCCGCGAAGCACGGCCTGCTCCCCGCGCCAGGGCGGGCGCGATCGGTGCGCGAAGCGCGATCCCCGGTTCGCGATCCGCCATCGGTGCGGCGATCCGGATCACGACTCGGCCCACGGTAGCTCCGGGTCGGCGATGCGCCGGCGCAGCGTCAGCTCGAAGCGCTTCGGATCGTGCGGCTTGAGCATGTGCGCGGCGCGCGGCAGGTGCAGGTCGTACAGCCGCGATATCCAGAAGCGCAGCGCCGCGCCGCGCAGCATCGTGCGCCACACCTCGCGTTCCTGCACGGTGAGCGGCCGCACCGCGTGGTACGCGGTCATCAGCGCACGGGCGCGCGGCATGTCGAGCGCGCCGTCGGCCGGGTCCACGCCCCAGTCGTTGATGGTCACCGCCAGGTCGTACAGCCACGTCGTGCAGCCGGCGAAGTAGAAGTCGATGACGCCGCCGACGCGGCGTGACTCGGCTCCGCCCTGCCACAACACGTTGTCGCGGAACAGATCCCCGTGTACCGGGCCGTGCGGCAGCGTCTCGTAGACCGGGCTACGGTGGAAGCTGTCCTGGAAGATCACTTCCTCCGCGAGGAACTGGTAGGTCGCCTCGTCGACGAACGGTTCGAGCTGCGGCAACACCGCCTTCCACCAACCGATGCCGCGCAGGTTGGGCTGGAAGTGGGGGAAGTCGCGCGCTTGCAGATGCATGTGCGCGAGCAGCGTGCCGATGCGCGCGCACTGCTCGACCGTGGGCCGCTCGACCGCGCGGCCGTCCAGGCGCGTGACGATCGCCGCAGGCCTGCCGCGTAGCTCCGACAGCAGCGACCCCGAGCGGTTCTCCTGCGGCTCGGGCACCGGCAACATGCGCCGCGCCAGGTGGCGCATCAGCTCGAGGTAGAAGGGAAGCTGGTGGAAGGTGAGCCGTTCGAACACCGTCAGCACGAAGCGGCCGGTCGTCGTGTCGACGAAGTAGTTGGTGTTCTCGATGCCGGTGGGGATGCCCTCGTAGCGCACCAGCTCGCCGAGCGAGTGGTGTGCCAGGAAGCCCGTGATGTCCTCGCGCGTCAGCGCGGTGAAAACCGCCATCGCGCGATTCAGAATTTCAGTTGCAGGAAACGCGGCACCGACAGCCCGGCGCTCAATTCCTGCTGCGACAGCGGGCGTGCCCCCTCGCGGTTGACGATCACGTAGCTCGTCGTCGAGTGCGCCGGCGTCACGATCACCTCGACGACGCGGTTGGCCCGGCGGCGCTGTTCGATGCGAACCTCGGGCGAAGTCTGCCGCGCCGGCGGCAACTGCTCCTCGGGCGCCGGCTCGACGAGCGGCTCGTCGTTGCGGGCGCGCGGCGCGGCCTCGCGGGCGGAATCGAATTCGGGCGGGCGCGTCACCGGGCGCTGCGTCGTCTCGGACGGCGCCGGTGCCGCCGTGCCCGCAGCGGCCGGAAGCCGCGGCGGCGCGTCGAGCGGCTGGCCCGGCTGTGCATGCGCCGCAGCCGCCACGCACGACGCGGCGAGGGCCATCGAAACGGAGCGCAGCATCTGCACGGTCATGGCGAAAACCCGGGCCGCATTGTAGCCCGCGCTCCCGCTCGCCGCGGCTACAGGTAAAGCAGTTGTTCGCGCTCGGCGGCGGTCTGCGCGAAGCCGCGCGCTTCGTAGAAGTCGAAGATCGCGGCGACGACCGCGTCGCTGTCGTCGACCAGCGTCATCAGGTCCAGGTCCTGCGCGTCGATCATGCCGTCGCCGACGAGCCGCTCGCGCATCCAGTCGAGCAGCCCGCGCCAGAACGTCGAGCCGACCAGGACGATCGGAATTCTGCGGCCTTTGCCGGTCTGGATCAGCGTCAGCGCCTCGGTCAGTTCGTCGAGCGTGCCGAAGCCGCCCGGCATCACGACGTAGGCGGCGGCGTATTTCACGAAAGCCACCTTGCGCGCGAAGAAGTGCCGGAACCGCAGCGAAATGTCCTGGTACGGGTTGCCGTGCTGTTCGCGCGGCAGCTCGATGTTCAGTCCAACCGAAGGCGAGCGGCCGTCGAACGCGCCGCGGTTGGCGGCTTCCATCGCGCCGGGCCCGCCGCCGCTGATCACCGCGAAACCGGCGTCCGAGAGCTTGCGCGCGATCTCCACGGTCTGCCGGTAGACCGGCGAATCCTCCTTCAGCCGCGCGCTGCCGAAGATCGAGACTGCCGGGCGGATCTCGGAAAGGCGCTCGGTCGCCTCGACGAACTCGGAGATAATGCCCCACAGGTGCCAGGACTCGCGCGCCTTCTGGCTCGTGGCGCGCTCGGACATCGTCACGGCCCGCAGGCTCGGGATGTTCTTCTGACGATCCAACATACGGCTCTCCTGTGAAGACCCTACTGCTCGTCGACGGCTCGAGCTACTTATACCGCGCATTTCATGCACTCCCCGATCTAAGGACTTCGACCGGCGAACCCACCGGTGCGATCCGCGGGTTCGTGTCGATGCTGAAGCTGCTGCGCCAGCAGGTGCCGGCCGACTACCTCGCGTGCGTGTTCGACGCCAAGGGCAAGACCTTCCGCGACGAGATCTACCCGCAGTACAAGGCCAACCGCCCGCCGATGCCCGACGATCTCGCGCGCCAGCTCGACGCGATCCGCGAGGCGGCGCGCGCGCTCGGCTGGCCGGTGCTCGAGATCGAGGGCATCGAGGCCGACGACGTGATCGGCACGCTGGCGCGCGCGGCCGAAAGCCGCGGCGTGCGCACCGTGATCTCCACCGGCGACAAGGACCTCGCCCAGCTCGTCGACGAGCATGTCACGCTGATCAACACGATGAGCAACGAAAAGCTCGATGTTGCCGGCGTAGTTGCCAAGTTCGGTGTTCGCCCCGAGCAGATCGTCGATTATCTGGCGCTGGTCGGCGATGCCGTCGACAACGTGCCCGGTGTGGACAAGGTCGGCCCGAAGACCGCGGCAAAGCTGCTGCAGCAATACGGCTCGCTCGATGCGATCATCGCCAATGCCGACAAGATCGGCGGTGTGGTCGGCGAGAACCTGCGCCGCGCGGCTGGCTGGCTGCCGACCGCGCGCACGCTGGTCACCGTCAAGACCGACGGCGACATCGCCGCGCACGTGCCGCACTTCGACGCATTGGTGGCGCAGCCGCCCGACGTGAACAAACTGCGCGAACTGTACACGCGGTGGGAGTTCAGGAGCTTCCTGAAGGAGCTTGGCGGCGAGGCCGCACCGACGCCCCACGCCGACCCGCTGCCGGCGAGCGGGCAGACCGAAGCGGATGCGCCCGCGCAGCGGCAGGCGGCGGAAGGTGCAGGCAAGCCGAACGTCCAGTACGAAACGGTCCTGACCGAAGCCCAGCTCGACGCCTGGCTCGCGAAGATCAGCGGCGCCGAACTCACCTGCATCGACACCGAAACGACGTCGCTCGACCCGATGGCCGCGCGGCTGGTCGGCATCTCGCTCGCGGTCGAGCCGCTGCGCGCCTGCTACATCCCGCTCGCGCACCGCTATCCGGGCGCTCCCGTGCAGCTTCCGCTCGAGGCGACGCTCGCGAAGCTGAAGCCCTGGCTCGAGAGCGCGCGCCACCGGAAGGTCGGCCAGCATCTGAAGTACGACGCACACGTCTTCGCCAATCACGGCCTGCGGCTCGAAGGCATCGCTCACGACACGCTGCTTGAAAGTTACGTGCTGGAGCCGCACCGCAGCCACGACATGGATTCGCTCGCCGAGCGCCACCTCGGCCGCACGACGATCACCTACGAGCAGGTGTGCGGCAGGGGCGCGAACCAGATCGGCTTCGACGAGGTGTCGATCGAGCGCGCGACCGAGTACGCGGCCGAAGACGCCGAGGTGACACTTGCGCTGCATCACGCGCTGTGGCCGCACCTGGCCGACGACGCGCGGCTGCGCTACGTGTACGAATCGATCGAGATCCCGGTTTCGCGAGTGCTGTTCGAGATGGAGCGCACCGGCGTGCTGATCGACCGCGACAAGCTGCTCGCGCAAAGCCGCGAGCTCGCCGCGCGCATGGCCGAACTCGAAGCCCGCGCGCACGAACTCGCGGGCCAGCCGTTCAACCTCGGCAGTCCGAAGCAGATCGGCGAGATCCTGTTCGGCAAGCTGGGGCTGCCGGTGGTCAAGAAAACCGCCAGCGGCGCGCCGTCGACCGACGAGGAAGTGCTCGAAAAGCTCGCGCTCGACTACCCGCTGCCGAAAACCCTGCTGGAATACCGCGCGCTGTCCAAACTCAAATCCACCTACTGCGACAAGCTGCCGGCCAGCGTGGATCCGCGCACGGGCCGCGTGCACACGAGCTACGGACAGGCGGTCGCGGTCACCGGGCGGCTCGCGTCGTCCGAGCCGAACCTGCAGAACATCCCGATTCGTACGCCGGAAGGGCGCCGCATCCGCGAGGCCTTCATCGCGCCGCCGGGCTCGCGCATCGTTTCGGCCGACTACTCGCAGATCGAGCTGCGCATCATGGCGCACTTAAGCGGCGACGAAGGATTGCTCGCGGCGTTTGCCGCCGGCGAGGACGTGCACCGCGCCACGGCGAGCGAAATCTTCGGCGTTCCGGTCGGCGAGGTGACGAGCGAGCAGCGGCGCTACGCGAAGGTCATCAACTTCGGGCTCATCTACGGCATGAGCGCGTTCGGGCTCGCGGCCAACCTCGGCATCGACAAGGACGCCGCGCGCAACTACATCGACCGCTACTTCACGCGCTACCCCGGCGTGGCGCGCTACATGGAAACGACGCGCGCGCTCGCCCGGCGGCAGGGCTACGTCGAGACCGTGTTCGGCCGCCGCCTCTGGCTGCCGGAGATCAACTCGCCGAACGGCCCGCGCCGCGCCGCCGCCGAGCGCGCCGCGATCAACGCGCCGATGCAGGGCACCGCCGCCGACCTGATCAAGCTCGCGATGATCGCGGTCGCCGACTGGCTGCACCGCGAAAGGCTCGCGAGCAAGCTGATCATGCAGGTGCACGACGAGCTGGTGTTCGAGGTCTCAGAGTCCGAGGTCGAGCTGGTCAAGGCCAAGGTGCCCGAGCTGATGTCAGGCGTGGCTGAACTGAAGGTCAAACTGGTCGCCGAGGTCGGCGTCGGCGCCAACTGGGACGAGGCGCACTGAGCGCGCCGGCGCGCGGCGTGCTGGACGCGGCAGGGGTGCGCTCGTAAGCTTTCACGGCGGTCGCATCGCGTCCAACGGCACGGTCGATCTTGTTCCGCGCAACGCATCGAGAGGGTCGAGTGCCGGGTTTGGCGGTTTCTGTTCGTATCCGGGGAAGCACCGATGCCCGAGCCGAAAGCAAGACCCGACGCGGTTTTTCGCGGACCCGCCCAATCAGGTTGGCCGCTGCCGGGCCAGGTTATTCGGTGGCGGCGGTAGCGGTGAAATTACGTTAGGTCTTTTCAAGGGGGAAGAAAACTACGAAGCTCAGCTACTTGGTTATTGGTCTGGCAAGCTTGGCCTCTGGTTGCGCATACAACGTGCAACCGGTCTCAACAAAGGCCATCAACATTTACTCCTCATACGAAAGCAAAGTGCCAGGGAAGTTCGCGGTCGTGCTGGATGACAGCATCAGGAATGTCAATCGCGAGGTTAAACCGGTCAGCCATGTATGCAGTGCTCATACCTACCCAATCTCGCTCGGCGATTCCGTTGCTGTTTCTGTGAAACACACGTTGGATTCAGTGTTTGAGCAAACGGTTGAGCAATCAAGCATGCCTACATCCGAAGCCATGACAAAGCAGGGGCTCCGTGGAGTTGTTCTGGTAAAGATGGATGATTTTTCACCAAGGCTTTCTTGCTCAATGGGCTTTTGGTCTGGGACATGTTCCGGTACCACAGACATATCCTTTGGCGTCAATATTCGCGGCACCAATGGAACCCTACTTGCAACCTCTGTTTCCGGATCAAAAACCTTTGATGGTGATTCCGGTGCTGGTTGTGGCGGAGGGGCTAACGTACTCTCCGAATCAATTACCCGTGCAACGAGAGATGCTCTTGAACGCCTGGCCGAGAGAATCTCTAATTCATCGAGGTTGCGTGCGAATGATGGTAAGTAATGGCGACCTAACACTGCGCTCCAGAGGGACGCGCCGCAAGCGGCGCGCCCCTGAGCTTGCACGTTGGGCGGACACGCCCGGCCGGATGAGGTGAGCGGGGAACGACGTCAACGACCAACCAAGGGAGGGGCGCAAACATGGCCGTGGTTATTAGTGCAGATGTTCCGGGCCAGACCAAAGAAGGATACGAACAGACGATCCGGCTACTTGGGGATGCCCTCAGGGGGGCGCCAGGTTTCATCGTGCACTTCGGTCATCCGATCGAAGGCGGTTGGCGCGTGGTGGAAGTTTGGGAATCTTCCAAGCAAGCCGGAGAGTGGTTTGCCAAGTACGTTCGACCCAACCTGCCACCTGACGTTAAGCCACAGCGCCACGTTCAAGAGCTACACACACTCATACGCGGGTGAGCGCGGGAGCCGAACTGTCGTGGCATCGCCGCAGTGCGCTTGGGGGGCGCCGAGACGCACGGGAAGCCGTTGCAGCTAACGGCGCTGTCGCGCCGCCGCTGGACGGGTGCGTTAGGCGCTGAGAAACGGCATGACCGAATGGCAAACGTCGGGGCGTGGACGATCGACCGCGCTTTGGATGTGGAGCCTCATGATCGCGTTCAGTGCAGCACAAGCGGCTGGCGCAACGGGGCAGACTCGCGATTGCGATCGGTGTCCCGTCATGGTCCTGATCGAGGGCGGCTCATACCGCATGGGCGCTCAGGCATCGGAGCGCGAGCGGCTGGACACGGTTCGAGGATTCGAATTCGACGACGAATCTCCGGTCCAGGAGGTCAAGGTCGCCCGATTCGCGATTGGCAAGTACGAAGTGACCATCGATGAGTTTTCGCAATTCGTTCAGGAAACCGGGAGAGCCGTCACGGGATGCGTGTTCCTGGTTCCGCCCGGCAGGTTCGAACTGAATCCTTCGCGTGCGTGGAACAACCTGCCATGGCCGGTGACGGGGCGGCACCCGGTGAGCTGCGTAAATTGGGAAGACGCAGAGGCCTACACCAAGTGGCTCAAAGAAAAGACGGGGAAGGGCTATCGACTGCCGTCGGAAGCCGAGTGGGAGTATGTTGCACGGGCCGGGTCGAAGGCGCCGTGGCCGTGGGGAGAGGACCCGAACGAGGCGTGCAGGTTCGCAAACCTGGGCGACGAAACCTTTCGGAGCAAATTTCCGGACTACGGTGGGCCAAACTGGCCCTTCGCCCGATGCCGGGACGGGCACGTCACGACGGCGCCTGTGGGAAGCTTTTCAGCGAATGCTTTCGGTGTCCACGACTTGGTCGGGAACGTTTGGGAATGGGTGCAGGATTGCCGCGCTGGTTACCCAAGCCATGCCACGGATGCGAGCCCGGTCACCTCGGGCTTGGAGGTGGATTGCTCACGCCGTCGCTTCCGCGGCGGTAGTGCCTGGACGCAACCGCCCCATGCGAGGTCCGCGTCGAGAGCGGCACCGCCGCGAGTGGGGCGCCTGTTTCACGTCGGTTTTCGCGTGGCGCTTTCGCTCGATTGATGGTCGATCGCCAGGAGGGCTGCGTCGGCGCCACGTGGGACGAGGCGCACTGACGCCGGTGGCGCGGGGCGCGCGATACCGCGGACTCGCCGTACCGAGTCAGCCGGGTTGGAAGGGACACATGAGCAAGCACGTCGGCATCTATCTCTTTGCGGACGTCGAAGCCCTGGACTTCGCGGGTCCGTTCGAGGTGTTCACGACTGCAAGTCGGGTCCACAAGCGGTTGCATCCCGACCGGGTCGAGCCGTTTCGGACCTTCTCCGTCGCACGGACGCCCGGGCCGGTTCGCGCGCGAGCGGGGTTACGCATCGTGCCCGACCATCGGATCGACGACCACCCGGACATCGACGTCCTGATCGTCCCCGGCGGCGTCGTCGCCGCCGAGCTGCTCGAGCCGGACGTGTTGCGATGGATCTCGCGTCAAAGCGCGTCGTGCGAGCTCGTGGCCTCGGTGTGCACAGGCGCATTCATCTTGGCCCATGCCGGCGTCGTTCGCGGCGGGCGTGTCACGACGCACTGGGAAGATCAAGCTGAACTCGCGGCGTCGTTTCCCGCGCTGGACGTCGTCGACGGCCCGCGCTGGATCGAGCAGGGCAAAGTCGTCACGTCGGCAGGCATCTCGGCCGGCATCGACATGTGTCTGCATCTGGTCGGCCGCCTGGTCTCGCCCGCGTTGGCGCAGGCCACGGCGCGCCAGATGGACTACGCATGGCACGCCGCCGCGGCCGATCGCATGTCGTGATCGACGCCGATCGGCGCAGAATGACGACACCCCGCGCTGCGGGCCTGCCTCGTGGAACTCGGCACCCCGCGCAAGGCTGACCGCCGCACGGGTTCGGCAGCGGCACCCAAGCCGTCCGCGCAAACCGGGCGGCGCGAGTGAAGCGACATTGCGCAACGGTCCACTCCGAAAAAGGAGGATCCACATGGCAATTTCGATGACGGACCAGTACCTGGCGAACAACCAGCGCTACGCGGCAGGCGAGGCGCTGCACAAGTCCGCCTATCCGGGCAAGCAACGGATCCAGCCGGCCAAGCGCGTGGCGGTCGTGGCGTGCATGGATGCGCGGCTCGACGTGGAGGATCTGCTGGGGCTGCAGACGGGCGATGCGCACATCATCCGCAACGCGGGCGGCGTGGTGACGGAAGACGCGATCCGTTGCCTGATCATCTCGCATCATCTGCTCAACACGAACGAGATCATCCTGATCCATCACACACGCTGCGGCATGCTCGCCTTTACGGACGACCTGCTCAAAGCTGGGCTGGAGGGCGATCCTGCGGCGGAGAAGCTCCTCGGACAGGCCACCGGCCGCGCGTTCGTAAGCTGCCGGAAGTGCTCTGCCTCTCCTGCGGCATTCCACGCGTTTCGCGGGTCGATCGAGCCGCTCGACGCGCCGCGCGACGCCAGGAACATGGAGCGCCTCGCCTGGGACGTGCGGCGTGGCATGTCGGCGATCCTGAATCACCCCTGGATACCGACGAGCGGCCCCGACGCCGTTACCGTGCGCGGCTTCATCTACGACGTGGATAGCGGCAAGCTCGAAGAAGTGAGCTATCCGGGGCCGACGGGGTCGGTCGGCTGACGGACGGGCGTCCGCGCGTGCGATACAACGGCGCCGACGGCTTGGCGTGGTTCCACTCTCGCTGCACGCCGCCGCGGGTGGTGTCGAAGTACCGGACTACGGCCGACGCCCCGGCACCGCCGGGTAGCATACGCCAACCGCTTGCGCCAGACTTTCGTTGGTGCGGATCCGATCGCCGGAGGTGTCCGATGTACAAACGTATCGTGCTGGCCTACGACGGCTCCGAAGCGGGGCAGAAAGCGCTGCTCGACGGGCTCGATATCGCGCAGTGGAGCAACGCAGACTTGCACCTGATTGCCGTGATGCCGCCGGCTGCGCCGCTGGTGGCAATCGAAGGTGCCTTTTACGACGCCGAGATGGAGGCCGAGGAGCGCAAGCGCTACGAGGCGATCCTGGCCGACGGGCTGCGGCGGCTGAAGGAAGCCGGCTATCCGGCACGCGGCGAAGTGCTGGTCGGCGACCAGGTCGAGACGATCACGAAGTACGCGCGCGACATCGGCGCCGATCTGATCGTCGTCGGCCACAAGCATCTGGAGGGCTGGGCCGCGCGCTGGTGGCGCGGCTCTCAGTCGCCAGCGCTGATCGAACGCGCGCACTGCAACGTGCTGGTGGTCATCACGCACTGACGGGCTACGCAAGCGGCCAACGGCCGGGCCGCTGTGGCGGATCCGGTCCCGGCGCTCGGCCGCGCACGGCGGCGGACGATCGGGAAATCGTCAATCCACTGCATCGCGCTGTTGTTGCTTCGAACTTGGACACCGAGCCGGCGCGAGGATCCGCCGCGCACACGGCAAGCACGCGCCGCGCATCGACGGGGGACGACTTTCGGGCGTTACGAGTCGCCGTGACGCGTTCCGGTTGTCCGGCGTTGGCATGCGTTGCATGTCGTCATTCCTTGCCCACAACCCATTGTCATTTCGAGCCTCCTCTTCCTTGTCGTTCCGAGCCGAAGGCGAGGAATCTCCGCGCCTCGCAGCGCCGAGATCCCTCGCGTTCGCTCGGGATGACAATGAGCCGTCACTCGGAATGAGAATGAGCCGTCACTCGGAATGACGATGAGCCGTCACTCGGAATGACGATGAGCCGTCACTCGGGATGACAATGAGGCGTCGCTCGGGATGACGATGAGCCGTCACTCGGGATGACAATGAGGCGTCACTCGGGATGACGATGAGGTGTCATTCCGAGCCTCCTCTTCCTTGTCATTCCGAGCCTCCTCTTCCTTGTCATTCCGAGCCGGAGGCGAGGAATCCCCTCACCTCGAAACGCCGAGATCCCTTCCCCGGCTAAGAGCCGGAGTCGGGTCGACGGAACCGGCCTGCGCAACGGCGACCTGCACAGGCGCAGTGAAGGTGTCACGAGGTTGAGGCATGCCCGATGCGCTGACCTCGCTCGTTGGGTCGGACCGACTCGCCTCTTGCCCGTCCTGCGCGTGTGAAAAACGCCGCGCGCCCGAAGGGCCGCGCGGCGTTTGCCCGCGGATCGCGAACCGCTACTTGCGTGCGGCGATCGACTGCTCGGCGCGCTTGACAAGGTCGGCGCCGATCTGCTTCTTCCACTGCTCGTAGACGGCGCGGGTCGATTTGACGAACTCCTCGCGCTCGGCGGGTGCGAGCCGCGTGACCTTGACGCCCATGCCCTCGATTTCCTTCAGCAGCGGCTGCCCGGGTTCGTCGAGCCCCTTGCGTGCGATCGCGATCTGCTGGCGGCCGGCGTCGATCGCGGCCTGGCGAACGATCTCGCGGTCGGCCGGCGTCCAGCTTTCCCACACTTCCTTGTTGACGACGAAGATCAGCGGGTCGGCGACATAGCCCCACATGGTCACGAACTTCTGTCCGACCGTGTGCAGCTTGGCGGCGGTGAAGATCGACATCGGGTTCTCCTGGCCGTCGACCGCACCCGAGGCGAACGCCGGCTGCGCGTCGGCCCAGCTCATCTGCGTCGGGTTCGCGCCGAGCGCGCGGAACGTGTCGAGGAACAGCGGCGAGCCGACCACGCGGATCTTCAGTCCCTTCAGATCGTCCGGCTTGCGGATCTCGCGCTTGGAGTTGGTCAACTCGCGGTAGCCGTTTTCACCCCAGGCGAGCGGCACCACACCCTGCTTTTCGAGGATCGCGAACAGCTCCTTGCCCACCGGCCCCTGCGTCAGCGCGTCGATCGCCTTGTAGTCGGGCATCAGGAACGGCAGCGAAAACAGGTTCAGCTCCTTGACCTGCGGCGACCAGTTGATCGTCGAGCCGATCGCCATGTCGATGATGCCCTGGCGGATCGCGGTGAACTCGCGCGTCTGGTCGCCCTGTACCAGCGACACGCCCGGGTACAGCTTCATGTTGATGCGGCCGTTGGTGCGCTGCTTCACCAGGTCGATCCAGATCTCGGCGCCCTTGCCCCACGGGAAGGCGGGGCCGACGACGGTCGAGAGCTTGTATTCGGGCTTGTAGTTCTGCGCGTGGACTGCGCCGGTTGCGGCGAGCGCGACGGCCGCGGCGGCGACGGCGAACAAATATCTGCGTTGCATGACTTCTCCTCTCGTTGAATGAATCGGTGGCGCGCTGACCTCCGATGGCAATCGTGTTTACCGTGATCGCGTCCGCACGACAACTGAATTCCGATCTCAATACCCCAGACGCTCGGGCAACCATAGCGCGAGCTGCGGGAAGGCGGCAACCAGCGCGAGCGCGCCCAGCATCGACACGACCATCCACAGCACCCAGCGCACCGTGCTTTCCATGCCCACGCCCGCGATGCGCGTGGTGACCAGCAGGTTGACCGCCATCGGTGGCGTGAACTGGCCGATCGCCATGTTCATCGTCATCAGCACCGCGAACCAGGTCATGTTCCAGCCGAACGCGTTGACGATCGGAGTCAGGATCGGCAGGAAGATCAGAAAGATCGACGCCGCATCGAGCATCATGCCGGCCGCCAGCAGCAGCAGCATGATCATCGCCAGCATCAGGTGCGGCTCCTGCGTGACGCCGAGCATCGCCTTGGCCATGGCATCGAAGGCGCCAAGGGTGGAACCGGCGTGCGCGAAGATGCCCGCGCAGGCGATGATCAGCATCACGACCGCGGAGATCTCGGCTGAGTCCACCAGCACACGATACAGACCGCGGACATCGAGCGTGCGATACACGACGGTGCCGACGAAGAAGCCGTAGAACACCGCGACGACCGCGGCTTCGGTCGGCGTGAAGGCGCCGGTGCGCAAACCGCCCAGGATGATGATCGGTGCGGCCAGTCCCCAGCTCGCGTCCTTCAGCGCGCGCAGCAGACCGCGCCGTTCGGTGGCGTCGTTCGCGCCCCAGCCGTACTTCCACGCGAAGATCGTGCTCGGCACCAGCAGCGAAAGCCCCGCGAGCAGGCCCGGAATCACGCCGGCGGCGAACAGCGCCGGAACCGACACCTGCGGCACCAGCACCGTGAAGATCACGAACGCGATCGACGGCGGGATCAGGATCGCGGTCGACCCCGCCGCCGCGATGATGCTGGCGGAAAACGCCGGCGGATAGCCCTGGCGCGTCATCGAAGGCAGCATCACCATCGCCACCGCCGCGGCGTCGGCCGGCCCGGAACCCGAGATGCCGCCGAGAAACATGCACACGAGGATCGCGACCACGGCCTGCGCGCCATGCCGCGGACCCACCAGCGCGCTGACGAAGGCGACGAGCTTGGCCGCCACGCCTGCGCGCTCGAAGATCATGCCGGCGAGGATGAACACCGGCAGCGCGAGCAGCGGATACTTCGCGAGGCTCGAGTAGACGTTCGACGCGATCGACATCGCGCCGAGGTTCGCGGCAAGGATCACCAGCGCGCCGGCGATCCCGAGCGCGGTCGCCAGCGGCACGCCGGCGACGAGCAGCACGAGAAAACCGCCGAACAGCAGCCAGCTCAACCCCGCCTCCACACCCGCCAGAGGCGGCCGGCAAGACGCGCGACGATCGCGATCGACAGGACCACGAGCCAGATCGAATACATCCACTGCGGGAGGCCGAGGCCGGGGCTCGTGGTGCCGAACCTCCAGTCGTCGAGGAAGAAGCGCCAGCCGTACCAGGCGACCAGCGTGAACAGAACGGCCGACAGCGCCATGCCGATCAATTCCAGCGCGCGGCGCGGCCGCGCCGGCAGCATCTCGGCAAAAAACAGCACGCGGATGTTCAGGTCGCGCGCGAACGCCGCTGCCGCGCCGACCAGCGTCAGCACGACCAGCAGGAACACCGAGATCTCCTCGGTGAACGCGAACGATGCGTTGGTGAGATAACGCACGACCACGTTGGCGAACGTGATCACGCAGATCAGCGCCATCGCAGCCGCTGCGGCGGCTTCCTCGATCCGGATCGGTACGCGCGGCGTGTTGCGCGGGTCGGTGGGTGGTGCCTCTTCGCGCACGCCGGCTGCCGGCGCGGATTCAGCCTCGGTGCCGTCGTGGCCCGCCATGCCTGCGTCCTATGGATTCGATTCGCGCGCGCCGGAGTCGTGGCGCCGGCGCGATTGTAGTGGCCCGCCTGCGTCGGGTGCCATGGTCAATGTCCGGCGCCGAGCCACGCGCGCACCGCCGTCGCGATCTTCGCGGCATCGACGCGCGCTTCGGCTTCGAGGGTGGGCGCATAGCCGACGGGGATGCGCGGCGCGCCGAGCCGCTTGACCGGGCAGCCGACTTCCTCGGCCACGGCGGCCGCGATCTCCGCGCCGAAGCCGGCGACCTGCACCGCCTCGTGCGCGACGAAAAGCCGCTTCGTCCTTGCGCAGGAGTCGAGCACCGTTGCACGGTCCCACGGCCACAGCGTGCGCAGGTCGATCACATCGACGTCGATGCCTTCGCGCGCGAGCGTCTCGGCCGCCGCGAGCGACTCGTGCAGCGCGCGCGACCAGGTGACGAGCGTCAGGTCCTTGCCCGCGCGCGCGATGCGCGCTTTGCCGAGCGGCACCGGCTGCGAAGGATCGACCTTGCCCTTCACGCTCCACAGCTCCTTGTGCTCCAGATAGACGACCGGATCGCCGCTCGCGAGCGCCGCGGTCAGCAAGCTGTAGTTGTCCTGGGGCGTGGCGGGGCAGACGACCGCGAGTCCCGGCAGATGCGCGAACCAGGCTTCGAGGCTTTGCGAATGCTGCGCGGCCGAAGCCGACCAGATGCCGATCGGCATGCGCGCCACGAGCGGCACGCGTCCCTGGCCGCCGAACATGTAGCGGTTCTTGGCCGCCTGGTTGACCAGCTCGTCCATCGCGCACAGCGCGAAGTCGATCACGCGCATCTCGACGACGGGCTTCAGGCCCGCCAGCGCCATGCCGACCGCCGCGCCCATGATGTTCGCCTCCGAGATCGGCGTGTCGATCACTCGCTCGGTGCCGAATTCCTGCTGCAACGGGCGCAGCCCGCCATCGGGCGCGGCCGCGCGGTACTGGCCGAACACGCCGCCGCGCCCGAGGTCTTCGCCGAGCGCGACGATGCGTTCGTCGGCGCGCATCGCGGCGGCGAGAGCTTCCGCGGCCGCCTGCGCGTAGCTCATCAGCGCCATGTGCCGGCTCCGGTGTCGAGCACGTCGCGATACGCCTCCGCCGGCTCCGGCCACGGCGCCGCGTCGGCAGCGGCGAGCGCGCGCGCGACTTCGGCGCGCACTTCGGCGTCGATCGCGTCGGCGCGCTCGGCAAGTCCGAGCGAAGCGAGCGTGTTGCGTGCGCGATCGAGCGGATCGTCCTGCCGCGCGCGTTCGACCTCGGCGGCATCTCGATACGCGCCGGGGTCGACCGACACGTGGCCCTTGATGCGGTACGTGATCGCGTGCAGCAGGGCGGGGCGGCCGGTGCGAACGCGCGCGACGAGTTCGCCGGCGGCGCGGTCGACCGACTCGACGTCGTTGCCGTCGACGACGCGCGCTTCGATGCCGAGCGCGCGGGCGCGTGCGGCCGCGCCGCTGCCTGCGGTCATCGTCCGCGTCGGTGTGGTCGCGGCGATGCGGTTGTCCTCGCAGACGAACAGCACCGGCAGTCCGTAGACCTGCGCCCAGTTCAGCCCTTCGAGAAACGGCCCCCGATTGATCGCGCCGTCGCCGAAGAAGCAGGCGACGATGTTCGGCCGGCGCAGGATCTTCAGCGCGTGCGCGGCGCCGGTTGCGATCGGAATGCCCGCGGCGACCACGCCGTTGGCGCCCAGCATGCCGACCGAGAAGTCGGCGATGTGCATCGACCCGCCCTTGCCCTTGTTGTAGCCGCTGGCGCGGCCGAACAGCTCGCACATCATGCGCGTCATGTCCGCGCCCTTGGCGAGCGTGTGACCGTGGCCGCGGTGCGTCGAAGTGAGCAAGTCGTCGCGTTCGAGGTGGATGCACACGCCGGCGGCCACCGCCTCCTGCCCGGTCGACAGGTGCAGCGGCCCGCGCACGCGCGCGGGTGTGGCCGACGCCTCCATGCCCCAGACCTGCACACCGCCCTGGCTCGCCTCCTCGGCGGCGTCTTCGAATGCGCGGATGCGCGCCATCGTGCGATACAGCGCCAGCAGGCGCTCGGCGCGCGCGGGCGCGTCGTTCATGGCTCCTCCGGATTGCACGCGAACTCGAAGCAAAGCGGGAATTTTGCCTTGGTTGCCGGCGCGAGCGAAACCACGCGCACCGGCGGCTCGGACGATGCGCGCAGATCGGCGCTCAGATTCGCGCGCCGATGCGCGGACGATGGCCCGCCGCCGCGCCGATCGCGCAAACCGGGCGCGATGCTCCCGCTCAGCGCGCCAGTTCGCGCCAGGAGATGCGGCGCGCGGTGACCGAGCTGGCGCCGACCCGCAGCGCCAGCGTGTCTTTTTGTCCCGATGCGCCGGTGCTGATCAGCTTCATCGAACCGTCCGGCAGCCGCACGACGGTATTGCCGACCGTCAGCGTGTCGGAACGCAACTCGCCGACGACGACGCCGGCGGTGCTAACCGCCGAGCCGGTGCGCGCATCGAACTGGTAGATCCAGCTCGTTCCGCCCGCCGTGCATGCATCCTGGTCGGGAATGTTGGTCGTGACGACCAGCGTGCCGAGCACGAGCTGCGGGTCCAGATTGACGCGTTCTCCCGGCGTCGGAAAGTCGGCAACCCATCCGTCCTTGACGTTCCAGTCGACGGCGTTTTTCGTGACCGTGCGCTGCGCGGCGTTCAGCGTCGAGATTGTCTGCACGACCAGTTTGCCGGTCGCGCGCGGATCGCCGAGGCTCGTGCCGTTGTCCTTCAGCGCGTAGATCGCGCTGAGGAAGGACCAGGCGCCGGGCGGCGTCAGCGTCGCCGGATCGGCGAGGTCGGTGACGCCGAGATAGCGCCCGGTGCCGACGTATATGATCCGCTGACCGTTGATCTGCCCGAGCTCCGGTCGTGTGGTCACCGGCTGCGGCTTGCCGGCGGCGTCGCGCAGCGTGGCCAGCTTCAGCAACGCGGGCGGCGACTGCGACAGGTCGAAGCGCCAGACGTTGCCCTGCAGATCGCCGCCGTAGACATAGGTCGACGTGTTGTCGGTGTCGGGATTGGCCGCGTACGCGGAGACGCGCGCAAAACCCGACGGCGTCGTCGTCGACCCCACACCCGTCGACACGCGATTCAGCACCGACCCGGTGGCCAGATCGACGACGAACAGCCACCCCTGGCCGTCGCCGGGGGTCACGTTGTTGTAGCCGGAGGTCAGCAGTGCGACCCACTTGCCGTCGGAGGCGCGCTTGGTCACGACCGGGTTGCCGAACGACAGTCCGAGGTTGGGTTCGCTGTTCGCGCACAGCGTCGCGTCGGCGCAGATCTCCCACAGGAGCTTCGGCGCCGTCGGCACCGTGACGTCGAGCGCGTAGTAGCCGCGGCCGCCGGCGTTGAACCCGCTGACCAGAACCGTATGCCAGGCACCGTCGAAGTACGCGTCGGCGACGGCCGGTGTGCCGTCGACGAAGAATTCGTGCGCGTTGCCGTAAGCCTTGTCGGCGAGCCGGTGCAGCCGCGGCAGCACGGTGCGCGGCACGAGCGCCCACAGCTCGCCGCCCGTGGCCGCGTCGAACGCGTGCAGCATGCCGTCGTTGCCGCCGACGTAGATCACCGCCTGGCGCGACTTGTTCGCGTTCTTGAAGTCGAAGTACGAAGGCGTGACGCCGTCGCCGTAGTTGCGGCGCGGCTCGCGGACGAAAGCCGGGCGCGAACCGACCAGATCGCCGAGCACGAACTCGCGCAGCCGGAACGCGGCCCCTTCGTTGCCGCGCTGGCCGCGCAGATAGTTGACCAGCGCGGTGCCGTTGTTGGCGACGGCCGCGTCGGCCGCCGCGAGCGAGGCGCAGTGCGATAGCTTCGTGCACTGGTTGTCGAAATACGCGCGCGCACCCGCATCGAGGCTGGTGTAAGCGAACGGCTTCAGCGCGCCGCCGACGTTGGTGTAGATCGTCCGGCTGTCGCTCGCCGGCGCGACCGCCGCGTTCAGTTGTGTCGCCGCCGACCAGACGACCGCCGGCAGCACCTTGCCGGTGATAATGTCGATCGACTGCTTGACGAGCTCGCCGTCCCACTTCACAGTGCGATAGGTCGAGCTGAAGATCGCGTTGTCCGTTGAGCTGATGTTCGGGCTGCTGGTGGCCGATGCCGCGGCCGCGCCAGTCACCGTTTTGATCTCGGCGAGCGCGCTGGCGATGCCTTCGTACAGCGAGCGTGCGTCCTGCGCGTTGACGTAGCGCCCGCGGCCGTTGACGGCGGCGTGCCACAGATCGTCGATCGTGGTCGGCGTATTGGCGACGGGCTTCGGCCAGTTGCAGGTGTCGTTCGTCCACCAACACGTGTTGTTGCCGCTCTTGATGTTGTAGAAGTCGCCGACCGTCGCCGTCTCGTAGTCGGGCCGGTACTTCATAAGCCCGTCCACCCCGAGGCCGACCGTGAACGTGACCATGTGCTGCGCCGGGTTCGTGTCCTTCGTCGTCGTTGGCACGTTGTTGGCGCTGACGTCGGTGCCGAGCGCGCCCTTCGCCCCGGCCGGACGCAGATCCGTCTGGTAGTAGTACAGGGCCACGTCCGCGAGGGTGTCGCTGGCGTCGGTGGCGTTGCCGCCGTCGTAGGCGCCGTAGGCGCGCGTCGAGTAGCCGCTGTCGACGTTGTCGACGTTGCCGATGGGCGATCCATCGAGGCGCTGGCCGGCGTTGTCGTTCCAGTAGCCGTCGGTCGTCAGCAGCGCGATGTTCGGCTGGCACGAGTACTGGACCGGATCCTCGTTCATCCCGTCGTTAACGCCCGACTTGATTCCGGCGAAGTGGCGTCCGACGCGCGAAAGCGCTTCGCGCAGCGGCGTGCGGCCGGACGGCGTCATCTTGTAGAAGGTCCTGTACCAGTCGTCGCGATGCGCGCCGGCGAACGTATCGATCGGCACGTAGTTCGACCCTTTGACCCGCGTGCCCGGGCTGATCGTGACCGCGCCGACGCGGTAGCGGCCGTCGACCGAACTGAAGGCCCGGCCCACGCCGGTTTTCATTGTCTGCAGCCGGGTGCTGTAGTAGGCGTACCAGTTGGCGAAGTTGGTCATCTCCTCGGCATATGTGCAGACGGGCCGTGGCGCGCAGTCGGTGCGACCCGGCCGGTTGCCGTAGGTGGGCACCGTCGACGTGATGTCGACACGCTGGAACTTGCCGTAGCGGGGCCGCGTGTGGTTGCTGTCGTAGTTCGCCTGGCAGCGCGGTGAGCCCGAGACATTGCCGCTGACGGCCGACGCGCTGAGCGCGTCGGCGGCGTTGTGACAGTAGCGCACCGGCGCCGGGTAGGGGTGCGGCGCCGACGGTGCGGAAGCCAGGACGCAACTCGTCAACCGCTCGTCGCTGCAGTACTCGACCGGCACGATGTCGAAATAGTAGGGCCCACCGAGCCGCGTGACCGGGAAGCGGTAGCTGCCGCTGGCGGTCGAGTCGGGAAAGCCGTTTGCGGCAGAGCCCGTGTTGTAGAGGAACGGGTTGGCTGTATCGATGCCGTTGCGGCGGCAGTTGCCAGACGACGGATCGTCGTTGGGGTTCTTGCAGTAAACGAGCTCCGGGTACCCGCTCACCAGGTTGATCGTGCCGGCGGACGTGTCGTACGCGTTGACCGGGACCGTCGTCCACGGCGCGCCGTAGCTGGGCATCGACGCGCCGGTCACGTCCACCGCCGGGCTGTAGGTGATCTGCGGGTCGTAGTAAAGGCGGTTGAATGCGTACGCGTACCACGGCGGATTGCCTTCGACGCCGGTCGTCGTCGTCGAGCCGCAGGCCGAATCGCTGCAACGCGGCTTGTCGACGTTGGCGCCGTCGACGTAATCGGGCATGTGCCGCCAACCCATGCTGCCCGAATCGTCGACGATCAGCATCACGTTCGGTTTGACGCTGGCCGACTGCGAGCGCGCCAGCGGATCCGTGGCGATATCGGTCGTGCCCGCCGACACGACCGATGCCGACAGCAGCACGGCCGCGGCGAGAACTGCGCTTGGAGGACCCCGCATCGTCTTCACCTCACAGCACGACGAAAGTCTGCGTTAGCGTGCTTGTGTTGCGCGGCCCCAGTACGCGCACCGTGATACGGTAGTAATGCTGGGCCGCGCCGCTGAAATTCGTGGCATCGCTGGAGAAGCTGCCCCCACTTGCTCCCGGCGAACTGGCGCTCAGCCGCGAACACAGGTTGTTCGGATCGTTCGGGTCGAGCTGCGCTGTGCACATGCGGTGCACGACCCAACTGATCGTGTTGCCCGCGGCGTCGCCCGTCGCCGGAGTCACGGTGCAGGTCGGACACTGCCGCCAGTACGCGCTGTCGTCCCAGTTCGGTTCGATCGCCACGGCGTAGTAGCCGCTCGCGGGCGCGTTCGAATTCAGCACTGCCGACCCCGCATTCGCGGCCAGCCAGGCGACGGCGCTTTGCACGCCGACGTCGGCCGAATGCACGGTCGCGTTGCGGAACGCGAGGTTGCCGGTGATCAGCGTGTTGGTGTCCATCGAGCGTACCAGTGCGATGCCGGAGATCAACATCGCCACCAGCGCGACCAGCACGACCGGCAACATGTAGCCGCGCTGCCGCGGCCGGCGCGAACCGCCGGTCATGCGGGCCTCCAGATCAAGTTGCGCAGGCTGGTCGTCGACTCGAATACCCGGTAGCGATAGCAGCGCCAGTCGGGCAGCGTCGTTACGTCGAGCGTTCCGCCGGCCCAGGTCGGTGGCGCGGTCGTCGTCGTGCACACGCCGGCGGCGTCGCGCTCGCGCTCGGGCAGCGCCGAACGCGCGACCAGCGCGAAGCGCAGGGCAAGCGTGCGCGACCACTGGTCGGCGGTGGCCGGCGTCGCCTCGGTCCACGTGTCGACGATGCCGTCGCCGTCGTCGTCGCGGCCGTACTGCGCCTGGAGCTGGACGATTTCGGGCGCCACCCGCGCGCCGACCGTGTTGCTGATCAACTGGTCGAGGCGCAGCTCGTTGCCGGCGATGTAGTAGCGGCTGACGATCGGCGCCGGGCCGAGGTTGTAGAGGACCGCGTTCTTCGTGTAGTTCGGGCCCAGCCCGCCTGGCTTGTTGTAGCGCGCCGTCACCCGCCTGCCGTAGGCGTCAATGTAGTTGCCGCTGTTGTGAATGATGATGTCCTGGTTTCCGGGCGCGGCCAGGCTCGGCGTGTTCGTCGCCTCCGACAGCGTGCAGTCGAGGCCGCCTTCGGCCATCACGAGCAGGTTGCCGGCGGCCACGCCGAACGCGTTCTTGACGTGGTAGTTGGCCGCCGGTGTCGGCAGATCCTGCGTCAGCTCGATCGGCGCCGGCAGCGTGTCGGTGCTGCTGTATGTGATCGTGATTTCGTCGGGCGCCGTTCCGGCGCCTTGCGTGATGACGACCGGCGCGAGGAAGAAGTCGAAGGTGCGCGGCGGTGAGACGCCTTCGTCGTACGCAAGGATCCGGCAGCCGAGCAGCGTCGGATGGTTGATGCCGTAGCCGGCCATGCGCGCGTCGCGCTGGATCGAGTACTGGGCGAGCGCCCCGTTGAACGTCGCGTCGCCGCCGCTGGTCGCCGTGCGTCGATGCGCTTCCGAAATCGCGAACGACTGCGTGATCGCCAGCGTGGCGAACAGCCCGATCGTCACCGCGACCAGCAGCTCGATCAGCGACAGGCCCGATTGTTCGCGCCGCTGAAGTCCCATGCTTACGGCTCCTGGATCGTGGCGACCGCGATGTGGCTGCGCGGCTGGGTTGCACCCGGCGGCAGCCACGTGATCGTGACGGTGATCTGCGAACCGGCGACCGCCACGACGGCGTCGGCCGCGGGCAGCGCGGCCTTCACGCCGTTGGCGACCCATGCGCTGACCGCAGGACCGCCGCTGCCGCCGCTGTACGCGTACGCGGGCAGGTTGATGCGATCGATCCAGATCCGGTTGATCAGACTGTCCGCGAGCAGTGCCGCGTCGGCCCGGTACTTGGCGTCGCTGAAAGTTGCGAGCGCCGTCGCGTGCATGCCCAGCAGTCCGAGCACGCCGAACGCGAAGATCGTCAGCGCGACCAGCACCTCGACCAGCGACAGTCCGTTCTGTTGGCGTTTCGTCGGCATCGTTTCGCTCCAGGCTCGCGTTGGCTTCAGCACGCGCGGGGGTCGGACGGCGGCAGCGCCGGGTCGCACATGCGGATGCCGCCGCCTGCATCGATCGTCACCCGCAGCGGTCGCGCCCGCGCCGGGTCCAGGTCGGGATCGGTGAGGTCGATGCGCGTCAGCGCCGGCGACGCATCGGCATTGGCGCGCACGCGGCCGATCGAGTCGAAGGTCACGATTCGCGCTCCGGCCGGGGCGGCCGTCGCCCTCGAGCGTTCGCTGCCGTCGGCCGCCGCACGCGCCTGGATCGTTGCCAGGCAATCGCCCGGATCCTCGACGTCGGCGGTGCCGCCGTCGATTGGATTGACGCAGCCCACGCTCCAGCCGGTCGCCGGCGCGTCGACCAGCACAAACTGCACGCTACGGTTACGCCGGATCGCTTCGGCGCGCGCAAGCTGCAATCCATTCTGCATCGACTCGGCCGCCGTCCGGATTTGCGTATTGCGCAGCCAGGTCGAGTACGTCGGCACCGCCTGCGTCAGCAGCAGCGCGAGGATCGCAAGCACGACCGCGATCTCGACCAGACTGACGCCGCGTTGCCGGGCGATCGCCGGAAAGGACGAAAAACCCTTCATCGCGTCACCCAGCGCGTTCCCGCATCGGCCGGCAGCGCGCCCCAGCTCGCCGGCAGCGACGTGGTCGCGCGCACGTTGGCCTGGTTGATCGTGTAGACGAAGCCCGCGACCGGTCCCGTGCCGGTCATCGTCGCGGTATAGGCCAGACCGCCGGCGTTGACGACGCAGGCGAATCCGAAGTTCTGCAGCCCCGCGGGCGCTGCCGCACCGCAGTTGCCGCCGGCGTCCTGGTACGTGCGGTTGTCCTGGAAGAACTGCTCCATCCGCACGCGGTACTCCGAGAGCGCCTGCGTGGCCTCGACCAGTTGCCCGCGCTGCACGTAGCGCGAATACAGCGGGATCGCGATGCCCGCCAGGATCGCGAGCACGGTCATGGCGATCAGGACTTCGATCAGGGTAAAGCCCCGGCTGCGATTCATTTTGCTTCTCCAAGTCAAACGACGACGGCCGCAGACTCCGGCACCCTTGGCGACCGTGTCATCGGTGCGCTGTGCGTTTTTCCTGACCCCTCGAGATCCGAAAGGCCGCGAAGCGTGGACAAACGGTCGATGCGCTGCGCTCCGTCGCCGAAACCGCAGCACGCCCGCGCGGACGTCGCCACGGCCGAATGGTGCAGGCGTGTCGTCGCGGGAAAAACCGCGAATAGCGGCGCGATTTCCGACGCCCGCTCGTTTGTCGGGTCGCGCATCGCGGCGACCCGGTGCGGTCGCACCGAAGTGCACCAGTGAGCAGGGGCGATGCAGGTGAGACGACGCTAACGGTCGTCCCGCATTTCGGCGATTCGGACGATCGGCGCTTGACTCGTCGCGAACGATCCCTCGCGTCTCAGTCGACCACCGTCACGCTCTCCGGCGGTGCGGCCGGTTTTGCGCGCGGCGCGAACTGCGCGAGCGCCACGCCGGCGAGCGTGATCGCCGCGCCGGCGATCTTGATCAGCGTGTAGCCCTCGCCGGTGGCAAACCACGCGACCAGCCCGGCGACCGGCGGCATCAGGTACAGCAGCGGTGCAGTGCGCGCCACACCGCGAACGCCGTTGACCCAGCCCCACACGATCCAGCCGACGAAGGCCGAGACGATCACCGCCCACGCGAGCCCCGCCCAGATGGCGGGCGTCACTGCCGCCCAGTCGACGGACAGCCCCGCGGGCGCGGAAAGCAGCACCAGAGGCACCGCGCCGATCAGCGTCGTGTATGCCATGACCACCACGCCGCCGTGCCGCTCGAACACCGGCTTCGCGGCCACCGTGTACGCGGAGAAAAACGCCGCCGCCACCAGAAGCACGAGGTCGCCGCCGCTCGCACGCCACTGCGCGCCGAGCAGCTTGTCGGAGAGGAAGACGAGCACGCCGGCGCACGCGACCGCCACGCCCGCGACCTGTGCGCGCGTGAGCCGCTCCGCGCCGGTGAGCCGCAGGATCAGCAGCGTGAACACCGGTCCGCACGCCAGGATCAGCGAGCTGGAAAACGCGGTCGACCAGTGGATGCCGAAGGTCACGAGCCCCACGTGCAGCACGTGGCCGAGCGCCGCAAGCCGCGCGATCGCCCACCATTCGTCGCGCGCGAGCCGCGGCCAGCGCCGACCATAACGCTGCCACAGCAGCGCGACCGCGGCGACCGGCATGATCAGATAGCGCGCGAACAGGAACCCGCCCGGGCCGAGCGCCGTGAACACCGCCTTCTGCACCGAGAAGTTGGCGCCCCAGACGAGGATCAGACCGATCGCGAGCAACAGCGCGGCGCGCTGGCGGGCGTCAGGCGCTGCGGACGGCTCGGAAGGCGTTTCGGTTGCGGCAGCCGGGGTCGACATGGCTGTCCGGATTCGTTGACTTGCGATCCACCGAGCGACCGCGGCGATGATGAATGATGCCGGCGCGCACGCGCGTGCGGTCGCGGGGGCGCTCGTCGCGAACGATCATCGGCGCGTCGCGGCGCGCCTACAGCGTGAAGGCCATACGCGCCAGCAGCGCCCCCGGCACGCGGCTCGTCTGCACCGAGCGCGCGCCGTAGGTGCGCGAATCCATCGTCCAGTGCGGCTCGCGCGTCAGCGCCTCGAGATTGGCGCCGAGCATGCGGTACAGCGTGTCGTCGAAGCGCATCACGTTCACCGGCGCGACGATCCTGCCATTTTCGACCCAGAACGTCGCGAAGCGCGTCAGCCCCGTGATGCGGCCGCCCGGGCGATCGGAAAAGTTCAGGTAGTGCAGGTTGCCGATCGCCAGACCCGTGTCCAGCGCCGACAGCGCGTCGGATTCGGCAAGCGCGCCGCCGTTCATGGCCATCGACTGCATCGCTTCGTCTTCGCTCGCGCCGTTGGTTTCGATGCCGTACTCCTTCGCCGTGCGCGGGCTGACGAGGCTGCCGGCGTGCCGTCCCTGCTCGATCAGCACGACCGACTGCGGGCGCACGAAGCCGGCTTCGTCGAACGCCGGGGCGAGGCCGCCCGCCGTGTCTTCGCGCACCGTGACGAGCGGCGACAGCGTCGCCTCGCCGTCGACGAGCTTCTGCAGGCAGCTCTGCTTCGTCCGCTGGGCCTTGGCCGACACGCCCGCCCAGTTGAGCATCTGCGTCAGTTCGTCGACCGCGGCGGGCGCGAGGTAGACGCGGTATTCGCCGGGCTCGATCGTGCGCGCCGGGCGGGCCAAATGTTCGAGCTGCGCGCGCCCTTCGTCGATGCGGCGCGCGAGCTCGGCCGCGTCCCAGCGGCTTCCCGCCCACGCGCATTTCACCGCCTTGTCGGCCGCGTGATACAGCGACCAGTCGAACAGGAACGCGTCGACGGCGTGCCAGTGCCGGCTGCCAAGCGAACTGGCGAAGCCGCGGTAGATCGGTCCGCTGGCAAGCAGTCCGACGAGGTCGGTGCCGCGCGCGGCGTTCGTCACCTGCTCGATCGCCTCGGCGGGGGAGGGCAGGCGGCCGCGGTCCACGCGGTTGGAGCTCGTCGCCTCGGTCGCGTAGAGCAGGTAGGGATCGGCGGGTAGCGCCGGCAGCTCGGCGCGCAACGCGTCGATGGTTTCCGTCACGGTCATTCGGTCCTGCGCCGGGTTGCCGCAAAGCGTCAGCGTGACGTTGTTGCGGCGGCCCGCGTGAACCAGCGACAGCGTGAGCTGCGCCTGCCGAACGCTCATCGGCTGCCGCACCTGCGCGCGGTTGAAGCGCACGAAGTCGGTGTCTTCTCCCGCGAAATTGAGGAGCAGCACTTCGTCGCCGCGCAGCTGCGCGATCGCGTGGTCGGCGAGCTCGAAAAATAGTGGCTTCATCGACGGATCGAGAGATGGACTTGCGAGGCCGAGACCATGGCATCGCCCGGAGTGCCGAACGCGTTTGCCCGTGCGCTCCGGGTCTGCGGGTTGAACATGGAGTTGATCACTTCTCGGCGCCGAACACGTCGACGCCGGTGAACCGGCACACGGGGCTCGCATGGCCGACGCGGATCGCCTGGTTCGGTTCGCCTTTGCCGCAGTACGGCGTGCCCATCACCTCGACCGTCTCGGGGCGGCCGACCATCGCGAGCGAGCGCCAGAACGTGGCGCTCACGCCGCGGTAGTTCGGATCGCGCACGACCTCGGCGAGCCGTCCGTTGCGGATCATCTGCCCCCATTCGCAGCCGAACTGGAACTTGTTGCGCGAGTCGTCGATCGACCATGATCGGTTGGTCTTCATCAGCACGCCCAGCTCGGTCGCGGCGATCATCTCGTCGAGCGTGCTCGTGCCGGGTTCGACGTTCAAGTTGCTCATCCGGTCGATCGGCGGGCGGTTCCAGCTACACGCCCGCGTCGTGGCCACGCCCTCGATGTCCGCGCGGTGCCGTCGCGCGCGCTGCTGCGAGGTGGTGCCGCCCAACGGGCGCAGCAGCACGCCGTCCTTGATCAGGTACTCGCGCCGCGCGGCTGCGCCTTCGTCGTCGAAGGCGAAACTGGCGAACTCCTCGGCGCGCGTGGGATCGTAGGTCACGTTCAGCAGCGGCGAGCCATAGCGGTACGTGCCGAACATGTCGAGCGTCACGAAGCTCGTGCCGGCATAGTTGCGCTCGTCGCCGAGGATGCGGTCCAGTTCGAGCGGATGCCCGATCGACTCGTGGATCTGCAACATCATCTGGTCGGGCATCAGCACGACGTCCATCGTGCCGCTCGGGCAGTTGGGTGCGGCGAGCAGTTGCAGCGCTTCCTCGGCGGTGAGCCGCCCGCTGCCGACGAAGCCCGAGCGCTCGACGATCTCGAACCCACCCTGCTGGCAATAGCCGTTGTAGCGGCCGCCCCACGAGCGCGTCTGCGTCACGCCGCCCTCGTGCGCGGTGACGTGCAGCCCGGGCACGGTGAACACCCACTCCTGGAACGTCTCGCCGCCGTCGGCGGTGGCGATGAGCTCGCGCGTGCGCGTGGTCCACAACATCGCGGCCCAGTCGACGATGCGGTCGTCGAGCCTGCATGCGGTCGACTCGCGCATCAGCAGGTCGATGCGTTCGGCCTTGCTCGCGTGCAACGGCTTGGCCACCGGTGTGGCGTAGCGCCCGTTTGGGCGCGGCTGCTCGGGCGGTGCACCGTCGAACACGGAACGGCCACGCGCGAGCCGCGCCCATTCGTGCGCGCGCGCGATCGCGTCGCGCAGCGCCGCGTCGGCGAGGTCGCTGGTCGCCGCGTAGCCGATGCCGTCGCCGTCGACGACGGTGATCATCGCGCCGCGGTCGCGCCACGCCTGCACCGGCTCGGCGACGTTCTGCCGCACCGAAATCATCTCGGCGTCTTCCTCGACGACGCGGATCGAGCAGTGATCGACCGCCGGCGCGAGCGATCTGAATCGATTGGCGAGTCCTTCCATCCGAACCCCGGAGCCGTGCGAGTGCGAAGCTGCGAATTTCACCACAGCGCCACAGCGGCCACGGAGGGATTCGACCTGTCGGGCGTTACTCAAACACGTGACATCGCCGCCACCACCCCGCATGTCCATTTCGCCTTCGCGGTCGCCGGTTACGTCATGCCGACCCTGCGCCGGTCCGTGGGAGGTGTCCCAACGTTGCGAGCGGCCGGGATTCCTCGCCTCGGCTCGGAATGACAAGAAGTGGCGGCTCGGAATGACAAGAGAAGGGACCGCCCGGAATGACGGGGAGGAGCGGCCCGGAACGGCGAGGGATGTGGACTTGCAACGACGCGGTGTGGGCGCGGGAATGACGCGCTGCTGTCATCCCGACCCCGGCTCGAAGCCGGGGGAGGGATCTCGGCATTTCAAGCGGACGAGATTCCTCGCCTTCGGCTCGGAATGACAAGAGAAGGGACGGCTCGGAATGACAGGGCGCGGATCCGAAGTGACGGGGAAAGTGACGGGGATGTGCACTCGGGATGACGGCGGGTGCGGGCTCGGAATCACGGAGAGCTTGGGCGACGAACATCGGTCCGGTTGCGAGCCGTCACGGGGATTCGTCACGCTCGACAGGAACTTCACCGAGAGGCACAGGGACATGGACAACGACGCTGAATCAACGTCTTGCGGCCCGACGGCCTCTCGTCCGCCAAGCGACGCGGCGTAATGGCGGAGCCTGTCCTGAATTTTGTGTGTGAGGCATACCATGTCATCAAGGAGCATGTA
>CAZIJU010000032.1:0-33274 GCA_964539745.1 uncultured Burkholderiaceae bacterium | reverse complement strand
AACCGCAACGCCGCGATTGTCATTCCGAGCCGCAGGCGAGGAATCTCCGCCGCGCGCAATGCCGAGATCCCTCGCGTTCGCTCGGGATGACGATGGGGAGTCATTCCAAGCCCAAGGCGAGGAATCTGCGCCGCTCGCAACGCCGGGATCCCTCGCGTTGCTCGGGATGACGGAACCGGTATCCACGCGGGCGACACGAACTTGCGTGGTCGCGGTTTCACGAGCTTGCGTAAGTCTCAATAGCCTAGGGCGCCGCGCCCCCGCTGCGTTGAGCTGGCTCAAGCGGCGCACCCGGCATATTGCACGACAGCAGTCGCACGTGCGCGCCAGCGAGGCGTTCAGCAAAGGGGCGACAAGCGATCTGCCGCGAGTCATCCGCCCTCACCCGCCGGCGGGACGGCGGCGGAGAAGAGCGCCGTGGAGCGTTCGCGATGTCATGCGCCGACCGGACGCGCAATGGGCCCGTTGACGGCCATCAAGCCGGCGTGCCGGCCGCGCGGCAGACTTTGTTTCCAAGATGCATCGTGCTTCGCCGTCGGCTCGTCGACATCGGCCGGCGGCCAAAGCCGGCGCCTTCATCGGTCGATCGTCGAAGTCGTTCCATCGGGCAGGGCCGCACGTCGCACAGGCCCGCCCTTTCTCCGGGAGACGCCCATGACGCACTACGTGATGCTGACCCGCGTGTCGGTGGAATCGCTGAGCCAGCCGAAATCCATCGAGAACCTCGAGCGCCGCGCGCTCGACGCCGTGCGCAAGTCCTGCCCCGGCGTGCAGTGGATCGCCAACTACGCCGTCGCCGGCCCGTATGATTACGTCGACATCTTCAGCGCACCGGACTTCGAGACCGCGCTGAAGGTCTCGGCGCTGATCCGAAGCTACGGGCACGCGCACACGGAAGTCTGGCCGGCGCTTGAATGGCCGAGGTTCAAGGAACTCGTCCATCAGATGCCGGGAGCGTGACGTCATTCCGCGGGGTTTGCGGGCGGACGGCGTCGCCAGATCAGTTCGCCGTCGCGCCAGACTTCGCGGATGCGGTGCAGCGGCACCTCATGCACCGAACCGTCGGCTTCGATCGCGGTCAGGCGCGCACGATTCGCGGGATCGAATTCGACGCGCGCCAGCGGCACGCGCACGATGCGGCGTGCGACGCGGTCCCAGTAGCCGATCGCGAACTCGCCTCGGCCGAATTCGCGGTCCCAGCGGATGCGCGCGAGCAGCGCGTGGATCGGCGTCATGCGCCGGCGCGTTCACCCGCCCGCCTCGCGCTCGTGCAGCCGCGCGATGCTTTGCACGACGCGCGCGACCTCGGCGTCCGGCAGCGGCGGCCGGCAGCGAACGCGGTTCCATGCGAGCAACAGTTCGAGCGCGACCTCCGGATCGACGCCGCGCCACAGCAGGTGACCGGTCAACGAGGCGAGCGTGTTGTTGCGTTCACCCTCGGCCACACCCTCGCGCACCAGTCGGCGCCAGTGCGCCAGCGGATGACCCGACGGGGCGCCGCCGCGCGCGAGTGCCGCAACCCATGGCGGCAGCGCTGCCGGCGCGAGGGCGTCGGGTGCGCGGCCCGCGACCCAGGCGTAGCGGCGGCCGCTCGGGTGGATCGAAGGCGGCGCGACCACACATCCGCCCTCGCCGCGCAGATCGATGCCGGGCCGGATGCCGACGCGGTTGTGCAGCGGCGCCTCGCCCGACGCAAAGTACAGATGCCGGCCGCCGCCGCCAGTGATCGCCTCGACCGTCGGCGGCAGTGCGCCGTTCGCGCGCTCGAGTTCGCGCAGGCTGGCGAGTCCGCCGTGCTGCGCGTCGACATCGACGACGACCAGCCCCGACACGCGGCCGGTCACGATGCCGACGTTCGCATCGGGCCAGCGCGAGAACCACGCGGCGATCTCCCCGGCATCGGCGATGCGCTGCTGGAACTCGAGCCACGGCACGAGCGGCCGCTTGCCGCGCGGCTCGATCGGGATCGGCGACCAGCCGCGTGCCGCGTACGCAAGCGCAGCGGCTTCGCAGCCGGCGGGATCGCGCCGCGGCCTACGCATACGCCGGCGCGTTGCCCGGTTTCCACTTGATGCTGCAGCCCATGCTCGGGTGCTGCTCGGCCGGCAGGGGCTGACCGGCGAGCAGCCGATCGACTGCGGCGCGCAGATCGGCGCCGGTGACCGGAACGTTCGTTCCCGGCCGGCTGGCGTCGAAACGCCCGCGGTAGACGAGCTTGCGTTCGCGGTCGAACAGGAAAAAGTCCGGCGTGCAGATCGCCTCGTACGCGCGCGCGACCGCCTGCGTTTCGTCGAACAGGTACGGGAACGTGAAGCCCGCCGCCGTCGCCTCGCGCGCCATCGCCTCCGGCGCGCCGTCGGGATACGCCGCGGGATCGTTGGCGCTGATCGCGACGATCGCCAGCCCCTTCGGCTGGTACTCGCGCGCGAACGCGACGAAGCCGGCGCGGATGTGCCTGACGTAAGGGCAGTGATTGCAGATGAACGCGACGAGCAGCGCCGGCGCGGCGCCAAAGTCGGCGAGCCGGACGATGCGGCCGCTCACCACATCCGGCAGCGCGAAGTCCGGCGCCGGCGAACCGAGCGCGATCATGCGTGACTCTCTGAGTGCCATGCGTACCTCCTTGCCGAATCGTGATCGGCTTCTTTTCATGCTAGTCGCTCGGCGCCGCCGCGCATAATCCGGGCCGCGCCTTCGATGCAGATCCATGACGACCCCATCCCCGAATCCGCTGCCTTGGCCGCGGTCGACGCTCGCGCGACTGCGCGGGCTGCTCTGCGACATCGACGGAACGATCACCTCCGACGGGCGGCTCTCCGCGGCAGCGTACGGTGCGCTCGAAGCGCTGCAGTCGGCCGAACTGCTTGTCATTCCGGTGACGGGCCGGCCGGCGGGCTGGTGCGATCTGATCGCGCGCTTCTGGCCGGTCGCGGCGGTCGTCGGCGAGAACGGCGCGTTCTACTTCCGCTACGACCACGCGACGCGCCGGATGACGCGCCGCTACGCGCGCAGCGATTCGCAGCGCGCGGCCGACCGCGCGCGGCTCGCGGAGATCGGCGCGCAGGTGCTGCGCGAGGTGCCGGGCGCGCGGCTCGCCGCCGATTGCGCCTGGCGCGAGGCCGACCTGGCGATCGATTACTGCGAGGACGTCGCGCCGCTGCCGCCGGAGGACGTACGGCGCATCGTCGAGCTGCTCGCCGCGCGTGGGCTGACGGTCAAGGTCAGCTCGATCCACGTGAACGCATGGTTCGGCCGTTACGACAAGCTCACGATGACCCGCCTGTTGATGCAGGAGCAGTTCGGCGTCGACCTCGGGCGCGATCGCGAGGCGCTCGCCTTCATCGGCGACTCGCCGAACGACGAGCCGATGTTCGCCTTCTTCCCCGTCTCCGCGGCGGTGGCCAACATCACGCACTTCGCCGACGCACTCGTGCACAAGCCCGCACACGTCACCGCGCGGGCCGAAGGCGCAGGTTTCGCCGAGTTCGCGCAGCAACTGCTTGCCGCGCGATCGGGCTGAACCGCGCCGGCCGCTCTGCAGCACGGTCGCGGGGGAACGTAACGATCGTCAACGAACGCGCCGGCGCGGCGCCTAGGATTTGCGTATGGCGCGCGCGGGGATCATCGGGGCGGGGGCGTTCGGCACGGCGATGGCCTGCGTGCTGCGCCGGCGCGGCCACGACATCGTGCTGTGGGCGCGCGAGCCCGAAGTCGCCGGGGCCATCAACCGCGAGCATTGCAACACCACTTTCCTGCGCGGCGTCACGTTGCCGGAAGGCATCGTCGCGACCAACGACATGGCCAACGCCGCGCACGGCGCGGAGTTCGTCGTGCTTGCGCCACCCGCGCAGCACATGCGCGCGGTGACGCAGGCGCTGCGCCCGCATCTGGCGCGCCGGGTGCCCGTGGTGAGCTGCTCGAAGGGCATCGAGCGAGGCACGTCCGCGCTGATGTCGCAGGTGCTCGCCGAGACGCTGCCCGATGCGCCGGTGGCCGTGCTCGGCGGTCCTTCGTTCGCGGCCGAGATCGCGGTCGATCTGCCGACGGGCGTCACGCTCGCCTGCGCCGACCCGGTGCTCGGCGCCCGGCTCGAAGCCGCGATCGGCAGCGCGCGTTTCCGCGTCTACCTGTCGGACGACGTGATCGGCGCGCAGTTGGGCGGCGTGCTGAAGAACGTGCTGGCGATCGCGTGCGGTATTGCCACGGGCAAGAAGCTCGGCAACAACGCGCGCGCCACGCTGGTCGCGCGCGGGCTCGCCGAGACCGTGGGGCTCGGGCTCGCGCTCGGCGCCCGATTGGAAACATTCATGGGTCTGTCGGGCATCGGCGACATGGACCTGTCGTGCAACAGCCCGCAGTCGCGCAACATGTCGCTGGGTATCGCGCTCGGTGAAGGCCGCGCCCTCGCCGACATCCTGGCCGAGCGCATCACCGTGCAGGAAGGCGTGCACTCGGCCGAAGCGGTCGTCGCGCTCGCCGAGCGACTCGGTGTCGACATGCCGATCGTGCGCGCGGTCGATCGGGTGCTGAATCATCGCGACGATCTCGACGCGGTCATCGGCGATCTTCTGGCGGTGCCCTACGGCGTCGAGACGGCCGTCGTGCCGGTGCTCCATCGGGGCGGCTCGTCCGCTCCGCCGCCATCGGCTCCTGTATGACATCCACCACCGGAGGAACAGATGACCATTACGCGCAGGGAACTGATCAAGGCGTCGGCGTCCGCAGCAGCGCTGACTACGGTTGCGCCGGCGTTCGCGCAGGCGCCGATCGAGGACGATTTGTCCTTGATCACGCCGGTATCGAAATTCATCCACGACGCCGCGCTCCAGGAGTTCGCGAAATTCGCGCAGGAGCGCTGGGGCATCAAGCTGAAAGTCAACGCGCTGGCCGCCGGCACACCCGTGGCCTACGGGCGCATCGTCGAGTGGAAGGGCCGGCCCGAAGTCGACATCTTCTGGGGCGGTGAAAGCGCGCTGTTCGACAAGCTCGCCGAGCAGAAGCTGATTGCGCCGCTGGCGCTGCCGAAGGCAGTGGTCGACACTGTGCCCGCGTCGATCGGCAAGCCGAAGCCGATCTTCCTGAAGGACCCGAAAGGCTTCTGGATCGGCACTGCGCTGGAGCCGTACGGGCTCGTGTATCACCCGCGTCTGTTGCAGCGGCTCGGCGTGCCGCCCCCGAAGGACTGGGACGACCTGCTGCATCCAAAGCTCAAGGGGCATGTCGCGCAATGCGCGCCGACGCGGTCGAGCAGCAGCCACGCGACATACGAAGTGATCCTGCAGCGCGAAGGCGACGAGAAAGGCTGGGAGTGGCTGAAGCGACTTGCGGCGAACACGGGGCTGTTCACCGCGCGCAGCCGGGACGTGCCGTCGGTGGTCGCCAAAGGTGAGTTTGCCGCCGGGTTTGCCGTGCCGAGCTACATGGCATTCGAGGAGCTGCTCGCCGGCTACGACATCCGCTTCGTCGCACCGCCGACCGCATGGATCACACCGGAGCCGATGGCGGTGCTGGCCGGCTGCAGGCATCCGAAAGCCGCGCAGGCGTTCGTCGAGTTCCTGCTGACCGAACGGGGCCAGCGCATCTTCATGGAGCGCGGACTGTTCCCGCTGACGCCGAAGTACCGCGTTCAGGGTGCGCCGGGTTCGCCCGCCGAGAAAGCCGTCGAGTTCACCGGCGGGGTCCGCTCCTACTTCGACCGAGAGGTGCACAACATTTACGACGACGACAAGGCGCAGGCGCGCTACAACGAGGTCAACGAGCGCTTCCGCAGGGAAATCGAGGCGGTGTGGGAGGAGTTGAAGAAGAAATACTGAGCGGCCGGGCGCGGAGCGCCGCGCCGGCCTGCGCCGGGGCGGCGCTGTTCGAACGACGGGGAACATCCATGCGCATCGCGGTCCGGAACGTCACCAAGCGCTTCGGCGCAATGGCTGCAGCCAGCGACGTGACACTGGCGATCGACGAAGGGGAGCTGTTCACGCTGCTCGGGCCTTCCGGTTGCGGCAAGACCACGCTGCTGCGTCTGATCGCGGGCTTCTATACGCCGGACGAAGGCGAAGTCCGCTTCGACGACAAAAGGGTCAACGAGGTGCCGCCGCACGAGCGCGGCATCGGCATGGTGTTCCAGAACTATGCGCTATGGCCGCACATGACCGTGTTCGACAACGTCGCGTACGGACTGAAGCTGCGCAAACTAGCCGCCGCCGAGATCGCGCAGCGCGTGCATGCGGTGCTGGACAAGGTCAAACTCGCCGGGCTCGACAAGCGCTACCCGGGACAGCTCTCCGGCGGCCAGCAGCAGCGGGTCGCGCTGGCGCGAGCGCTGGTGCTGAACCCGAAGATCTTGCTGCTCGACGAGCCGCTGTCGAACCTCGACGCCAAGATACGCATCCAGGTGCGCGCCGAGATCCGCAAGCTGCAGAAGGAACTGGGAATCACGACGATCTACGTCACGCACGACCAGGAAGAGGCGCTGACGCTGTCGGACCGCATCGCCGTGTTCGACAAGGGCAAGTTGCTCGAAGTCGGTTCGCCGAAGCAGCTCTACGAGCACCCGCGCACGCGCTTCGTCGCGGACTTCATCGGCATCAACAATCTGATCGAGGGCACGGTGACGGCAGTGGACGACGGCCGCAAGCGGCTGCGCGCGGAGACGGCGCTGGGCGAGTGGTCGGCCTTCTTCACACAGGCGCTGCCCATCGGCAGTCGCTGCGTGCTTTGCATCCGGCCAGAGAACGTCGGCCTGGACGGTGCCGCCACGGAGCAACTCAACGTCGCGTCGGGGCGGATCACCTTCGCCGCGTACCTCGGCAACACGCTGCGCTACGACGTCGAGCTGGGGAGCGGCTTCACGTTCAAGGTCGACATCCGCGACCCGTGGCACCACGTGCCGCTTGCGCTCGGCGCGCAGGTGCGGCTTGCGTTTCCCGCCGGCGATACGCTCGCGATCGCCGCCGAGGCGTGATCGATGGCCGCGATCGACCGCCCCGCATTCGCGCTGCCGCGCGTCGCCTTGGCCACGGTCGGCTTCGTCGCGATCTGGAGCTTTCTGCTCCTGTTCGTGCTGTATCCGCTGACGCGAATCTTCTACGACGCGTTCACCACCGACGCCGGCGCGTTCACGCTGCAGAACTTCGCCGACTTCTTCACCGACCGCTTCTACCTGCGCGCGCTGTGGAAGTCGCTCGCGCTCGGCGTGAGCGCGGTGATTACGACTTCGATTTTAGGGATTGCGGTCGCGATGCTGCTGCTGCGCTACGAATTTCCGGGTCGCAACCTGTTCTCGTACCTGACGATGCTGCCGCTGGTGATGCCGCCGCTGATCGGCGTGCTCGGCTTCGTCTTCATCCTCGGTCGCGCCGGCACGGTGAACGTCGTACTGCAGGATTATTTCGGGCTGGAACACCCGATCAACTTCATGTACGGGCTGCAGGGCGTCCTGCTCGTGGAGACCTTGCACCTGTTCCCAATGATCACGCTGTCGATCCTGGACGCGCTGACCAAGGTCGACCCTGCGCTCGAGGAGGCCGCGCAAGGCATGGGCGCAAAGGGCTGGCGCCGCTTCCGCGACATCACGCTGCCGCTGACGACGCCCGGCTACGTGTCGGGCGCGCTGCTCGTATTCATCTGGACGTTCGCCGACTTCATCACGCCGCTGGTGGTCGGCGTGCAGGACGTCCTCGCCGCGCAGGCGTACCTGAACATCGTTCAGTTCATCGACCGGCGCCTGTTCAAGATGGGCATCGTGATCTCGGCGCTGCTGGTGCTGCTGGCGATCGTGTTCGTAATCTCAGCGCGCCAATACGTTGCGATCAAAGACTACAGCTCGCTCGCCTACACCCGCGTGGAACGGCGCCGGCTTTCGCCGACCAAACGCTGGCTCGCGGTCGGCTTCCTGGGCACGCTGATGTTCGTCTCGTTCCTGCCGCACATCGGCGTGACGCTCGCCGCATTCGGCCGTGGCTGGTCGCTGACGCCCTTCCCGGTCGAGTACACGACGCAATTCTTCACGCGCGTGTCGATCGAGACGCCGAAGTTCATCGTCAATTCGTTCATCTACTGCGCGCTCGCGGTCCTGATCTGCCTCGTGATCGGCGTGCCGATGGCGTGGATCCTGGCGCGCACCAAAGCGCCCGGCCGCAACACGATGGATGCGCTGACGACCCTGATCCTGGCGATCCCCGGCACTGCGATCGGAATCGCGTACATCCGTGCGTTCCACTATCCGTTGCCACTCGTGGACATCGCGCTGACCAGCGTCTGGATCGTCATCCCGCTGGTGCTCGCGGTGCGGCGGCTGCCGTACACCGTGCGCGGCAGCCATTCGTCGCTGCTGCTCGTGCACAAGTCGATGGAGGAAGCCGCGGAAAACGTCGGTGCGACCAAACTGCGCACCTTTCGCGACATCACGGTGCCGCTGGTGTGGAAGGGCATCGTCGTCGGCGCGCTGTTCTCGTTCATCACCTCGCTGCAGGAAGCCTCGGCCGTCGTGTTCCTGACGCTCGGCGGGTGGGAAACGATTCCGTTCGGGATCTTCACTTTCTACATCGCGGGCTCGCAGAACGAAGCGGCTGCGCTCGGCGTGATCCTGATCGCCGTGGCGGCCGTGAGCCTCGCGCTGATCAACCGCCTGGCCGGCACGCGCGTCGGTGGGCTGTTCGGATAGGCAGCGGGGCGGCGAGGCGCCGTGTCCCGGCGACGGGCCAATCGCCCTCTCGCCAGTCCCCGCCCGCAGGCTGGGGATGTGTCGTGGCCGATTGGAACCACGGACGCCTCGACCGCACGTGTAGTTTCGTCGCACCGCGCCCGTGCGTATTGATCTTGCGCAGACTTCGAGCCCCGAGCGGGCGCGCTCAGCGCTCGAAGCTTGCCGTCAGTCCCGGCAGGTCGATGCCCTGGATGCGGGTGCTCCACGTCTGGCCCGCAGCGATCGGCAGCGCACGCGTCAGCGTGCCGGTCGAAACGATCTCTCCGGCCGCGAGCGGCGGCGCGCCGCTGGCGCGAAGTACCGCGAGCAGGTGTGCGATCGCCTGCAGCGGTCCGTCGAGCACGTTCGCGCCGGTGCCGGTGTCGCGCAGTTCACCCGCGCACAGCAGTTCGACCGTAAATCGCTCGAGCCTGGCCGCGATGTCGCTGCCCAGCTCGGCGACGCGCCGCGGCGGCCCGACCAGCAACGCGCCGTGCAATCCGCCATCGGCGATGGTGTCGGCGGCGGCGAACTTCCAGTCGGGAAAGTGCGACTGCACGATCTCGAAACCGTGCGCGATCCAGTCGACGCAAGCGAGGATCTGCCGCGGATCGTCGGTGACCGGTGGCGCCGAGGCGAAATGCAGCACGATCTCCGGCTCGATCCGCGGCTGCGCCAACTGCGCGATACGGCAGCGTCCGCGCGGCTGCCCGAGCTGCGTCACCGTGGTGTCGTAAACGTAACCCCAGACCGGCGCATACACGCCGTATTCGGGCCAGATGTTGCGGTTCGTGAAGCCGATCTTGCGGCCGATCGGCCGGCGCCCTTCGCGCACGCGCGACTCGTGGATGATCCGCGCGACCTCGTACCCTGCCGCCTCGTCGAACCCGTCGATGCGGCTCGTGAACGGTGCGATCTGCCGCACCTCGTCCTGCGCCGTCTTCAGCTCGCGCGCGAGCGCATTCAGATTGAACATCGCCGGCCTCCGTTCAAAGTCTGCCGCCGATGTTGTAGCGCACGCGCAGCCGCGCCTGGCGGAACACCAGCGCCGACAGCGCAGTGACCGCCGCCACCGCAAGCAGGATGACGGCGAGCCGCAGATACGGCTGGCCCGCCGACATGCGCGCGGCGGCGAACACCGCGAGCGTGCGCAGCCACTCGAGCGCGCCCAGCGCGAGCGCGATCTGCACCGCGCGCGCGGCCCAGCGCCGCGGCACCGCGAGCAATGCGATCAGCGCGAGCGACGCGGCGGCGAGCGCAAGCTCGCCGGCGCGATAGAAGTGCGCCGCGAGCAGCACGGACGCAAGTGCCGGGAGGAGCAGCAGCAGGTAAGCCATCGTCGCCTCGCCTCAGTGCCGCAGCACGCACTTCGCGTACAGATCGCAGAGCCGGCCGGCGGGGTCGTAGCGCGCCTTGAGCTTCGCGTACGCGTCGCCGCCGAACGCCGCATCGAACGCTTCGCGCGTGTAGTAGCTGTCCGAGTACAGCGACTTGATCCCGCCCAGCCGCGCCACCTCGCGCTCGATCAGCCGGTTGAAGTGGCCGGGCGGATACGGCTCGCGCGTGCGTTTGACGTCCCAGAAACCGAAGTTCACGTAAAGCGCGCGCCGCCGCGGAAACAGCGGAAAGCGGTCGGCGGAAGGCGTGGCGCCGATCGGGCACAGCCACAGCGGCAGGATGCCGATTTCGCGCAGAAAAAAGTCGAGGAATTCGGGCGCGCGCTCGATCGGGATGTCGACGTCCTGGATCACCGATTCGCGATGCCAGCCGGCAAGCCGGTCCAGTAGCGGCGTCAGTCGCAGCCGGCTGTTCAGCCGCATCAGCCGCGTATACGTGCGCGAGTTGAGCCGGCGGCGGCCGTACAGCCGCCGCAGCAGCGGATGCTGCGCGCCGACGTTTTTCGAGCACCAGAACCAGTCGGTGTCCCAGCGCCAGAGGTAGTCGCGCGTCGTCAGATAGTCCTGCTCGCGTTCCGTCAGCGACCGGTAGTAGATGCGCTCGTACGTGTAATCGGACGTATACGGCGCCGACGCGACGAAGCGCGCGGTGTTCAGCACCAGCGTGCGCGCGTCGAACGCCACCGCGTCGACGAAGTCCGCGGCGCCGGCACACGCCGTGGCGAGCGCATCGAAGAACTTCGACGCGTCGTCGAAGCGCCGGTGCTCGACCGCCACGTACGGCTTGACTGGCAGCGTGCGGGCGCGCACGCGCAGCGCATAGCCGAGCGTTCCGTACGAATTCGCAAAACCGTAGAACAGATCGGCGTGCTCGTTGTCAGGCCGCGCGTTGACGACCCGGCCGTCGCCGGTCAGAACGTCCAGCGCGAGCACGGTCTCGTGCACCAGGCCGTGGCGAAACGACGTCGCTTCGATGCCGACACCGGCCACCGCGCCGCCGAGCGTGATCGACTTCAACTGCGGCACCACGGCCGGCATCACGCCGTGCGCCAGGCACGCGTCGGCGAGCGCGTCGTACGGCACCATGCCTTCGGCGTCGACCCAGCCCGCCGCAGCATCGACCTCCAGCACGTGGTCGAAGTCGTGCACGGCGAGCCGCGGTGCGCGCACGGCCACGCGGTCGCGAAACAGGTTCGACGTCCGCTTGGCCAGCCGCACCTCGGGTGCGGCGGCGAGCTGCACCTGCAATCGCGCCACGCGGGCGCGATGCGCGTCACGCGGTCCGCCTCCGTCGTCCATCGCCGCCGTCACGCCTGTCGCTGCCATGCGCAAGGATATCCGCACCGCGCTGTTGCAGGGGGCCGGATGCCCATCCTGGGTGATTGCATCGCGGCCGGCGCGCGGGCAAGGTTCTTGACGCAGCGCAAGCGGGCGGTGCTCGGCCGCGGCGAACATGCCGGCGTTACGGCACGGCTCGCGCGGCCTTACCTGGTTGCGCGCGCCGCAACCGGTCGCATCGATCTTTGAGAAGGAGATCACGATGAAGCAACCCTTCGTTCAATTCGGCCGCTGGCTCGCTTTGGCGGCGGTCTTGTTGTTCGGCCTCGTCGCCGGCGCCGGCGCCGTGGAGCCGCTGGTCGACGTGGCCTGGCTGAAGGCCAACCTCGGCAAACCCGGCATCGCCATCGTCGACATCCAGGAAAAGGACGACTACCTGGCTGGCCACATTCCGGGCACGGCGAACACCAGCTTCTCGAAGTCCGGCTGGCGCGAGGAGCGCGCCGACAAGGTGCCCGACATGCTGCCGGCGAAGCTCGACAAACTGGTCGCGCACATCGGCAGCCTGGGAGTCGATAACGACACGCACGTGATCCTGGTCGCGCCGGGCGACAGCTACAACGACATGGGCTGGGCCACGCGCATCTACTGGACGTTCAAGGTGCTCGGCCACGACAAGGTGTCGATCCTGAACGGCGGTATGGCGGCCTGGGCCAAGGACAAGTCCAACCCGATCGAGAAGGGCGCCGCCAAGGTGCAGGCCAAGACCTTCGTCGCGCGCCCGCGCCCGGAGATGGTCGCCACGGTCGAGGACGTGCGGCGCGCGATGGATAAGGGCATCGTGCTCGTCGACAACCGTCCGGAAGACCAGTACGCCGGGATCAACCGCAATCCGAAGGCCACGCAAAGCGGCACGCTGCCCGGCGCGCGCAATCTGCCGTCGGGGTGGACCACGGAGAACGCGAAGGGCACGTTCCGTCCCAAGTCGCAGATCGAAAAGCTCTATCAGGTCGCCAACGTGCCGGCAAGCGGCGAGCAGATCAATTTCTGCAACACCGGGCACCTGGCGTCGATCGGCTGGTTCGTGTCCAGCGAGATACTCGGCAACAAGCAGGCGAAGCTGTACGACGGCTCGATGGTCGAATGGACGATGACGAAGGCGGGGCCGGTCGAACAGAAGGTCAAGCTCGATTAGCCGCGATCGACCGCCCGGCGCGAAGCCGACTTCGCGCGCGGCGCATCGGCCGGGCGGCGGGTTTGTGTAGCGCGTCGTGACGGCATGCGCGAGGCGGGCTACATTTCCGCCGTCATGCCGTCGATCCGCGCATTCGTCGCATTCGCCGCCCGGGGCGTGTTCGCCGCGCTCGCCGCAGGGGCGTTCGCCGCGGCGTCGGCCCAGCAGCCGTCGCCGCACGCGATCGCGATCCCGCCCTGGTTCTCCGAGACCTTCCTCGACTTCAAGGAGGATGTGGCCGACGCGGCCCGGCAGGGCAAGCGGCTGCTCGTGTACTTCGGACAGGACGGCTGCCCGTATTGCAAGCTGCTGATGGAGACGACGTTTGCCGAGACGCGGATCGCCGACAAGGTGCAGCGCCATTTCGTGGCGGTGGCGCTCAATCTGTGGGGTGACCGCGAGGTGACCTGGGTCGACGGCCGCCGGATGACCGAGAAGTCGCTCGGCCAGTTGCTCAAGGTGCAGTTCACGCCGACGCTGCTGATGTTCGACGAAAAGGCCAACGTCGTCGTGCGACTGAACGGCTACTACCCGGCCAACCGGCTCTCCGCGGCGCTCGACTACGTTGCGCAACGCCTCGAGACCAAGCGGCCGTTCGCCGAATACATGCAGGCCATTCCGCAGGAGGAAGCCAGCGCGACGCTCAACGACCACCCGCTGTTCATCAAGCCGCCGTACGACCTTGCCGCGGCGGCGAAGCGCGGCGGCAAGCCGCTCGCGGTGATCTTCGAGCGCCCCCGCTGCGCAAGCTGCGACGAACTGCACCGCGACGGACTCAGGCGCCCGGAGGTCGACGCGCTGCTGCGCCGCTTCACCGTCGCGCGGCTGGACGCCGCGGCTGCCACGCCGGTCACCACGCCGGACGGCCGCAAGACCGATTCGCGTTCGTGGGCGCGCGCGCTCGGCCTGCCCTATGCGCCGGCGATCGTGTTCTTCGACGCCAAGGGCAGCGAGGTCTTCCGCGTCGAGGCGTACGTGCGGCCGTTTCACCTCGCCTCGGCGCTCGAGTACGTCGCCAGCGGCGCGTACCGCGAGCAGCCGAGCTTCCAGCGCTTCATCCAGGCGCGCGCCGAGAAGCTGCGCGAGCACGGCCAGCGCATAGAACTCTGGAAATAGCCCACTCGCTCAGGCCGCGCGCGCCAGCGGCTCGGCCTGCGCCTTCTCGTACAGGAACGCGCGGCTCATCGGATAGGTCTGCGGCGTGCGGCGACCTTTGCCGAAGGTGATCTGGAACAGCCCGGTGATGCCGTTGGATGCGCGGAACATCTCGGCGCAGCCCACCAGATACGTGCGCCAGATGCGTCGGAAACGCTCGTCGAACCGCTTCGGATCGATCGCGTGGATGCGGTCCCAGTGCGCCTCGAAGCGCTCGGCCCACGCCTCCAGCGTCAGCACGTAGTGGCGGCGCAGGTTCTCGATGTCGATGATCTCCAGCCCGCAGGCGTCCATCGCGTCGAGCGTTTCGGTCAGGCTCGGAATCCAGCCGCCGGGAAAGACGTGCTGCCGGATGAAAAACTCGGTCTCGTACTGCCCGACATGGCCGATGAAGTGCAGCATGCCGAGTCCGCCGGGCTTGAGGAAATCCGCGTGCGCCTTGACCACCTCCATGATCTGGTCGCGGCCGGCGTGCTCGAGCACGCCGATCGACACCACCTTGTCGTACTGGCGATCGACTTCGCGGAAGTCGGCTTCGCGGACCGCGAGCACGTCGCTCACTCCCCGGCGGGCGATCTCCTCGCGCACCCAGTCGACCTGCTCGGTCGTCGTGTTCACGCCGGTCGCGCGTGCGCCGTAGTTTTTCGCTGCGTGGAACATGAATCCGCCGAAACCGCAGCCGATGTCGACCACCGTTTCGCCCCGCGCGAGCAGGATCTTGCGGCACACGTGGTCGACCTTGTTGACCTGCGCCTCCTCGATCGTGCGCGTGCCTTCCTTCCAGTACGCGCAGGTGTACATCATCAGCTCGCGGTCGAGCCACAGTTTGTAGAAATCGGTGCCGAGCCCGTAGTGAAAGCGGGCGTTGCGCTTGGCGCGCTCGACGGTCGCGTTGTTCTTCGTGAACTCGTGCCAGCGGTTGCGCAACCGCACGACCGGATGCGGCTCCGAAAAACCGCTCTCCAAGCCGAGCGCGAACATGCGGGCGACGTCGCCTTCGATGTCCACCTGGCCGTCGAAGTACGCATCCAGCAGGCCGATGTGCCCCTGATACAGCACGCGCCACTGTGAGGCCGCGGACTTGAAACGCAGCGTGAACGCCGGTTCGACCTCCGGCGGGCGGTTGCGGTAGTCGGTGCCGTCGGCGAAGACGATGCGGAAGGGGGTCGGCGAGCGATCGCCGATCGAACGCAGACGTTGGGCGAGCAGGGCTTTCATGGTCACGAAAGTCGTGCGTGCGAAACGCGCAGCCGCGATGCTGACCGCAGCGGGCCGACACGGTCAACGCGGGAACTCCGCAGTCGCGTCACGCCTTCCCGGGAGGGTTCCGGTCCGTCGCGCCGGCCCCGGCGGGCGCCGCGGCGCCTGCCGACGACGTACGCAGCCACGCGATCGACGCCGCCGCGGCCGCCACCAGCATCGCACCTGCGACCGGATGCCGCGCGAGGCTGCGCAAGCCCCGCAGCGCCAGCGCGGCGAGCCACGGGCGAGCGCTCACCGCGGCGAGCAGCGAAGCGATGCCGCCGCCACGTCCCGCGACGACCGCTGCGCCGACGCCGCTGGCCAGCGACGCAACTCGGCGCACGCCTGCGGTGGCCTGCCGGACCTCGGCGAGCGCGGCACGCAGCTCGGCACGTTCGACTTCGGCGCGCAGCTTCAGCAGTTCGAGCCGCAGTTGCAGCGTTTCCTCGCGCGCACTCATCGGTTTGGGCTCGGTCTGCCGGGCGAACGCACAAGCGCGGTGGACCGCAGCGGAGGACGCGCCACTTTCATTGCGCGCTCCACGGCAGCCGCGCGGCGGTGCGTCTGCTCATGGCCTCTGCGCTCCTAGGCCCGCGGTTCGTCGTCCGCGGCGGCGAGCGCGTCGCGGTCTTTCGCCAGTTCCTGCAGCGTTTGCGAAAACAGCGGCGGCGCGTCCCGAACGTCGCGCTGCAGCCGCACCAGCACCCACCACGCGGCGGCGGCGAACGCCGCCGCGAGCAGCGCCAGCGTGACCCAGCCGGCGCGTTCCCACAACGCGACGACCAGCCAGGCCGATGCTGCCACGGCCGCGAGCAGCGCCAGCAACGCGCCCGCCAGCGCGAGCATGAACCAGCGCACCAGCTGCGCGCGCGCCTGCGCGAGTTCGACGGAAGCGAACTCGGCGCGCGACAACAGCAACGCGAGCGACGCCGCCGACAGGCGGCGCACGGCGGCAAGCGGCGAAGGCACGATCAGCCGTTCACGCGCGGCGTTGCGAAGCGTCTCAGCGGCGCGCGACCAGCAGGCCGATCAGGAAGCCCACGCCCGCCGCCACGCCGATCGCGCCCCACGGATGCGCGTGCACCCAGTCGTCGGTGGCGCGCGCGGTGGCCTTCGCGGTTTCGGCGACACTCGCCTGCGCCTCCTGCAGCCGCAGCCGTGCGCGGTGCAGCGCTTCGGCGGCGCGCTCGCGCAGTTCGGTCGCCTGCTGCCCGCTCGCGGTGGCCGCCTGCCGCAGCAACGCGTCGACGTCGTCGAGAACGGCCTTGGCGTCGGCAACGAGTTTTTCACGGTTGACGTTTTCCATCGAAGCCCTCCAGTTTCGGACACCCGCATGGCATCCGTCGAACTTATCGTAGGTGCGCAGTCTGGCACACACTTGACGGCCATCAAGCGGCGCGCGCCCCGTGCTGCCCCTTACGAAAAAGCCACAGCGTCGCCGAACCGGTGTGGCGGTCGCGTGCGGCAGGGTTAAGCTCGCTGCGCTTCATACCCATCGGACTGCCACGAACACGCATGGACCACCCAGGCACCCGCTTTTCCCTCGAAGTCCGGCCCTGGCTACCGCCGCGGCTCGCGCGGCTCGCCGAGCTGGCCGTCGATCTTTACTACAGTTGGGATCTGTCGACGCGCGGACTGTTCGCGCGTCTGGATCCCGCGTTGTGGGAGGCGTGCGGACACAGTCCGAAGGCGTTCCTCAACCAGGTCGACCAGCGCAAGCTCGAGGCGGCCGCCGAGGATCCCGGCTATCTGTCGCACTACAACCGCGTCGTCTCCGCCTACGACACGTACCTGGCGCGCACGCCGCGCGCGCCCAACGGCACCTGGCTCGGAAAGGACGACCTGGTCGCGTACTTCTGCGCCGAGTTCGGTTTCCACGAAAGCATGCCGATCTACTCGGGCGGCCTCGGCATCCTCGCCGCAGATCACTGCAAGGCCGCCGCCGATGCCGCATTGCCGCTCGTCGGCGTGGGCCTGCTGTACCGGCAGGGCTACTTCACGCAGGAGATTGACGCCGACGGTCATCAGCGCGCGACCTATCACGATGCCGACTTCGACGACCTGCCGGTCGAGCCGGCGCGCACCGCCGACGGCGCTGAACTGCACGTGGCGGTGGAGATGGCCGAGCGCACGGTGCAGGTCAAGGTCTGGCTGTCGCGCGTCGGGCGGGTCCGGCTCGTGCTGCTCGACACCGACCTGCCGGAGAACAGCGAACACGACCGCTTCATCACGCACCGGCTGTACGGCGGCGACCGCATCACGCGGATCGAGCAGGAAATCGTGCTGGGTGTCGGCGGAGTGCGTGCGCTCGCCGAGCTGGGACTGCGGCCAAGTGTCTGGCACATGAACGAGGGACACGCCGCCTTCCTCGTGCTCGAGCGCATCCGACAGTGCATGCAGCGCGAGCAACTCGACTTTGCAGCGGCGCTGGAGACGGTCGCCGCCGGCACCGTGTTCACGATGCACACGGCCGTGCCGGCCGGCCACGACCACTTCCCGGAAGACATGATGCGGCAGTACTTCGACCGTTGGTGCCGCGCACACGGCATCGACCTGCAGGCCGTGCTCGCGCTCGGCCGCACGCCGACCAGCCCGGACTTCAGCATGACCGCGCTCGCGCTGCGCGGCGCGCGCCGGCGCAACGGCGTCAGCCGCATCCACGGACGCGTCAGCGCGAACATGATGCGCGAACTGTGGCCGCAGGTGCCGCCCGAAGAAAACCCGATCGACCATCTGACCAACGGCGTGCACGTCCCGACGTTCCTCGCGCCGGAGTGGTTCGACGTGTTCGAGCGCTTTCTCGGGCCCGACTGGACGCAGCGGCTGACCGATGCCGACTACTGGCAGCGCGTGTATACGATTCCGGATCACATCTTCTGGAGCGTGCGCCAGTACCTGAAGGCGCAGATGCTGCACCTCGTGGCGAGACGAATCCGGCGCCAGGTGCGGCGGGCGCACGGATCGGAGGCGCACGCCGACCGGCTGCTTCGCTTCGCCGATCCGAACGACCCCAACGTGCTGACGATCGGCTTCGCGCGGCGCTTCGCGACGTACAAGCGCGCCACGCTGCTGTTCAACGAACTCGAGCTGCTCGAGCAGCTCGTCAACGACGCGCAGCGCCCGCTGCTGTTCGTGTTCGCCGGCAAGGCGCATCCGGCGGACGCGCCCGGTCAGGCGCTGATGCGCCGCATCGCCGAGGTCGCGCGCATGCCGCGCTTCGAGGGAAAGATCCTGCTCGTCGAGGGCTACGACCTGCGGCTCGCGCGCCGGCTGGTCTCGGGCGTGGACGTCTGGCTGAACAATCCGATCTATCCACTCGAGGCGTGCGGCACGTCGGGAATGAAGGCCGCGATGAACGGCGTGCTGAACCTGTCGATCCGCGACGGCTGGTGGGACGAAGGCTTTGAGCCGGGCAACGGCTGGGCGATCACGCCAATCCCCGAAGACCAGCCGCAGGCCGTGCGCGACCGCGACGAGGTCCGTTCGATCTACGAGATCCTGCAGGACCAGGTGATCCCGCTGTACTACGCGCGCGGCCCGATGGGCTTTTCGCCGCGCTGGGTCGAGATGGCCAAGACGTCGATCGCCACGCTGCTGCCGCGCTTCAACACCGAGCGGATGATGAGCGAATACGTCACGCGCTTCTACGCGCCCGCGGCCGAACTCGGCCGGCGCGTCGCGGCCGACGGTTACGAGAACGCGCGCGCGCTGGCGCGCTGGAAGGAGCGCGTCTACGCGCGCTGGCCCGGCGTGAAGCTCGCGCGCGTCGAGGACCCGCCGCGGCGAATCGCCTACGGCGAAGGCGTTCGCATTGCCGTGGCCGTGGCGTTGAACGGACTGGCCGCCGGCGACGTGACGGTCGAACTGCTGGTCGCGTGCGGCGCACACCTCGCGTCGGCGGACGCGCGCAGCGTGCTGCCGCTTGCGCCGGTGGGCACCGCGGACGCGGCCGGCGTGCAGCGCTACGAACTACAGTTCGCTCCCGAAAGCTGCGGCCGGTTCGATTACCGCGTCCGCGCATACCCACGCCATCCGGCGCTCGCGCACCCGTTCGAACTGGGACTGATGCTGTGGTTGTAGCCGCGCGCCGCACGGCGCGCGGCGGCCCGCCTCAGGCGGCAGCCGACTCGCGCTGCGCGATCTGCGCATAGAGCCGCGCGTATTCGCCGGCGGCGCGGCGCCAGCCGAAGTCCTTGGCCATGCCGTTGCGCTGCAGCCTGCGCCACAGTTCGGCATCGCGATACGCGGCGAGCGCGCGCGCGAACGCCGCGCGCAGGCCGTCGGCGTCGATCGGCCGAACGTGGAAGCCACTGGCGGTGCCGTCGGCGATCGTCGCTTCCGTGCAGTCGACGACCGAATCGAGCAGCCCACCGGTGGCGCCGACGATCGGCACGGTGCCGTAGCGCTGGCTGTACATCTGGTTCAGCCCGCACGGCTCGAAGCGCGAAGGCATCAGGAACATGTCCGCGCCCGCCTCGACCAGATGCGCGAGCGCCTCGTCGTAGCCGATCGATACGCCGATGCGCCCGGCGTGGCGCGCCGCGAGCTCGGCGAAGCGGCGTTCGAGCGCGCGCTCGCCGGTGCCGACGACGACCAGTTGCGCGGGCGAGTCGATCAACGCTTCGGCACAGTCGGCGACGAGGTCGGCGCCCTTTTGTCCGGTCAGGCGGCTGACCATCGCGACGAGCGGAACCGCCGCCTCGGCGGCCAGCCCGAAGCGGTCCTGCAGCGCGCGCTTGTTGCCGGCCTTGGCGGTGAGCGAATCGGCGTCGTAGTGCGCCGGGATCAGCCGATCGCGCCGCGGATCCCACACCGCCGTGTCGATTCCGTTCAGGATCCCGTACAGCACGGCGCGTCGCGCGGCGAGCAAGCCTTCGAGGCCCATGCCGAGCGGCGCGGTCTGGATCTCGCGCGCATAGGTCGGGCTGGCGGTGGTGATCGCGTCGGCGTACTGCAGGCCGGCTTTCATGAACGACAGCTTGCCGTGGAACTCGACGCCGTCGATCGACCAGGTCCACGCGGGCAGCGCCAGCCGCGCGTGCCAGTCGGCGTCGAACACGCCCTGAAACGCCAGGTTGTGCACGGTGAACAGCACCGGCGCGCGCGGCCGCGCCGAGCACCGGACGTAGGCGGCGCCGAGCGCGGCGTGCCAGTCGTTCAGATGCAACACGTCGGCGCGCCAGCCGCCGTCGACGCGGTTCGCCGCCAGCCACGCGGCCGCACGACCGAGCTGCGCGAAGCGCAGCGCGTTGTCCGGCCAGTCCGTGCCCGATGCGTCCTGATAGGGACCGCCGGTGCGCGCGTACAGCGGCGGGCAGTCGACGATGTACACCGGCACCCCATTGTCGAGCTCAGCGCGCAGAAGCGCGGCCGGCGGCAGCTCGCCCAGCGCGCCGACGTGCCCGGCGTGCGCTGCACCGGGCCGCGCCGCACGCACCTGCGGATACCCCGGAAGCAGCACGCGCGCGTCCAGTCCGAGCGCGCGCAGCGCGGCGGGCAAAGCGCCGGCCACGTCGGCAAGTCCGCCGGTCTTCACCAGCGGAAAGCACTCGGCCGCGGCGAACAGGATGCACTGCGACATACGGCGATCGGTCTGACGGGCGTCAAATCGCGGCCACTGCACACGCGCGCGTTGCGGCGCACCTTCGGGTAGCTTTGTACACAGGTTTGCGCGGATCCGCAGCCGCCGCCATACGGAAGGAGAATGGGCCATGAGCGACGCAGAGTGCCTGCATCTCGGCTACTGCCCGTATCGCACCGACCCGGCGGGGCCGCCGCGCGCGGAGCTGACGCGCGAGACGATGGCGATCGTGCTCGCCGGCGGTCGCGGCAGCCGGCTGGGGCCCCTGTCCGAGTGGCGCGCCAAGCCCGCGGTGCCGTTCGCCGGCAAGTTCCGCATCATCGACTTCACGCTGTCGAACTGCGTGAACTCGGGCATCCGGCGCATCGGCATCTGCACGCAGTACAAGGCGCAGAGCCTGATCCGCCACGTGCAACGCGGCTGGTCGATCTTCGACGGCCGCTTCAACGAATTCGTCGAACTGCTGCCCGCGCAGCAGCGCGTCACCGCGCAGTGGTACGCGGGCACCGCCGACGCCGTTTACCAGAACCTCGACATCCTGCGCATCCAGAATCCGACCTACGTGCTCGTGCTGGCCGGCGATCACGTCTACAAGATGGACTATTCGATCATGATCGCAGAGCACGTCGCGCGGCGCGCCGACATGACGATCGCGTGCATCGACGTCGCGCTCCCCGACGCGCGCGCGTTCGGCGTGATGCAGGTCGACGGCGAGGACCGCATCGTCGGCTTCGAGGAAAAGCCCGCGCACCCGCAGCCGCTGCCCGGCCGGCCCGACGCAGCGCTCGTCAGCATGGGCATCTACTGCTTCAACACGGCCTTCCTGTACGAGCAGTTGATCCGCGATGCGGCCACCGCAACGTCGTCGCACGACTTCGGCAGGGACATCATCCCGTACGCGATCGAGCGCGGTTACCGCGTGCTCGCGCACCGCTTCGCGCGAAGCTGCGTCAACATGGTCGGCGACCGGCCGTACTGGCGCGACGTGGGCACGATCGACGCGTACTGGGAAGCCAACCTCGACCTCGTGCAGGTCACGCCGGAGCTGAACCTGTACGACGAAACCTGGCCGCTGTGGAGCTATCAGGAACAGTTGCCGCCGGCCAAGTTCGTGTTCGACGACGCCGACCGGCGCGGCATGGCGATCGACTCGATGGTCTCCGGCGGCTGCATCGTCAGCGGCTCGACGGTGCGCCGTTCGCTGCTGTTCTCGAACGTGCACGTGCGCGAGCACTGCACGATCGAGGACTCGGTGATCCTGCCGGACGTCGAGGTCGGCCCGCGGGTCGTGCTCAAGCGCGCGGTCGTCGAAAAGGGCTGCAAGCTGCCACCCGAGCTGCGGGTCGGCATCGATCGGGAAAGCGACCGCCGCCGCTTTCTGGTCACCGAAGGCGGCGTGACGCTGATCACGCCGCAGATGCTCGGGCAGGAGATCCATCACCTGCTGTAGCGGCCTTGCTATGCGCAGGGCACGACGAAGACGGCTTCGCGGGCGCCGGAAGCGACGCCGTGATCCGCGCGGTCGACGTCTGTGGCCATGCGTCCACGGCTTCGGTGCGGCCGGACAAGGCGATCCGCTAAAGCGTCGAGCCGCGCGGCTGCGCGAAGGTCTTTTCGTGGATCGCCTGGCACGCGAAGCAGCGGCTCGCGATCGGGTTGGCGCGCAGGCGCTCGAATTCGATCTCGCCGCCGCAGTCTTCGCACTGGCCGTACGTCGACGCAGCGATGCGGTCGAGCGCCGCGTCGATCGCGCGCAGTTCGGCGATGTCGCGGCCGATCTCGGCATGGTCGAGGTCGGACAGCAGGTCGGCGACCGCGTCGTCGCCGGTGTCGGGCACCGATCCGGCGATGTCGCGGTAGCTCTCGGCGCGCGCCCGGTCCGCCTCGGCGTGCGTTTCCGCAGCGAGCGCCTCGCGCCGTGTTCGCAGTGCAGCCGTCAGTTCTTCGATCTGTTCGAGTGTCAGCGGCATCTGGCGTTCCTTCTCATGGCGTCGAAGTGTCGTCCTTTCGGCTCCCGCCCCCGACGCCGTGCGGCGGGCAATGCAAGTGTTGGCCGAATCGCGGCCCGGTTTGTTGAGCGAAGCCAAAGGCGCGCCGGATCGCCGGTCCCGGCTGGCACCTCGTCTGCGAATCGCGTTCGCGCCGGCGCGTGAGGCGGCGGATGCGCACGGTCGCCGCTTCGCCGGCGCAGTGGGCCGTACGAGTCGAGTGCAATCCCGATCGTCCGCAGCGCGGCGCGCGCGCCGGCGATCCGGGCCGGCGGCGGGTGCACGAGGCTGCGGGCGGTCGCAGGCGATTCAGCCCGTCGGGTTTGGACCGGTGCCGGGGCGGCCGCTGCCGGTGCGGACAACCCTGCCCGCATTGCGGTAGCCTTCGCGAGTCGACGCGGGCGGCTGCCGGCGGCGAACCCATCGGCGCACGGATGCGCCCCGGAGAAAATCAATGTCCGAACGGACGAAGAAGAGCGCCGTAGCCGTGCCGCGCGCCGACGTGATCGCCGACTTTGCCCAGCACGACGACGCTCGTCCCGAAGCGTCGCGACTGGCCGACGACCTCGCATTTCTGCGCGGCTTTCTGGCGCGGCCGATGCAGGTCGCCTCGGTCGTACCGAGCTCGGTATTCCTCGAGCAGCGCGTGGTGCGGGCCGCAGGGCTGTCGAATGCGCGCTGCGTCGTCGAACTCGGGCCCGGAACCGGTGGCACGACCCGCGCATTGTTGCGGGCGCTGATGCCGCATGCGCGTCTGCTCGCCATCGAGCTGAATCCTTATTTCTGTGCGCGGCTGCGCCGCCGCATCCGCGACGCACGGCTCGCCGTGCAGGAGGGCAGCGCCGAGGCGCTGGCAGATCATCTCGCCGACCGGGGGTTGCCCGCGCCCGACGCGATCATCTCGGGGATTCCGTTCTCGACGCTGCCGGCCGAAGCAGCGCAACGCATCGCCGCCGCGATCCACGCCACACTGGCGCCCGGCGGCCGCTTCGTCGCCTATCAACTGCGGGCGCACGTGGCGGGCTACGCAACGCCGCATCTGGGGGCGCCGGCCGTGGCCTGGGAATGGCGCAACGTGCCGCCGATGCGCGTGTTCCGCTGGGTCAAGCCCGGCATACAACGCGCCGCGTGATCTCGGCGGCGTGACGCGCCGCCCGCGCCGCCGGCGCCTCGGCGCGACGGCCACCGACCCCGGGGCCGGGTTTTCCCGGGCGGCGAGCCGCTGATGCAGGTCAACGATTGCCAAGGTTCGGCGCGCCCGGCGCGGCCGGCGTTCGACAATTGCAGCGCGGGCCGGCCGCGTACAGACGGCGCTTGGCGGCGACAAACTCTTGCGTGGACCCCGTGCGCGGGCGGGCCGCGACTGGTCGGCGTCGGGCGACCCGCGATTACCACGCAGGCGGCAGCCGCGCGGCATCGCCCCCGTCGGCCAGCGACATGGGCGCCTTACCGACGAGAGGATTGATCATGAAAGTCCTGATCCCCTACGACAGCAGCCGCTACGCGAAGGCGGCGGTGGACTTCGTCGCCGCGCGCGCCGCGCCCGGCGGCGCGCAGCCGAGTGTGCTGCTGCTGAACGTACAGGCGCCGGCGCTGGCGACGTTGACCAGGCCGCAGGGACGCATGCGGCTCGCCAATCTGTACAAGGACCGCGCGAACCGCGTGCTGCAACCGGCGCTGAACGCGCTGCGCAAGGCGGGGATCGACGCGAAGTCGACCCACGTCGTCGGCACGCCCGGCATCCGCATCGCGCGCGTGGCCGCGGCCAAGCGGGTCGATCTGATCGTGATGGGGTCGCACGGCCGCACCGCGCTCGCCGGCATGCTGCTCGGTTCGGTCACACAGACGGTGCTCGCCTTCGGCACGACACCCGTGCTGTTGGTGCGCGATGGGCCGCCGCTGCGGCCCGGCGCGCTGCGCATCGGCATCGCGGTCGACGGCAGCCGGTACGGTGAAGCCGCCGTTCGCTTCGTCCTGCAGCATCGCGCGTGGTTCGGCGACGCGGCGCAGGTCACGGTGCTGCACGCGGTTCCCGAACTGCCGCTGCAATTGAAGACGCTGCTGGAGAACCTTGCCAGCACGACGTTTACGCACGAAAAGGTCCGCGCACTGCGCAAGCAGGCGTGCGACGAGGCGATGCGTTCGGCGCTGCGGTTGCTCGGCGCCGCTGGCGTCGACTACAGGACCGAATGCCTGGCGGGAAACCCGGGCGATGCGCTCGCCGACTACGCGCGCAAGAATCTCGACCTGCTGGTGATGGGCTCGCGCGGGCAGGGCGCATTCAAGGCCGCGGTACTCGGCTCGGTCGCGATGCGCGCGGCGGCGCGTTGCACGACGCCGCTGCTGCTCGTTCGCAAGGCGTGAGCGCCGCCGGAATCCGGCGCGGCGGGCGGTTCGGCAGCAGCGGCGCGCGGCACTTCGCCGCGACCGAACCGAGCGGGCCGAAGCAGGCGCACCGCCCCCGGCGCCCGCGCCACCGATGACCCCGAGCATCGATCGGATCGCGCCGGCGGCACGCCGGCGGTCGCCCCGGAAATCCCTAGCCACGCAGCCGATTCGCGGATCCCGGCTCGCGCCGGTGCTGCTGCGCACCCATTGACAGCGCGCAAGCGCTGCGGCTGCCCCGCGCCTAAGCTGGTGTTGGGTTCAATGGAGGCGAGACATGAAAGCCGCAACGCGTTCGACCAGGTCGGAGACGAAACGGTCGGCGACGCGCCGCGCGCGCCCGGCCGGTGTCCGCGCAACCGCAGCCGGGCCGCGCGCAGCGCTGACCCCCGAGCAGCGCCACGCGATGATCGCGGAAGCGGCGTATTACCGCGCCCAGCGGCGCGGCTTCGCACCTGGCGCGGAACTGCAGGACTGGCTTGCCGCGGAGGCCGAGATCGATCACGCGCTCGCCGAACCGACGCTGCTCGAGCACCAGCTCGCGCACAGCGATACGTAGGCCGCGCGTGCCGCGGTCACTGCTGCATGCGCACCTCGCCGCAGGCGGCTTGGATCGCCGCGCGCGCGCGGTCGCGCAGGCGCACCGCGGACAGCATCAGATCGGCCGGCGGCGCTTCGCACTGGATCGGCGTGCCGATGTCGACGTGCAGCGAGGCGCGGCGCGGCCAGCGGCGTTCGCCGCCGAGCAGTTCGCGCGTGCCGCGGATCGCCACCGGCACGACGGGTACCCGAGCGCTCGCGGCCGCGAGGAACGCGCCGAGGCGAAACGGCAGCAACCCGGGGCCTTCGACGAAGGTTCCTTCCGGAAACACCAGTAGCGCGCGTCCCCGCCGGACCGCTTCGGCCATGCGGTTCGCATCTTCCACGCTGCGCTTGACGTCGAAACGCTCGACGAACTCCGCGCCGAGCCGGCGAAGATAGGCGCCGGCGATGCGCTGCTCGAGCAGTTCGCGCTTGGCGACGAAGGCATACGGCCGCGGCAATGCGGCCACGAGCACCATGCCGTCCAGGTAGCTCGCGTGGTTCGCGACCAGCACGCACGGCTGCGCGGGCAGGTGTTCGAGCCCGCGCACCGAAAGCGGCACGCCGGCAAGACGCAGCGCGAGCCGCGCCCCGCCGCGGCCGAGCTTCCACGCCGCCGCCGGCGTCGGCGCAAACAGCGTGAGCAGCCAGACCGCCGGGGCGATCAGCCAGAACGCGATCACCGCGCGCAGGCCGAAAAGCAGCGCAGCGAGCGACGCCACCGCCTGACGCGATCGCGTCGCGACGGCGCCCGCTGCCAGCCGCAGCACCTGCCAGCGCAACGCGCGCGCCGGCGCGTGCAGGCGTCCCTGCTCGTACAGCGCGCGGCACGCGGCGCGGCGGATCTTGCCGCTCGAGGTCTTCAGCACGGTGTGCGGCGGCGCGAGCACGACATCGTCGGGCGGTTCGCCGATCGCCTGCACGACCGCGCGCGCGATGGCCGCTTGCAGCCGCGCGCGCTCGCCGGCGTCGCGGGCTCGCACCTCGGCCAGCACGACCAGCCGTTCGGTGCCGCGCTCGGGGTCGGGCGCGCCGAACGCGGCCACGCAGCCTTTGCGCACGCCGTCGACCGCGCCGACCGCGTCCTCGATCTGCTCCGGGTAGAGGTTGCGGCCGCCGCGGATGATGATGTCTTTCACACGCCCCGTGACGTACACCTCGCCGGCGGCGACATACGCGCGATCTCCGGTGTCGAGCCAGCCGTCGTGGATGAGCCGCGCGGTTTCCTGCGGATTGCGGAAGTAGCCCTGCGTAGCCGACGGGCCGCGGAAGTGCAGATGCCCCTCGATGCGCTCGCCGACTTCGCGGTCGGCGTCGTCGACGATGCGGATCGCGTGATCGGGAAGCGCCCGGCCGCACGAGACGAAGCGCAGCGCGGTCGCATCGTCCGCGGCCGCCGGAGCCGCAAGGCCGCTGCGCGTGAACGCCTCGCGCTGCACGCGATCGACGAGCGGCCCCCGGCCCGGCGGCGGAAAGAGCAGTCCGACCGAGCACTCGGCCAGGCCGTAGACGGGCGTGATCGCCTCGGGCTTCAGCCCGTAGCACGCGAAGCGTTGCGCGAAGCGCGCGAGCGTGTCGGGGTTCACCGCTTCGGCGCCGTTGAACGCGAGCCGCCAGCACGACAGGTCGAGCCCTTCGAGCTCCTCATCGTCGATGCGCTTGACGCACAGCGCCCACGCGAAGTTCGGCGCCGCCGACAGCGTGCCGCGCCAATCGTGGATCGCCCGCAGCCAGCGCGACGGCTTCGACAGGAACGCCAGCGGCGACATCACCACCAGCGGGCAGCCGACGTACAGCGTGCCCAGGAACGCGCCGATCAGGCCCATGTCGTGATACAGCGGCAGCCAACTGACGAACACGTCGCGCGGGGTCGCTTCGATCGTGCGTACCATCGCGCGGATGTTCGCGAGCAGATTGGCGTGCGTGAGCACCACGCCCTTCGGGTTGCCGGTGCTGCCCGAGGTGTACTGGATCAAGGCCACGTCGTCGCCGCGCACCGCCACCGGCGTGAACGCGCCGCCGCGTTCGGCGAGCCGCTGCGGTGTGGTCACGTGGCGCAGCCCGGGAACGCGCGCCTGCAGCAGCCGCGCGACCATCATCGCCTCGGGCACCGTCACCAGGATCGCGGCCTGCGCATTGGCGAGGATTCCCGCGTGGCGCAGCACGTGCTCTTCGAGCTGCGAGGCACGCGCCGGCGGATAGATCGGCACCGGAATGCCGCCGGCCAGCATCACGCCGAAATACACGTCGAAGTATTCGAGCGACGTCGGCAGCATGATCGCCACGCACTGCCGCGGCTCGAGCCCGGCGCGCTGCAGCCCGCAGCCGATCGCCGCCGCGCCGTCGGCCAATCGACGGAAGCTCGCCGACTGCGTCGTGTCGTCGGCGAGATAAGTGATCTGCGTTCGATCCGCATGCGCGGCGCAATGCCACTCGAGCACCTCGAGCAGCGTGGTCGCCGCGGCCGGTTCGCCCGATTCCAACGACGGCGCGACGGGCCGTGCGGCTTCGGGCGCCACCGGCGCACGCTCGCGCCGGGGCGCGGCGCGAGCGCGCGCAGTCCGCACCGCGTCGAGCAGCGCACCGACCGTCTCGGCCCGCGCCAGCGTGTCCTCCGGCAGATCGACGCCGAACTCGCGTTCGATCCGCAGCACGAGTTCCATGCGGCCCAGACTGTCGAACGCCAGATCGCGGTCGAGGCTCGCCGCCAGCGTGACCTGCGGCACGGGCGCACCCGGCTGCAGATCGCGCAAGGTCTGCGTCACGATCGCCAGCAGCGCGTGCTCGATCGCTCGGTTCGGATCCGCCGCGAGGGTGTCCATGTTCCAGCTCCAGGCCGGTGCGCGGCCGCGGCCGCGTCCGACGCGACAGCTTCCGCCCGCGGCGCGGGCGCGCGCTGACCGCGGTCAATCGCCCTGCCCGTGCGCGAAACGCAATCGGGATTGTCACCGATCGCAGCAGCCGGGCTGACCGCGGTCAACGACCGACGCAATCGTCACCCGGGCGAATGCGCTGCTTCTCTACACTCGACGGGCGGCACTCGGGAACCGTTGCCCGTGCGCAGCGCGCGCAACGATCGACCGGAAGACTTCTCCACGGAGGCGCAGACGAAGCGGCGAAGCGACGTCGTGCGGCCCGGTTTCCGGTCACCCGCCGGGTGAGCCGGCGCGACGGCGCGGCGTTTCGCTCTTCCGCCGCGTTTTTCCTGCCTGTGCGGTTCCAATGCGTTTTTCAGGATGAACGACGAAGCCATCACGCTCCCGCCGGTCGCAACGACGCCGCCGCCACACGGCGCCTGGCACGCGCAGACGCCCGACGCGGTGCTCGCCGCGCTCGGCACGCCGCGGGGTGGACTCGCCGCCGCCGAAGCCGCGCGCCGGCTCGCGCAGTTCGGCCGCAACGAATTGCCGCCGCCCGCGCGCCGCAGCGCGCTTGCGCGCTTCTTCATGCAGTTCCACAACCTGCTGATCTACGTGCTGATCGCGGCGGGTGCGGTGACGCTCGCGCTCGGGCACGTCACCGACTCGGCCGTGATCTTTGGCGTGGTGATCGTCAACGCGATCATCGGCTTCGTCCAGGAAGGCAAGGCCGAGCGCGCGCTCGAAGCGGTGCGCGCGATGCTGGCCAGCCACGCGATCGTGCTGCGCGGCGGCGAGCGCCACGAAATCGCCGCCGCCGAACTGGTGCCCGGCGACCTCGTGCTGCTCGCCTCCGGCGACAAGGTGCCGGCGGACCTGCGGCTGGTCCGCTCCAGGAACCTGCGCATCGACGAGGCGGCGCTGACGGGCGAATCGGTCCCGGTCGAAAAGGGCGTCGAACCCGTCGCGCCCGACGCGGTCATCGGCGACCGCCGTTCGATGGCGTACTCGGGCACCGTCGTCACGTACGGGCAGGCGACCGGTGTCGTCGTCGCCACGGGCGCGCGCACCGAGATCGGCCGCATCGGCACGTTGGTCGCAGGCGTGCAGGTGACCGCCACGCCGCTGACGCGCAAGCTCGATCAGTTTGCGCGCCGGATCACCGTGTTCATCGTGATCGGCGCTGCGCTCGTGTTCCTGTTCGGTCGCTACGTGCGCGACTTTCCGGCGATCGAGATCTTCCTCGCCGTCGTCGGGCTGGCGGTGTCGGCGATCCCCGAAGGACTGCCGGCGATCGTCACCATCACGCTGGCGATCGGCACCACGCGCATGGCCCGGCGCAACGCGATCGTGCGGCGGCTGCCCGCGGTCGAGACGCTCGGCTCGGTCACCGTGATCTGCACCGACAAGACCGGCACGCTGACGAAGAACGAGATGACCGTCGTGCGCGTGGTGCTGCCGCAGCGCACGCTCGACGTCAGCGGTGCGGGGTATGCGCCCGAAGGTGGCTTCTCGCATCGTGGCGTCGCGGTCGACCCGGCGAATGCGGAGGACCTCGCTGCGTTCGCACGCTGCGCGCTGCTGTGCAACGACGCCATGCTGCGCCGTACCGACGGCGACTGGCAGCTCAGCGGCGATCCGACCGAAGGCGCGTTGCTTGCGCTCGCGCTGAAAGCGGGGCTCGACGCCGATGCCGAACGCGCCGCAGCTCCGCGCGTCGACGAGATCCCGTTCGAGTCCGAGCACCGCTTCATGGCCACGTTGCACCACGACCACGCGGGCCACGCGAGCGTCTACCTGAAGGGTGCGCCCGAGCGCGTGCTCGACCTGTGCGCGACGACCGCCGACGGCGCGCCGCTGGATCGCGCACGCTGGAACGCGGCGATCGACGAAGCCGCACGCGCCGGCCAGCGTGTGCTCGCGCTGGCCCGTTGCGCGATGCCGAAGGCAGCGACCGCGCTGGCGATGGACGACATCGCGCCGCGCTTCGCGCTGCTGGGGCTCGCGGCGATGATCGATCCGCCGCGCCCGGAGGCGATCGAGGCGATCGCCGACTGCCGCGCCGCCGGCATCGCGGTCAAGATGGTCACCGGCGACCATGCCGCCACCGCCACGGCGATCGGCGCGCAGCTCGGACTGCGGCACGAGGCCGTACTGGAAGGCGGCGAGATCGAACGCATCGACCAGCAGCGGCTCGCGCGGCGGCTTGCCGAAACCGACGTCGTCGCGCGCGCCAGTCCCGAGCACAAGCTGCGGCTGGTCGCCGCGCTACGCGCGTCGGATAAACCCGGCGGCGAGATCGTCGCGATGACCGGCGACGGCGTCAACGATGCCCCCGCGCTGAAGAGCGCCGACATCGGCGTGGCGATGGGCAAGAAAGGCACGGACGCCGCGAGGGAGGCCGCCGACCTCGTGCTCGCCGACGACAACTTCGCGACGATCGAGCACGCGGTACGCGAGGGACGCACGATCTTCGACAACGTCAAGAAGTCGCTGCTGTTCATCCTGCCGACCAACGGCGGCGAAGCCGGCGTGATCCTGCTCGCCGTCTTCCTGGGGCTGGCGCTGCCGGTGACCGCGGCGCAGATCCTTTGGATCAACATGGTCACGACCGTGACGCTGGCGATCGCGCTCGCCTTCGAACCGGCCGAGCCCGGCGTGATGCAGCGGCCGCCGCGCCCGCCCGCCGAGCCGCTGATCACCCGGCTGCTGCTGGCGCGCGTCGTGTACGTGAGCGTGCTGATGGTGGCGATCACCTTCTTCGTGTTCGAATGGGAGATCGCACGCGGCTCGTCGCTCGCGACCGCGCGCACCGCGGCGGTGAACATGCTGGTGATCGGCGAACTCGTGTACCTTTTCAACTCGCGCCACTTCGTCGCGCATTCGCTGGGGCGCGAGACGCTGACGGGCAACCCGGTCGCGTTCTGGGTGGCGGTCGGACTGATCGCGCTGCAGCTCGCGTTCACGTACGCGCCGCCGCTGCAGGCGCTGTTCAGGACCGAGCCGCTTGACGCCGCCGCATGGTCGATGATCGTCGCGCTGGGACTCGCCAAGTTCCTCGCCGTCGAAGCGGAAAAGGCCGTGCTGCGGCGCTTCGGCGTACGGCGGCTGTAGGGCTGCATCGGCGGCATGCGAATCCGGCGCAAAGGGGCTACATTGAACGGCATGAAGCGATCGTTCCCGACCCGGTGCCGGCAGATACTGTTCGCGGCGTTCGCCGCGCTCGGCTTCGCGGCGCTGCTCGCCGCACAGCAGCCCTCGGCCGATCGGCTCGTCGTCGTGCTGCGCATCGACGGCCTGATCGGACCGGCCACCGCCGACTTCGTCCACCGCGGGATCGAAAAGGCGCACAAGCGCGGCGCGCGGCTCGTCGTGCTGCAGATGGACACGCCCGGCGGACTCGACACGTCGATGCGCGCGATCATCAAGGACATTTTGTCCTCGCCGGTGCCGGTGGCGAGTTTCGTTGCGCCCGAAGGCGCGCGCGCCGCCAGCGCCGGCACCTACATCATGTACGCGAGCCACGTCGCGGCGATGGCGCCGGCGACCAACCTCGGTGCGGCCACCCCGGTGGCGATCGGCATGCCCGGCTCGCAGCCGTCGAAGTCGCCCGAGGACAAGCCGAAGGACTCGTCCGAAGACAAGCCGGCCGACACGCAGGACAAGGCCAAGAAGACCGGCAAGACGGAGCCGGCCTCGAAGATGCCGAGCGGCGGCCCGCGCGACGCGATGACCGAAAAGGCGGTCAACGATGCCGCCGCGTACATCCGCAGCCTCGCGCAACTGCGCGGCCGCAACGCCGACTTCGCCGAGCGTTCGGTGCGCGAGGCGCGCAGCCTGCCTTCCGAAGACGCGCTCGCCGCCGGCGTCATCGACGTGATCGCCGTCGACGTGCGCGAGCTGCTCGCGAAGATCGACGGGCGCACGGTCGCGCTGGTCAACGCCAAGGCCACGCTCGAGCTGGCCGGCGCGCGCATCGAAGCACTCGAACCCGACTGGCGTTCGCAGCTGCTCGGCGTGCTGTCGAACCCGACCGTGGCGCTGGTGCTGATGATGATCGGCGTCTACGGGCTGTTCGTCGAGTTCACCAGTCCGGGCTTCGGCGTGCCGGGCGTGGCCGGCGCGATCTCGCTGCTGCTCGCGCTGTACGCGTTCCATCTGTTGCCGGTGAACTGGGCCGGTGTGGCGCTGGTGCTGCTCGGCGCCGCACTGATGATCGCCGAGGTGTTCGTCGGCGGGTTCGGCGTGCTCGGCGTCGGCGGCATCATCGCGTTCATCGTCGGCGGGCTGATGCTGATCGACACCGAAGTGCCGGGCTTCGGCATTCCGGTGGCGGCCGTGGTGACCGTCGCGCTGGCCAGCGCGGTGCTGATCTTCGCGGTCGGCGGCTTCGCGCTGCGCGCGCGCAAGCGTCCGGTCGTCAGCGGTCGCGAGAGCATGGTCGGCACCACCGGCCGGGTCGTCGCCGCCGACGCCGACGGCGTCTGGGCCGAGGTCCAGGGCGAGCGCTGGCGCGTCCGCAGCGACGCGCCGCTCGCGCCCGGCGATCGCGTGCGGGTGACCGCGGTCGACGGGCTGACGCTTACCGTGGTCAAGGACAACTGAAGGGGAGACCGCTCATGCTGTTCGACCTGCAAATCGGCTTCGGCTCGCTGCTTTTCCTGCTGATCGCGCTCGCCGTCGCGTCGATCCGCATCCTGCGCGAGTACGAACGCGCGGTCGTGTTCCTGCTCGGCCGCTTCTGGAGGGTCAAGGGGCCCGGCCTCGTGATCATCATTCCGGGCATCCAGCAGATGGTGCGTGTGGACCTGCGCATCGTCACGATGGACGTGCCGGCGCAGGATGTGATCTCGCGCGACAACGTGTCGGTCAAGGTCAACGCGGTGATCTA
>CAZIJU010000031.1:0-34721 GCA_964539745.1 uncultured Burkholderiaceae bacterium | reverse complement strand
CCCCGCGCACCGCGCCACCGGCGCGCGAAAATCGATCATTCATGAAATATCCGGGTTAGCGCGACGCCGCGTCGAGCTGCGCCGCCAGCGCGCGGATCGCCGGCGAGATCTCGACGGGGTACGGCGGCGCGCTGCCGAGCGCCTTCAGCGGATCCGGCAGCGCGTCGAGTTCGCTGCGCAGCCGCGCGCGGATCGCATCGAGCGGCTCAGGCGGCGCGATGCGGCGGCCGGCGCGCATCACGGGAACGAGCAGCGGTTTGCCTTCGATCGGCTCGTCGGCGAGCGCGACCGTGTCGCCGGCGTACTTGCCGTCGACCGTGCGGCGGAAGACCTGCTTGACGCCGGGCCAGGTCGCCTTGCCGGTCGAGCGCTTGCGGCGCGCAGCCCCGGCGTACGACTGCAGCTTGTACGCGCAATCGAGCACCGGACGGTCGGACGCGCAGGCGAGCGCACTGCCCACACCGAACGCATCGAGCGGCGCACCGGCGCGCACCAGCGCATCGATCGAATCCTCGTCGAGCCCGCCGCTGGCGATGATGCGCGCCTCGCGCAGACCGCCGTCGTCGAGCACGCCGCGCACCGTGCGCGCGAGCGCGTCCAGATCGCCGCTGTCGATGCGCACCGCGCGTACCGCGATGCCTTCGGCGGCAAGCGTGCGCGCGACCGCGACGACCTTGCGCGCGGCGGACACCGTGTCGTAGGTGTCGATCAGCAGGATCGCGTTGCCGGGATTCGCGCGCGCGAACGCGAGGAAGGCCGCGGTCTCGTCGCCGTGCGCCTGCACGAACGAATGCGCCATCGTGCCGTACAGCGGCAGCCCGAACGCGCGACCGGCCTCCACCGTGGCGGTGCCGGCGAAGCCCGCGATCCAGCTCGCGCGCGCGGCGAGCACGCCGGCCTCGGCGCCGTGCGCGCGCCGCAGGCCATAGTCGATCACGGACCGGCCGCGCGCGGCGAGCACGCAGCGCACCGCCTTCGAGGCGATCAGCGTCTGGAAGTGCACGAGGTTCAGCAACCGCGTCTCGACGAGCTGCGCTTGTGGCAGCGGTGCGGCCACGCGCAGTACGGGCTCGTTTGCGAAGAACACCGTTGCCTCGGGCAGGGCGTCGACGTCGCCCGCGAAGCGGAAGTCGCGCAGCCAGTCGATGAAATCGGGCGTGCCGAAGGCCTGCTTGCGCAGGAAGGCGAGATCGCCGTCGTCGAAGCGCAGGTTTTCCAGGTAATCGAGCGCCTGCTCGAGCCCCGCGGCGACGAGGAAGTTTCGTCCCGGATGCGCGCGGATGAACAGCTCGAACACCGCGCGTTCGCCCATGCCTTCGACGCGATAGCTGCGCGCCATCGCGAACTCGTACAGGTCGGTGAGCAGTCCTTCGCGCGCGCTGCCCATCGGCTCAGCCCTTGATGCAGATGATCGGATCGAGCCGGGCGACCTTGCGCGCGAGCCCCGCCGCGTCGGCGGCGTCGACGACCGCGGTCACGTCCTTGTACGCGCCGGGCGCTTCCTCGGCCACGCCGCGCATCGAAGGGCTGCGAATCAGCACGCCGCGGTGCGCGAGCTCGTCGACGACCTGCCGGCCGTGCCAGCGGCGGGTGGCTTCGTGCCGGCTCATGCTGCGTCCCGCGCCGTGGCAGGCGGAGGCGAACGCGCGCTCGGCGGGCGACGCGACGCCGGCAAGGACGTACGAGCAGGTGCCCATGCTGCCGCCGATCAGCACCGGCTGGCCGACTTCGCGCAGCGCGGCCGGCAGGTCCGGATGGCCGGGGCCGAAAGCGCGGGTTGCGCCTTTGCGGTGCACGTAGAGGGTTCGCTTGCGGCCATCGACGACGTGCTCTTCGACTTTGCAGGTGTTGTGCGAGACGTCGTACAGCAGCGGCAGCCGCGCGGCCGGCAGGATGTCGGCGAACACCTGCCGTGTCAGATGCGTGAGGATTTGCCGGTTGGCGAGCGCGCAGTTGATCGCGGCGCGCATCGCGCCGAGGTAGTTTTGCCCGGTCGCCGACGCGAGCGGCGCGCACGCGAGCTCGCGGTCGGGTAGCGCGATTCCGTGCGCCTTGGCCTCGACCGCCATCGATCGCAGGAACTCGGTTCCGATCTGGTGGCCGAGCCCGCGCGAACCGCAGTGGATGCTGACGACCACGTCGTCGACCGCGAGCCCGAAGGCGCGCGCGATCCGCTCGTCGAACACTTCGGCCACACGCTGCACCTCCAGATAGTGGTTGCCCGAGCCGAGCGTGCCCATTTCGTCGCGCTGTCGCTTCTTCGCGTGCTCGGAAACGGCCTCCGGTCGCGCGCCGGCCATGCAGCCGCGCTCTTCGGTCCGTTCCAGGTCTTCCGCACTGCCCCAGCCGCGGTCGACCGCCCAGCGCGCGCCGCCGGCGAGCATGCTATCCATCTCGCTCGGCGAAAGCCGGATCGCTCCGGTGGACCCGACGCCCGCCGGAATGCGCGCGTACAGCGCGTCAGCCAGCTGCGTCTTGCAGGATTCGATGTCGGCGGATTTCAGTTGCGTGTGCAGGCAGCGCACCCCGCACGAGATATCGAAGCCGACCCCGCCGGCGGAAACCACGCCGCCCGCTTCCGGATCGAACGCCGCTACGCCGCCGATCGGAAAGCCGTATCCCCAGTGCGCGTCCGGCATCGCGTAGGACGCCGCCACGATGCCCGGCAGCTTGGCGACGTTGGCGACCTGCTCGTAGACCTTCTCGTCCATCTCGCGGACGAGCGTCTCGGTCGCGAAGATCACCCCCGGCACGCGCATGCCCTGCGCGCGGGGATCGGAATCGGGCTCGATCACCCATTCGTTTTCGGAGCGGCGTACGAGCTTGCTGGTATCCATCGTGGCTGCCTCCGTCAAACGTCGACGACGCACTGCGCGACCCAGCGCCCGTCTTCGAGCTGCCGCACCGCGAGCTGCGTGTAGGTCGCGCCCTTGACTTCGACCGCCGGGCGGTGCCGGGCGACATCGACCGCCTCGCCCCAGGCGCGTGCGGCGAGCCGCGTGCCTTCGATCGAGACCTCGAAGCGGCCGAACAGCATTTTTCTGACCTGCATCTCGTAGACGAGCGCGTTGAGCCAGTCGGCGAGCAGCAGCTCGACATCGGGCGCTTCGCAGGTGACGTCGACGGCCGTCGTCGCCGCGACGGTCGCCGGATCGGCGATCACGGCGGCGAGCGCGAGTGCGGCCTGCTCGAAAGCCTGCGCCAGCGTGCGGCCGACGCCGCGCACGCCGATATCGGCGCCATGCTCGAAGTGTTCCCAATACGGCACCGGACGCGCCACCGCAGCCTCTCGTCGTCGTGGATCCAAGATAGCACCGGCGCGCGGCCGGGTGCCGGCGAAGATCAAGCGCCCGCATCGTGGCACGCAACAGGCCGGGTCCCCGGCGCGATGCGCCGCGGTTTCGCGGCGCATCGCGCGCAGCCGCAACGGTTGCCCGGCGATCCCGGCGCTTGCGCCGTTGGGGTCGCCGATCCCTATCGGTCGGCGCGCGCGTCGCTCAGCGCAGCGGTCGCACCGTGTAGTCGCCCGCTTTGGCGAGGGCCGCGCGAACCGCCTGCGGGTCGACGGGTTCGCCGAAGACCGCGCGCGGCGGATCGAGCGTGACGGTGACGTCGTCGGCCACGGCCTTGAGCGCTTTGGTGACGCGGTTCACGCAGCCACCGCAGTGCATTCCGGTGATCTCGAATTCCTGTTGCATCGTTTCTTCCTGATCGCGATGGGTCGCAACGCAGCGGACCCGCACGCGGATTCTGCGCGCAAACGCCTGCCTGCGCACGCGCCGGTGCGCGCCGCTTGCGCGGCGCGGTCCGATACACTGCGCGCCGTCACCGCACCGCCTGTGAAGACCCGCATGAACCGCGCCCAGATCCCGCCCGAGCTGAAGGCCGACATCCTGTCCGAGGCGCTGCCTTACATCCGCCGTTTCCACGGCAAGACGATCGTCGTCAAGTACGGCGGCAACGCGATGATCGACCAGCGGCTGAAGGAAAGCTTCGCGCACGACGTCGTGCTGCTGAAGCTCGTCGGCATGAACCCCGTGGTCGTGCACGGCGGCGGCCCGCAGATCGACGAAGCGCTCGAGCGCGTCGGCAAGAAGTCGACCTTCGTGCAGGGCATGCGCGTGACCGACGCCGAAACGATGGAAGTCGTCGAGTGGGTGCTCGCCGGCGAGGTGCAGGGCGAACTGGTCACGCTGATCAACCGCTTCGGCGGCCAGGCCGTGGGGCTGACGGGCAAGGACGGGGGCCTGATCCGCGCGCGCAAGATGCGCATTCCGGACCGCGACGACCCGACCAAGCTGCACGACATCGGCCAGGTCGGCGAAATCGACGCGATCAACCCGGCGGTGGTCAAGGCGCTCGAGGAAGACGCCTTCATTCCGGTGATCTCGCCGATCGGCTTCGACGACGAGGGGGCGACCTACAACATCAATGCCGACGTGGTCGCCGGCAAGCTCGCCGAGATCCTCAAGGCCGAAAAGCTCGTGATGCTGACCAACACGCCGGGCGTGCTCGACAAGAACGGGCAGCTGCTCACGGGACTGACCGCGCGGCAGATCGACGAGCTCGCCGCCGACGGAACGATCTCCGGCGGCATGCTGCCGAAGATCGCCTCGGCGCTCGAGGCTGCGAAGAGCGGCGTCAACGCCGTGCACATCATCGACGGCCGCGTCGATCACTGCCTGCTGCTGGAGATCCTCACCGACGCCGGTGTCGGCACGATGATCCGCAGCCACTAGCGCTGCGCGTCGATGACGACGATGGCGGGCGCGCGCCTCGTTTGGTTCTTCGACCTCGACGACACGCTGCACGACGCGTCGCACGCGATCTTCGGCGCGATCGACCGGCGCATGACCGAGTATGTCGTCAAACACCTCGAACTCGACGAATCCGCCGCGAACCAACTGCGGCTCGCCTACTGGCGCCGCTACGGCGCGACGATGCTCGGGCTCGCGCGGCACCATGCGGTCGATCCGCACCATTTCCTGCGCGAGACGCACGACTTCGACGTGGCGGCGCTGCTGCGCGCCGAGCGTGGACTGGCGCGGCTGTTCGCGCGTCTGCCCGGTCGCAAGGTGCTGCTCACCAACGCGCCCGACCGCTACGCGCGCGCCGTGCTGCGCGAGCTGGCGCTGCATCCGCACGTCGGTGCGCGCTACACGATCGAGCGCATGCGCGTGCACGGCGCTTTCCGGCCCAAGCCGTCGCGCTCGATGCTGCGGCACATGCTCGCGCGCGAGCGCATCCCCGCGCACCGCGCGGTGCTCGTCGACGACAGCCCGGCGAACCTGAAGGCCGCGCGCGCGGTCGGGCTGCGAACCGTGCTGGTTGCGCGGCGCGACGGCGCCTTCGGGGTGCGTCGTCCGTGGCGCCCGCACTACGTCGCGTTGCGCGTGCGGTCGGTCCTGGACCTTCCGAAAAGGCTTGCTTTTCTGCGGAAGTAATTCCCCACGTCGCGCGAGTTTCCGGTAGATTTTCCGTCCCCACGGAAGCACGCCATGGAAACCGCCAGTTCCGCAGAAAAGCCGCCGGCCGGCTCCGGCAAGCGAAGACCCGGCGCCCGCAAGCTGCAGATCCTGCAGACGCTCGCGGCGATGCTGGAAGATCCGAAGGGCGAAAAGGTGACGACCGCGGCGCTGGCGGCCAAGCTCGACGTGTCGGAAGCGGCGCTGTACCGGCACTTCGCCAGCAAGGCGCAGATGTTCGAGGGCCTGATCGAATTCATCGAGACGACGATCTTCGGACTGATCAACGAGATCTCGGCGAAGGAGACCTCGGGGCTGAAACAGGTGCGGCGCATCGTCATGATGCTGCTCGATTTCGCGCAGACCAACCGTGGCATGACGCGCGTGCTGATCGGCGATGCACTGGTCAACGAGAACGAGCGCCTGCAGGAGCGCATGAACCAGCTTTTCGAGCGCATCGAGGCATCGCTGAAACAGAGCTTCCGCGTGGCGATGACCGAGAAGGAGCTGCCGGAATCGTTCGACCCCGCCGCGCGCGCGAACCTCGTCGTCGCTTACGTCGTCGGCCGCTGGCACCGCTTCGCCAAGACCGGATTCAGGAAGCTGCCGACCGAAGGGCTCGAAGCGCAACTTCCGGCGCTGCTCGTCTAGCCAGAGCGGCCAGCGGGTCCGCGGCTGGCCCACATGAACGCGCGATGCGCGTTCAGTGGCACTGTCGCTCCGCTTTACAGCCACTCGAAAGGGGCTTCATCCCTTTCGAGCCGATTCCCATTTGATCAACGACTTGCCCACGTTGAGCGCGGCAGGAATGCCCATTGCTTGCGAGGCTGCATCGGTCCGGACTTCCACCGGGGGAGAGCCAAGATGAATCGATGCACCAAAGCGGTCGCAGCGCTTCTGTTCGGCGTGCCGGCGCTGGCGCTGGCCTCAGTCATTCAAACGCTGCAAGGCACGGGGCAGGCCGAATTGCTGCCGATGATCCAGGCGGGTGCGCCGCCCGACAGCCCGGCGGCGCGGGTCGATCCCAACGTCACGACGTCGCCATTTACCGGCGTGGTCAGCATCAACATCCGCTATACGCCGCCCGGTGGTCCGCAGCAGAGCTTCATCTGCAGCGGCACGGCGATCTCGCCGTTCATGGTCCTGACGGCGGCGCACTGCGTCGACCCGCTCGACAATGGCCAGGTGATCGACATCACGCAGATGGGCAACGACGTGCGCGTCGTCGTCAACGACGACCCGTTCTTCAACCCGGCGACCGACCTGATCACCGCGAGCCAGGTGACGATCCACCCGGACTACGACGGTTTCGGCATCTGCCCGGACGGCACGTTCGGCTGCGTCAACGACGATCTCGCGATCATCCGTCTGTCGCAGGCGCTGCCCGACACCGTGCAGATCTACCGCCTGGCCGACGAAGAGATCGCACCGGGCACCGAGTTCACGATGGTCGGCTATGGCACGAGCGGCAACGGCATCAACGGCTACACGGTCGCACCGAACTTCTTCGTCAAGCGGGTCGGCGGCAACGTCTACGATTTGTTCGACAACGACGACGAAGCGAACTTTGCGCCTGGTAGCCCGAGCGAAGTCTGGTACTACGACTTCGACGGCACGAAGAACGGGCTCTTCCGCGACACGTGGTGCCTCATTCCCGAAATAAGTGTCTGCTCGGCGTACCTGGGCAATACCGTCGAGACGCATCTCGGCGGTGGGGACTCGGGCGGACCGTCGTTCGTCCGCTCGTGGACCGGCGAGTATTTTCTCGCTGCCAACAACACCTTCGGCGCCAACGTGCGCTGGGGACCGGACGGCATCGGTTGCACGCCGGGATTGCCTTGCGACGTGACGAGAGGCGATTTCGGCGACGTGGGTGGCGGCATCCTGCTGCACTCCTACCTCAGTTGGATACGCATCACTGCCGAGATTCCGGAGCCGCAAACGATCGCGCTGCTGACGCTCGCATTACTGTTGCTGGCAAGTGCGAAACCAGGAACTCATATGCGCACCGACTGAGCCCATAGCCGACCTTTCGCGACGAGACAGGGCCCGCCAATGCGGGCCCTGCCTTTTTTGGTGGTGGTCTTCACACCCTCTTCGCGAACTCCCTCAAGTTCAGGTATCGCTGCTGCAAGGCCACCGGCGTTGGCGCATTCGCGTGATCGGAACTCGATAGGCACATGCGGGCGTTCCGCCCGGTGGTGGTCTTGCCGCGAACCGCCCATCTTTCGATTGCCGTTGCAGCCACGCGCACTTGGCGCACGTTGTTCAAGTACGCGAGGCACCGCTGGCATCACAGCAAGCAATCGGCGCGCCTGCCGAAACGTGAATATTCATGGTTGACCATGTCCGCAATGATTTGATTGACCGAAACAAAAACTGCTGTCGGTACACGGCGACCACAAACACTGGGAGGCGACGCCCGTCGACGCTTCCAAGGGAGGGGACAATCATGCCGCCACGTGGAGACGCGCCGGATCCGGGCGAAGAAACTCGCCTGGTCGCCGCGACGCCTCATCCCATGCAGTCGCCGCTGCTATCAGCGGACGAGTTCGTTTGGCTTCTCGGCAGCGTTTGCGGGATTCACGGCGTTCCGTTCGCCCCCCAACTTGCACTGCAACGATTTGCTCCGCCTTACGACGCTCACGCGTTCTGTGACGCGCTGCGCGCGCTGGGGCTCGAAGTCGAACGATGCACGGAACTGAGGCGCGAGTCGGCTGCGTCTGTCGCGTTCGTTCGTCAGTCGGCCGCTGACGGTGGGAGACCTTCGGCAGACGAAAGTGTTCGCCCCGTCCTGATCGTGCGCGCAGACGGACGCGAGATCGTTTTCTTCCGGGCGCTCAATTCGATACCTTCAGTTCTTGCGCCGGCGGAGTTCCGGCGGCGCGTCGCCGGCCCGCTGATCGTCACGACACGCCGGGTCGCCGAACCGGCCGATCCCGACAGCGCCGCGCAGCGCCCCCGCTTCGGCTTCCGCTGGTTCGTGCCGGAGCTCGTCAAGCACAAGCGCCTCTGGCGCGACGTGCTGCTTGCATCGGCGGCGATCCAGTTGCTGGCGCTCGGCATGCCGCTGATGACGCAGGCCGTGATCGACAAGGTCGTCGTCCACCGCACCGAATCGACATTGATCGCGCTCGGTATCGGGCTGGCGATCTTCATGGTGTTCTCGTCGGCGTTCACCTGGATCCGGCAGCGGCTGATTCTGCACACGGGCGTGCGCATCGATGCGGTGCTATCCAGCGCCGTCTTCCGCCATCTCGTCGAGCTGCCGCCGCGCTACTTCCAGCACCGGCCCACGGGTGTGATCGCCGCGCGGCTCGCCGGCATCGAATCGATCCGCGAGTTCCTCGCCTCGGCGGCGATCTCGCTCGTCCTCGATCTGCCGTTCCTGTCGATTTGTCTGGCGATCATGTTCAGCTACTCGGTGCCGCTGACGGCGATCGCGCTGGGCATCCTGGCGCTGATCGTCACTGCGAGCCTGCTGGTTGCACCGGTGTTCCAGGCCAAGCTCAATCGCGAGTTCCTGCTCGGCGCGCGCAACCAGGGCTTTCTCACCGAATACGTCGCCGGCATGGACACCGTGAAGTCGCTGCAACTGGAGCCGATCCTCACGCGACGCTTCGGCGATTACCAGGCCGCGTACCTCGCGGCCGGCTTCGAGACCAGACAGGTGGCCAACACCTACAACGTCATCGCCACCACGCTCGAGCAGGCGATGGGGCTGCTGATCCTCGTCGTCGGTGCCTGGATCGCAATGACGCCGCCGGCCTCGCCTGAGGCGGTGTTCACCGTCGGCATGCTGGTGGCGTTCCAGATGTTCGCGTCAAAACTCAGCCAGCCGATCCTGCGGCTGGTGGGCCTGTGGCAGCAGTTCCAGCAGGCACGGCTCGCGGTGGCGCGGCTGGGCGACCTGATGGATGCGCCCACCGAGCCATACAGCCTCGTGCCGGTGCGCTCCGTGAATCGTTTCGCTCCCTGTCCCCGTGCGCGGGGAGAGGGCGGAGGAGAGGGGAATGGTGCGGGTGGAGCACTGATCGAAGTCCGCTACCTCGCCTTCCGCCACGCCGAAGATCGCCCGTTCCTGTACGAGGACCTCAACCTCACGATCCGCGCCGGCGAATGCATCGCGCTGATGGGCCCCTCGGGCTGCGGCAAGTCCACGCTCGCGCGGCTGCTGCAGGGCTTCTACCAGCCCACGCGCGGGGCCATCCTCGTCGAAGGGGTCGATGCGCGCTATCTGTCGGCCAACGAGCTGCGCGCCACCTTCGGCGTGGTGCCGCAGGAGACGGTGCTGTTCTCGGGGTCGATCCTCGACAACCTGCTGCTCGCCAATCCGCATGCGACGTTCGAAGACGTCGTGACCGCCTGCCGGATGGCGGAAATCCACGAAGTCATCGAGCAGCTTCCGCAGGGCTACCAGACCGAAATCGGCGAGCGCGGCGCGGGACTGTCGGGCGGGCAGCGCCAGCGGATCGCCATCGCCCGCGCGCTGCTCAAGCAACCGAAGGTGCTGATCTTCGACGAGGCCACCTCCAACCTCGATGCCGCGACCGCCGAGAGCTTCGCCAGCACGATCGACTCGTTGCGCGGGCAGGTGGCGATTCTCTTCATCACGCACGCGCCGATCGGCACGCTGAAGCTCGATCGGGTCGTTCGTTTGGGAGAGCCGCAATGAGCGCGCCCAGCGTCTCGCTGCATCAACTGACCACGACCCCGCCCGGCGCCGCGCTGCGCGCGACACTATGGACGCTGCTCGCGCTGGTGGCCGTGCTGCTCGCCTGGACGTTGACGGCGAAGCTCGACATCGTCGCGGTCGCCCCCGGCAAGCTCGTGCCCGCCTCGCAGGTGAAGATCGTGCAGGCGGCCGACGCCGGCATCGTGCGCGAAATCCTCGTGCGCGACGGCGATCATGTATCGGCCGGCCAGCCGCTGCTGCGCATGGACGCCACCCTCACCGGTGCCGACGCCGGCCAGATCGCGCACGAGCTCGCCCTCAAACGCATCACCGTGCGCGCCATCGACGCGGCGCTTGCGAACCGAAGTCTGGACCTCCAGCCCGGCGATCCGCCGGCCGTCTTCGCCCAGGTCAGCGCCCAGTTCTTCGCCCGCCGGCAGGCGCTCGCCGACGCCGTGCTGCAGGAGGAGCAAGCCGCCATGCGCGCCCGCAGCGAGCGGCTCGCCGCTCAGCAGATCCGCGACAAGCTGCACACCACGCTGCCGGTGCTGCGCCAGAGCGCGGAGAGCTTCGCCAGGCTGCACAAAGAGGGCTTCGTCGGCGAACTGATGGCCAACGACAAGCGGCGCGAAGCGATCGAGCGCGAACAGGACTTGAAAGCCCAGGAAGCCACGCTGCACGCGCTCGATGCGGCCATCGCGCAGGCCGAGCAACGCATCAATCAGCTTCGCTCCAACTTCCGCAGCCAGTTGCTCACCGAGCGGGTCGAGGCGCAGGCCATCGTCGAGCGATTGCAGCAGGAGCAGGCCAAGCTCGGCTTCCGTACCGCGTTGCTCGAGATCCGCGCCCCGCAGGACGGCGTCGTGCAGAACTTGGCCACGCACACGCCGGGCGCGGTGGTGCAGCCGGGCACCGCGCTGCTGCACGTCGTCCCGAAGGGCGATGCGCTGCGCGCCGAAGCGGCGCTGGCCAACGAGGACGTGGGCTTCGTCGAGATCGGCCAGCGCGTGAAGCTGAAGCTCGCGGCGTATCCGTTCCAGAAGTACGGGCTGCTCGAAGGCCGGGTGGTGCAACTGAGCGCCGATGCGCAGGAGCCGGAGGCTGCAGCCAAGGCCACCGGCGCGCCGCACGTCACACCGCCGCTCACCTACAAGGCGGTGATCGAGCTGGACTCGCAACACCTGACGCTACCGTCGGGAGGGCGCCTGCCGCTCGCACCGGGAATGGCGGCCACCGTGGAGATTCACCAGGGACGCCGGACGGTGATGGAGTATCTGCTGAGTCCGGTGCAAAGGGTTTCGAGCGAGGCGGGGAGGGAGCGATGAGACTCGAACGCAGGCTTCGGTCGCCGCAAGCAGGGTCGCGCAGCGAACGACTCGCTGCGATGGCGACGTCGCAAGCACCGGCGCGGCCATGACGACCGAAGCGGCCGCTGCGTCTTCGCCGCCGAAGCGGCGGCGCCGGGGCTGTCTGACGGTGCTGGGGGTGCTGCTGCTGGCCGTCACGCTGCTGGTGCTGTGGCTGGTGTTCGTCTGGGGCACCGAGCGGCGGAGCTGGCGCGAGTTCATCGTGTTCGAGGATGGCACGCGCATCGAGATCCGGCGGCACAAGAAGTTGGTCAAGGTCTGGCACGAGTGGCCGGCGCATGTCGGCTGGCAGACACGGCGCAATGGCCTGCGACTGCCTGACGGTGTGCGCTTCGACACCGTCGATCGCCTGAGCCTGATTCGGCTGGAGCCCGGCAGCGGGGCTGTGCGCTGGATTCTGATCGCCTCGCCGCTGTACTGCGAGGAGTTCGTCAAGTACGGCAAGCCGCGGCCGGATTACATCCAGTTCGAGTATGTCGACGGCGGCTGGACGTACCGGGCGGTGGAGCCGCGCTTCTTTGGCAAGCCGGCCAATCTGCTCATCCTGGACCAGGGCGTGCCCGCCAGCGGCGTGGTCACCGAAGCCGAGCGCGAGCGCTGGAATTCGACGGCGGAGCGCATCGCCAACAAGTATCTGGTCATCACCGTCGATGACCGGGATTGGGAAGGCATCAACAGGCACTGTTCGGCAATCGTGACTCGACACTAAAGGGAGGAGGCGATGGCAAGTAGGAACGACTACGCACGTCTGTCGGCGGCGGTTTATGGCAAGACGCTCGCCAACGAGATCAAGGCCCCGAGCGATTGGGAGGAACTGGAACTGCTGCGCGACGATCCCGTGACCGGCTTTGCCGCCAGCGTGTTCCGGCATCGGGTGAGCGGGGAGATCGTCATTGCCTATGCGGGCACCAATGTCGATTCGGTGCTCGACAATGACTGGCTGGCGGCCAACGCGCCGGCGGCGCTGGGGGTTGTTTCGCCGCAGGTCCTGCAGGCCGCGCCGTTTTACTGGTCGGTTCTGAACCGGCCGGACGTGAGCGTTGCCAACAAGTCCCGCATCAGCGTCGCCGGGCATTCGCTGGGCGGTGGGCGTGCACAGATACCGCGGGGTGACGGTGCAGGTTAACCACACCAGAGCGACGGTGATGCAGCGCCGGTCGAGCCCCGTGCAGCGGATTGCGCGCGCGGCTGGGAGGGAACGATGACGGATACGCAGGGAGTCTGCCGATGAACCGGCTGATCAAGGTCGTGGCGGCCGTGCTGCTGGCGCCGTTCGTACTCTTGATCGCCGGCATCGGCGGTTGCGAGGCGCGCAAGGCGTACTACGACTGGAAGGTGCGGAAGATGTGCGAGCAGGATGGCGGAGTTGCGATCTTTGACAAAGTTTCCGTGACTCGATCGCAGCTCGACGCACTGGGTAAGGTCGGTGGGTACGTGTCGATCCCGCCCAAGGAGTTGGCGCATCCCGACTCGCCCGTCTTTTCCACTCGTCAAACAGAGGTCATCAAGCAGGGGCACCCGAGCCTTCGCAAATGGGTAGAAACAGTAGTTCGCAGATCGGACAACAGGGTCGTCGCTCGAGTCACAAGTTACACAAGATCGGGTGGCGACTTTCCCTCTCATGCAGCGCCGAGTTCGTTTACCTGCCCACCTGCTACTGAGAGATTCGCCCATCGCCAGAAAATCTTTGTCCTTCAAGGAGAATGAGAATGGTCGAGCTTGCCTATAACGCTTCAGAACTAGCGCTCGCCGCGTACGCCAACCTGTTCCCGGGCAGAACGGCCGATCAATTAGATGTATTAACGGCGAACAACAACATGTCGGCCTACCAAACCCAAGAGTTCGCCCTTCGCTATCCCATGATCGTCGCGCAGATCAACGACACCGCCACGAGCTTCAGCGCCACCGTGTTTGCCGATGCCAGCGGCAATCTGGCGGTGGCGATCCGCGGCACGCTGGAGGCCGGAGACTTGGTGCCGACCGATGTCGACATCGCCGTCAACGGCATCGGTGCGGGCGCATGCATTCTGTTACCAGTGAGCGCGGCCGCTGCCGCCGGCTATCCGCTTGGCGGGCCAAGGACCAGGGGCTTCGCATGAGCGCGCTGGGCAAGGTACTCGCCGGTGTCGTTCTAACGCCGGTGGCAATCCTTGTCGTGGGCATCGGCGGCTGTGAGGCGCGCAAGGCGTACTACGACTGGCGAGTAAAAAAAATGTGCGAGCAGGACGGAGGCGTGACTGTGATTGAAAGATTGAAGTTGACGCCCGTCGAGGCCAGTAAGTTGCCTCGGGCGGGTGACCACTTGGGCGTCGCCCCGGAGCCTTTGTCGCCTCCTGATGCACCGGCGTTTTCACGGTTGCGGCAAGAAGTGCTGGTTGAGGGAAATCTAAGTGTCGTTCGATACGAAGAAATCATCCTCCATCGAACGAGCGGAAAGGTCGTTGCACGTGTGGTGGCCTACGCCCGAGCTGGTGGAGACTTCCCGAGTTATGCGCATCCGAGTAGGTTCGTCTGCCCAAGTGCAGCGGTCCGGTATGCGCAGATTGGCAGCGTCTTTGAGATTGAGGAGAAGCAACAATGAATCCCGAGGGAACCTTCGACAGTGCTCAGCTCGCCCTGGCTGCATACGCGACTCTGGTACCAGGCGCGACCTCCACTCAGCTCACGGAGCTGCTCATTGAAGGCAAAGGCATGTCGCCGAAACAAGCCCAAGAATTCGCCCGCCGCTATCCCACGATCGTCGCGCAGATCAACGACACCGCCACGAGCTTCAGCGCCACCGTGTTTGCCGATGCCAGCGGCAATCTGGCGGTGGCGATCCGCGGCACGCTGGAGGCCGGCGACCTCGTACCCACGGACGCCAACATCGCCATCAACGGCGCCGGCTACGACCAGATCGCCGCGCTGTACAACACCTGGCAGCGGCTGACGCATCGGCAGGGCGAGACGATCACGGTCTATCGGGTCGATCTCGCGGATCCGATGAATCCGCTGATTGCGGAATCGATCGTCAATGATCTGGGCAGTCCGAGCACACCGCTGATCTCACCTGGGGCTGCCGTGGACGTGACGGGGCACTCGCTCGGCGGCCATCTCGCGCTGGCGTTCGCGGGACTGTTCCCTATCAACGCCCGACAGGTGTTTGCCTTCAACGCGCCGGGGTTCATCGACTCGCCGCAGAACAGAAACTTCTTTGCGCAGCTCGGGGGCGCGCTTCCCACGGGCGTTGCGCCCAGCGGCGTTCCGACCCTAAACGTGATCGCCGATGGTGCCAGTGGCGCGGAGGTGTCGTGGCGCGGTATCGCCGGACTGCATAGCCGCCCGGGGCGTCCGCTCGATGTGCCCATCGAGAACCAGGCCACGGGTGACGAACCGATCGCCACACGCCCCGGCGCACTGAATCACAGCCAGATGGTGCTGACCGACGCGTTGGCCGTCTACGCGCTGCTGGCGCGACTGGATCCTGCCCTAAGCGTTTCAGACTACGAACGGCTTCTTGGCACAGCGGCGCTGGGCACGGCCGCCAGCCTCGAGCGCACGGTCGACGCGCTGCAGCGACAGTTGAACAACGACGGGGCGCTGCTGCCGGTGGGCAATGGGGCTGTCAGCCGCGATGCGCTGTATGCGGCGATCTATGGGTTGCGCGCGGATGGCAATTTCGGTGCATTGGCGGGTAAGGTCGCGCTCGGCCCGGTGACTGCTGCCAACGCAGGCTCCCTGGCGAACACGGCCCGCACCGATTTCGGCGACTTCGTCGCGCTGAAGACACTGAGTCCGTTCGCGATCAAAGCCAAGGCCGGCGTGGCTGATGCGCAGGCGGCGCTCGAATCCGTGTGGATCGCTTCGCACGACACGGACTACGCGGCATGGCAGTCCGATTCCACCTTGACCGCGGATCAGCGCGCCGCCGGGCTCGGTAACTTCACCGATCGCTACCTGCAGGACCGAGCGGAGCTGCTTGCCGCCGTACTCAAGGCCAACACGGCCGACACGGCCACGATCGGTCTCGAGCAGCGCTTGTCGCCCTGGCAGGTCGAGTATCGCTACTTCGAGGCGGGCGGCACGACGCAGCGAGTGATCAACGCGCTGCCGTTGGGGCAGACGACGCCGTCGACCGTGCCGAAGCGCATTGCCGCATTTGGTTCCGACTTCGGCGACCAGGGCGAATTCGCGATCGTCGGCGGCGCCGAGCGGGACCGCTTGTACGGCATGGCCGGTGACGACGAGCTGCGCGGGGAGGCGGGCGAGGACTACCTCGAAGGCAACGACGGGCAGGACACCTTGAACGGCGGTGCCGGCAACGACCAACTGCTCGGTGGCAGCGGCCTCGACACCTACGACTTCGAGGTGGGCTTTGGCCACGACGTCGTCGTCGACTCGGACGGGCTGGGGCGCATCCGCTATGGCGGGCAGGATCTGCCTGCAGGCCGCAAGGTCGCAGACAACGTCTGGGTCAGCGCCGACGGCGGGTGGACCTATGCGTTTGCGCCGGCGTCATCGACGCCCGGGGCCAGCGGCACGCTGTTTGCGCTGCGCACCGGCAGCAGCGACACGATCACCATCGACCGCTACCAGCCGGGGCAGCTGGGCATCACGCTCGACGACACGCCTGCGCCGATTCCTGACGTGGCACAAACGATCTCCGGAGACCGCGTGCCGCTGGTCAGGCCCGACGGTACCTATGCCTTCGATGCGTTTAACAACCTCGTTGCCCAGTCGAGCGATCCGCTGGCGCAGGACATGCTGCGAGGTACCGCCGGCAACGATCGCATCGATGGCAATGGCGGCAATGACGCGTTGGCGGGCAACGCCGGCGACGACATCCTCGATGCCGGCACGGGTGACGATGTAGTCATCGGTGGCGCCGGATCAGATCGGATCAAGGGGGGAGACGGCAACGATGTGATTCAAGGTGGGGGCATCTACGGGCTCACGCTCCCAAGGTCTCCGCAGGACCGGGTCACGCTGCCGAGCGGACCAACGTACGTCTGGGCTGCGGAGGGTCTGTACTGGTACGCGGCGCTCAGCACGGACGACGTCCTGTATACCAGCGGCAGCACCGGGTTTGGCTACGTCGGCTTGCAGGGCGGTGCGTTCGCTGGCGATGGCAACGACGTCATCGACGCGGGCGCGGGCAGTGACTACGTGGTCGCAGACCGCGGCGACGACGTCGTCTATCTCGGAAGTGGCGCCGATACTGCCAGCGGCGGCCCGGGCAGCGACATTGTCTTCGGCGAAGAAGGCGATGACCAGCTTTCCGGCGACGACATTGGTGTCGTCGGCTATCTGGGGCAACTCGAGTACCTGTACACACCGGCTGAGCACGGTTCGGACGTGCTCGATGGCGGGGACGGCAATGACGTTGTTGAAGGATTGGGCGGCAGTGACATCCTGTACGGAGGGTCCGGTGCGGATGTGCTGCGCGGCGACGCAGTTCCCGATTATCGGGTCGCTGCCGACTATCACGGCGACGACGCGCTTTACGGCGGCGCCGGCAACGACTTGCTTTACGGCGATGGTGGGAACGACAGACTTCTCGGTGGCGACGATGCAGACACCTTGTACGGCGACGGCGTTGATACACCGGTCGAACGCCATGGCGCCGATGCGCTCGATGGCGGGGCTGGAACGGATGTTCTGATAGGCGGTGGCGGCGAGGACCGTCTCTTTGGCGGCGCCGACAACGACTCGCTTTATGGCGACGACGACGGCAACACGCTTGGCGGTGCCAACCATCGCGACGACGAACTGCATGGCGATGGCGGCAACGACCTGCTGGTGGGCGGAGGCGGGAGCGACATTCTGTACGGTGGTGTGGGTGACGACACCCTGTACGGCGACGGCGCCCCCTGGACCCCGGTGCAGGACGCATTCTCGGGAAGCGACTATCTCGACGGCGGAACCGGCAACGACACGTTGTTCGGTGGCGCCGGCCACGACACGCTCACCGGCGGCAGCGGTAGCGACCGGCTCTTCGGCGAAGGGGGTCAGGATGTCCTGTCGGGCGGCGAAGGTGACGATAAATTGCTTGGCGGCGACGGCAACGACTCGCTTCGCGGCGGAACGGGCAACGATCAACTGAACGGCGGCGCTGGAGACGACGTCTACCACGTTGACCTCGACGGCAGCTCCGACCTAGTCGAAGACACCGACGGCCGCAGCACGATCCGCTTGGAGGAAGGCTGGAGCCTCAGCCGCTTGACAGTCACGGCGGTGACACCGGCAGCGGGGCAGGGGCACGTCGTGCTGCGGCAGGACGGCACGGAGTTGACGATTGCCAACGGCATCAGCGGCGACTTCACCGTCGTGGTAGACGACACGACGCTTTCGATTGAGGCGCTGCTGCAACGTGCGCCCGCAATCACCTATACCGGCAGCGAACGCGCCGAGCGCATCGCCGGGACGGGCGGCGACGATGCGCTTGATGGCGCAGCCGGTAACGACATGCTGCTCGGACAAGCGGGCGGGGACCTGTTGCTGGGCAATACAGGCGACGATGTGCTCGATGGCGGTGATGGTGGCGACACGCTCGATGGTGGATTGGGCCGTGATCGGCTGATCGGTGGTGCTGGCCACGATGTCTATCGGGTGGGCCTGGGATCCGGGTTCGACGAAATCGTCGACGACGGCGGCGAAATCCGCTTTGGTGGCGACATTCGCTGGTCGGACATCAGGGTGGCTGCCCGTGGCGCCGACCTCGAGATCGCGACTTCGGCTTGGGATCGTGCGTTGCTCAAGGGCTATGCGTCCAGCGCCGGCAACTGGACGGTTCGTCTGGCCGATGGCGAGACACGCGCTCTGGCCTCGCTACCCGCTGTGCCGGCCGGGGTCGGGGTACCCGATTTCGGCGCCGCGCGCGCCGAGTTTCTGCGCGACCTGCGGCGTAACTGGCGGGCGGGGATAATGGGGCAGGGCTTCGTTCCTGCGGAAGACGGTTCACTGCGTGCAACGCAGATTCGCGAGCGTTACTCCGGGAAGGAGACGCGGCATGTGACGGCACAATTCGACCTGCCGTCCCGCAGCACTGATTCACCCAGCTTCAGCGTGCAGGGTTGGCAGACGTTGACTTCCCAGCAGGTGCTGTCAAGCACCAGCTCTACACGCACGGTGCTCGTGCCACGAATCATCTTGATTCCTACGCCGCCTCCGCCGATTCCGCCGGGATACAGCGGCATTGGGTACCCGACTTTCACCGAAGTCACGATCTATGAGTCGCAGACGTACACCTATGTGGAAAGCGAAGTTCACGTCCTGGAGCGGCACATCGTGGAGGATGTCAGCGCTGGAGCATCGAACAACGCCATCACGGTTTATGGTGGTGCCATCGTCGATGCGGGCGAAGGCGACGACGTGATCGTTGCCGACCCGGGGGTCTTCGCGCGAACCGATCAGCCGGCACTGTTGTACGGCAATGCCGGCAATGACAGGATCACCGGAACCGTTTCCGACGACTGGGTCATCGGCGGCGCGGGCGACGACGTGTTGGACGGAAACTTTGGCTCCGATCGGTACTACCGATTCGCAGGCGATGGGAGCGACTTGATCGCCGACCGCGGCGATCCTCTGCCGACGGGGCTTAACAGCGATCTCCTGATCCAGGATATGACGGAGGCGCAGATTCAGGCGCATCTGAACGCGGACCCGGCGGCGATCGACACGCTCGTTCTGCCGCCTGGTGTTTCCACGGCGGACCTGAGTTTCTCGTGGACCACGCGAGTGCTGCGCGTCTCGGTCGAGGATGTCGAGCTTCGGTCACTTGAAAACTACTACGCTGGTCACTGGCTGCCCAATGCGTTGCGCCCGTTTGATGTCGAACTGCCGGTCCTCGTAGTCCGCTGGGGCAACGACGAGCAGGTCGAACTGGCCATGCCCACGCGGCAGATGCCGAAGGGCTTCGGCATCGAGCAGATCGAGTTCGCCGACGGAACGCTGCTCAGCCGCGCCGACTTGTTTGCGCTGGCGCCGGCGACGAATCTCAACACGATCGACCTCGACAATGTGCTCACGAACGTCACGCGCGGCTACGGCGGAGAGGGCAACGATCGCCTCCAAGGAACGGATTCGGCCGACGAGTTGCTTGGTGGGCGCGGCAATGACGTGCTCGCGGGCGGTCTTGGCAGCGACCAGCTTCACGGAGGAAAAGGAGCCGACGTTCTGGACGGCGGAAGCGGCGACGATTGGCTGGGTTACCCGTTCGGCGGTGGAGCGGACGAGTTTTACAGCGACGGCAACACGTACATCGGCGGAACCGGCAACGATCAGATCTTTGGCACGCGTGATAGCGATGTCTATGTGTTCAATCTCGGCGACGGCAGGGACACGGTTTGGCACGAGGCACCGCGCTTTCGCCCCGAGCCGTTTGCCGATGATGGCTACCTGACTGAAGCCGGTCCGGGCTACGTCGACTACGTGCTCGCTGAAACACCGGAAGATGTGCGCGCCATTGCTCGCTCCGAAGACCACTCGATCCCCGTGCCGCTGAAAGGGTTCGACACGCTGCGGTTCGGCGCAGGGATCGCTCCTGCAGACATCCAGGTGTCGCGGCAGGGCGATTCGCTGGTATTCGCTCACGTCAAGGGCACCGATGCAGTGAGCTTCGAGCGCTGGTTCTCCGCATCCGCTCCGGTGTCGCCGGGCGCGGTTCTCGATCGCGTCGAGTTTGCCGATGGCACGGTGTGGCGCGTGCACGCGGACGGATCGACCGAAGTCGTTTCGACAGTAACGACGCTTGACGGCACCGCCGGTGACGATGCGCTGTATGCGCCCGGCGGCGGTCCGTCTGTGATGAACGGCCTGGGCGGCAATGACCTGCTGGTCGGCGCCGAGGGGGATGACGTAATCGACGGCGCCACCGGCAACGACACGCTCTACGGAAACGCCGGTAGGGACACCCTGCTTGGCGGAGACGGCGACGATGCGCTGTACGGCTGGGAGGACGATGACACGCTTCAGGGCGGGGCAGGCGCCGACCGCTTGTTCGGCGACCGGGGTAACGACGCGCTGGACGGCGGCGCCGGCAACGACACCCTCTACGGATGGACGGGCAACGATGCGCTGATCGGCGGCGACGGCGATGACGGCTTGCATGGGGACGAAGGCAATGATTCGCTCGATGGCGGGGCGGGTTCCGACGCGCTGTTCGGCTGGACCGGCAACGATGTTGTCCGCGGCGGTGCCGGTTGGGACTACATGGAAGGCGGAGACGGTAACGACGTGCTGGTCGGCGGCACCGAAGGCGACACCTTGATCGGTGCAGCCGGCGACGATGTCATTGCTGGGGGAATGGGCGATGACGTGATCGCTCTGGGTGCGGGGAGCGACACGGTCATCTTTAACCTCGGCGATGGCCGCGATACGGTCCAAGCTGCGTCGATCGGCGGAGGATCAGGCGAGATCGGCGATCGCTTGGCACTTGGTGCCATTCCAGGCGACAGCATTCGGCTGGCACGCGAGAGCAACGATCTCGTGCTCAAGATCGCAGGAACGGACGATGCGGTCCGGTTCGCGGAGTGGTACGCCTCATCGCAGAACCAGACCGTGGGCACGCTGCTGCTGAACGCTGCCGCGCCGTTCGATGCGGAGAACTTCGCGGACGCCGGGTCGCTGGCAGTTGACTTCAGGCGGATCGTTGACGCGTTCGATGCCGCCTACGCGAGCGATCCGGCAATCGGCGACTGGACCGTTCCACCGGCGCTTCTGCTGCCCCCCTCCGCGCCTCCCGGAGGCGGAATGCCACCGATCGATCCGATGGGCGCTTCGATGGTCGGCGCCGCCGTCGAGTCGAGCGCGCTGCAAGTCACGGTGCCCGAGACTGGGCGCACGGCGTTTATCCCCACCGAGGGCGATCTCCGCGCGGGCGAACCAACGGCTCCGGGGGCTTCGATCGTAGGCGGTCGCTCGATCTGGTGGCGACTGTGGGACAGGCTGAGCTTGCTGAACACATCCTTCCAGTTGGCCGGCGAAAGGGCGAAGCGCGCCACGCCCTGGCTCGAACCGAACGACCTATCGATTCAAACCGGGGTCGTGAGTCGGTCCGGCGGTTTGGCGGAGGCTTCGCTTCCCGATACCCAGTATCGGAGCGCTGCGGGCAAGTTGCCAGGATCCGTGTTCGGTGATGGGGTAACAGGCGCGCCTTCTCTTACGCGATCGCTGATCGACCAAGCGCTTGCGTCGCGCAACGCGACCAAGTCCGCCACCGCCAGCACGGGCGGAGTCGTGCGTGCCGCTCCGGTCGAACGCGTCGTTGTCGCCGGCGAATCTGCGCCCGCACTCGGTCATGCCGCGTTGAACTTCACCGCCGTCGTCTCATTTGCCAGAGGGGAGAAGGAGGGTCTGTTCAGGCGCTGGCAACAAATCGAGCAAGCCTTTGCCGACACGGGCGAGGTGGAAGCGACGCCATTGCTCGGCGGGGAATACGCGGCGGTGCCCGGCGGTGCAAGCGCGTCCGATACGCCGGAGGCGCTCGCTGCGATTCGCGGGCCGCGACATGGGGTCGAGTTGCTCCGGCGTTCAGCGATGGTGTAGCGCCGATGCTCGGCAACACGGTGTCGTCGCCGCGACGGCGCCGTGTTCAGCCTCGATGCGTTGCACCGCACACCGCGCACCCCGGATCGCGCGGCACGCGTACGGTTCGGAACTGCATGTCGCGCGCGTCGAGCATCAGCAGCTTGCCGTTCAGCGGTTCGCCGATGCCGGCGGCGAGTTTTAGCGCCTCGGCGGCCTGCAGCGTGCCGATGATGCCCGTCAGCGGCGCGAACACGCCCATGATCGCGCACAGCTCGTCTTCGCCTTCGCCCTCGGGGAACAGGCACGCGTAGCACGGGGAGTCTGAGCGGCGCAGGTCGAACACCGCGAGCTGGCCGTCGAAGCGGATCGCCGCACCGGACACGAGCGGCTTGCGGTGCCTGACGCAGGTGCGGTTGACGGCGTGGCGGGTGGCGAAGTTGTCTGTGCAGTCGAGCACGATCGTCGCGTCGCGCGCAAGCGCGTCGAGTTCGTCGGCGTCGACGCGGCGCACGACCGGAACGACCTCGACGTCCGGATTGATCGCCGTGAGCGTCGTTCGGCCCGATTCGGCCTTCGGCGCGCCGATGCGCTCGGTCGTGTGCAGGATCTGTCGCTGCAGGTTGGTGAGATCGACCGTGTCGCCGTCGACCAGCGTGATCTTGGCGACACCGGCGGACGCGAGGTAATACGCGGCCGGCGAGCCGAGCCCGCCGGCGCCGATCACGAGCATCGAGGCCGCGCGGATGCGTTCCTGCCCCTCGACGCCGATTTCGTCGAGCAGGATGTGGCGCGAATAGCGCAGGAGCTGACGGTCGTCCATCGGGCGCAAAAAAGATCGGGCCGCATTATGCGGCCCGAACGCGGCGCAGGTTCCGGGCGCCTACTTCTTCGGCGCGGCGTCCTTCGCGGTGGCCACGCTTTCTCGGGTCTTGGCCACCTCGACCGGCAGCCCCTTCAGGTGGTTCATCGCCTGTTTGAGCTGGAAGTCGTCGGCGCTGCCGAACTCGTAGCGGCGCGACGGCGCGGGCGCTTCGCCCGGCGTGCCGTGCGGCGACGTCGCCCCGGGTGCCGGCTGAGACGGGGGCGCGGGCTTTTGCGCATCCGCCTTGTCCTCGAGATGTCGCACGAGATCGGCTTCGCGGACGGAGAACCCGATGAAATTGCCTTCGGGCGTGTCTTCGACCAGCAGATCCGGCGCGATGCCCTTGGCCTGGATCGAACGGCCGCTTGGCGTGTAGTAGCGCGCGGTCGTCAGCTTGATCGCGGCCGGGTTGTCTCCGTCGATGCGCAGCGGGATGATCGTCTGGACCGACCCTTTGCCGAAGGTCTGCGTGCCGATGACGGTTGCGCGCTTGTGGTCCTGCAATGCGCCGGCGACGATTTCCGAGGCCGATGCGCTGGCATTGTTCACCAGTACGACCATCGGCACGCTCTTGACCTCGCGCGGCAGCTTGGCGATCACGTCGTCGCCGCGCGTTCGCAGATAGTCCTCGGGCGAGGCGATAAAGCGGCGGCGCGCATCCTCGGTGCGGCCGTCGGTCGAAACGACCAGCGCCTTCGGCGGCAGGAAGGCGGCCGACACGCCAACCGCCGCGTGCAGCAGCCCGCCCGGGTCGTTGCGCAGGTCCAGAACCAGTCCTTTCAGCGGCCCCTGCTTGTACAGATCGTTGATGTGCTTGACCAGATCCTCGACGGTGCGCTCCTGGAACTGCGAGATCCGGACGAAACCGTAGCCGGGTTCGATCACGCGCGAGCGGACCGACTGCACCCGGATCACGTCGCGCACGAGCTTGAACTCGAGCGGCTTGGGCTCGCCCTTGCGCGCGATCGTCAGCACGATCGACGTGCCCTTCTTGCCGCGCATCAGCTTCACCGCTTCGGCCAGCGTCATGCCGCGCGTGAGCTTGTCGTCGATCTTGATGATCAGGTCGCCGCTTTTGATGCCTGCGCGCGCCGCCGGCGTGTCGTCGATCGGCGCGATCACGCGCACCGCACCGTCTTCGGCGCCGACTTCGATGCCCAGTCCGCCGAATTCGCCCTGCGTGCCGACTTGCAGATCCTTGAAGGCATCGGCGTCGAGGAAGGCCGAATGCGGATCGAGCCCGGTCAGCATGCCGGAGATCGCTTCCTTGATCAGCTTCTTGTCGTCGACCGGTTCGACGTAGTTGGCCTTGATCGCGCCGAACACGTCGGTGAACTGGCGGATCTCCTCAAGCGGGATCGGCCCGCGCATGTCGCGGAACGCGTACGCTGAAATCGCCAGGCTGATGGCGACCCCGGCGACGGCTCCGACGCCGATCAGGCCAAAGTTGCGCAAGCGTCCGCTCATGCGGCCTCCGGAAAATTGGGGGATGCGGCTCGTCACGGATCCAAGACTAGCGCGCCGCAACCCATTTGAGGGGGTCGACAGGCCGGCCCCCCAGACGTATTTCAAAGTATAGGCCCGGGTCCGCGCTACCGCCCGTATTGCCTACCTGCGCGATGACCGCACCGGCCTCGACCCGTTCGCCCGGGCTTGCCAGCAGCGTTTCGTTGTTGCCGTACACGGTCATCGCGCCGTCGCCATGGTCGAGGATAAGCAGATTGCCGAAGCCGCGCAGCCAGTCGGCGAACACGACCCGACCGGCGGCGGCGGCATGAACCTCGGCGCCCTCGGCCGCACGGATGAACACCCCCTTCCAGGGCGGCCCGTCCACGCCTGCTTCGGTGCGCCGCGGACTGCCGAAGCGCGCGGTGATCTCGCCGTTGACCGGAAGCAGCAGCTTGCCCCGCAGGCGGGCGAAGTCGGATGCGGCCGGCGGCTCCGGCTCCGCCGCCGGCGCGCCGCGCGGCGCCGAGGCGGGTGCGGCCGCCTGACGGCGCGCCCGTTCCGCTGCGCGACGCGCCTGTTCGGCGAGGATCCTGCCGATGTGCTCGATCAGCCCGGCGAGCCGCTGGTCGTCGCGTTCGAGCGTGGCGATCGACTGCCGCTGTTCGGCGATCTGCCGCGCGAGCTTGGCGAGCATCTGCCTGCGCGCGGCCTGCTGCCGGACGAGTTGCGCGCGGTTGCCGCGCTCGTCCTCGGCGATCGCCGCCAGTTCGGCCTGTTTGGCGCGCGACTCGGCTTCCAGCTCCGCCAGCTCCTGGCGCCGCTCGCGCAGCTCGTCGATCGTCTGCGCGCGGGCACGCGCGACGTAGTCGAGGTAGCCGAGATCGCGGCTCACGCGGTTCGGATTCTCGCCGTCGACGAGGCTGTGCCAGGGACTACGCTGCGCCAGCGCAAACTGGGTCTTCAGCACGAGTGCGAGCTGCCTTTCCTGTTCGCTCTGGCGGGCATTGACCGCGCGGCTGCGCTCCTGCAGCGCGCCGATCTGGCGCTCGAGCTGCTGCCGCGACGCCGCGAGCTCGCGCAGCCGCCGATTGACCGCGGAAATCGCCCGCTCCGACTCGGCCAGCGCGTCGGCCGCCTCGGAGCGCGTCGCTTCCGACTGCGCGAGCTGCTTCTTCAGCTGCGCGAGCCGCGCTTGCAGCTCGCGCTGCTCGGCTTGGAGCCGGCGTTGCTGCTGCGGCGTGGCGGCGGGCGGCGCGGACTTGCGTGCCGGCGCCTTTTTTGCCGCCTCAGCAGGCTTCTTCGCTTCGGACGAACGGGTCTGCGCGTAGGCCGTGTGCAAGCCCGCCAGCAACGCTGCGAGCCCGACGATCAGCGCGCACCGCAAGGAGAAGGTCAAGGTTCGTCGCGCCGTTTGGGAATTCGAAAGGGGGCGCAGCCCCCTTTGCGTCTCAACCTTGCCGCGGGGGCGGCGACGCCGCCTTGCCCTGCGCCGCAACCGCGGCCGTGGCACGCGCGATCTCTTCCGGGTCGCCGAGGTAGTAGTGCCGGATCGGCTGCAGCGCCTCGTCCAGTTCGTACACGAGCGGCCGCGCGGTCGGGATGTTCAGGCCGACGATGTCGTCGTCGGAGATGCCGTCGAGATACTTGATCAACGCGCGCAGCGAATTGCCGTGTGCGGCCACGAGGACGCGTCGGCCACGCGACACCGCCGGCGCGATCGAGTCCTTCCAGAACGGAACGACGCGCGCCACCGTGTCCTTCAGGCATTCGGTCGCGGGGATCTCCTCGGGCTTCAGGTGCTTGTAGCGCGGATCGCGGCCGGGCCAGCGCGGATCGTCGCTGCTGAGCGGCGCGGGGGCGACATCGTAGGCGCGCCGCCAGAGAAGCACCTGCTGCTCGCCGAAACGCGCCGCGGTTTCGGCCTTGTTCAGTCCCTGCAGCGCGCCGTAGTGCCGCTCGTTCAGCCGCCAGCTATGCACGATCGGCAGCCACATCAGATCCATCGCGTCGAGTGCGATCCACAGCGTGCGGATCGCGCGCTTGAGCACCGACGTGTACGCGATGTCGAAGGCATAGCCTTCGCGTTTCAGCAGCTCACCCGCGGCGCGCGCCTCGCGCCGGCCGTTTTCCGTCAGATCGACGTCGGTCCAGCCGGTGAAACGGTTTTCCAGGTTCCACTGGCTTTCTCCGTGGCGCAGAAGGACGAGCTTGTACATGGGCAGAAGCGCTTCGGACGGGCGGCAACGCGCGCCATTTTATAATCCGCACCCTTGACTTGCCGCCGGACTCCTTCGTGCAGTTTTTCATCGACAACGTCTTCCTGATCGCGATCGCCTTCGTGAGCGGCGCGATGCTCGTCTGGCCGCTCGTGCGCAACCGCGCCGGCGGCCCCACACTGACCACGTTGCAGGCCACGCAACTGATCAACCGCAAGAATGCGCAGATCGTCGATACCCGCTCGCCCGAGGAGTTCGGCAAGGGCAGCTTGCCGAACGCGAAGAACATCCCGTTGGCAAGCGTGGCGCAGCGCGCCGGGGAACTGAAGAAGGACAAGCCAGTGATCCTCGTATGCAACACCGGCACGTCGGCCACACGTGCAGCCGCGGCGCTGCGCGCGGCGGGATTCGCCGAGGTCTACGTACTCGGCGGCGGAATCGCCGCGTGGAAAGAAGCCGGACTGCCGATCAGGAGCTGACTTCGTGACTTCGCGCGCCGCGCACGCGCGCCTCGAAAGGACCGCATGACAGCCAAGGTAGTGATGTACAGCACCGCCGTCTGCCCTTACTGCCAGCGCGCCGAAGCGCTGCTGAAGGCGCGCGGCGTTACCGTGATCGAGAAGATCCGTGTGGACCTCGACCCGGCGCGCCGCGACGAGATGGTCGAGAAGACCGGCCGCCGCACGGTGCCGCAGATCTATATCGGCGACACGCATGTCGGCGGGTTCGACGATCTGTCGGCGCTGGATCGCGAAGGCCGGCTCGCGTCGCTGCTCGCCGCCTGAACCGTCCACCCGCCGCCGGCCGGGTTGGCGGCCGGCGCTCTCTCAAAGGATTCCCATGGCCGACAACAGCAACGCCGCCGGCGCAGCCAGCGCGCAAACGCCCGTGTTCCAGCTGCAACGCGTCTATCTGAAGGATGCCTCGCTCGAGCTGCCACACGCGCCGCAGATCTTCCTCGAGCAGGAGGCGCCGCAGGTCGACGTGCAGCTCGAGGTCACGCACGAAAAGGTCCTCGACGGCATTTACGAGGTGATCGTCCGCGTGACGACCACCGCGAGGATCAAGGACAAGGTGCTGTTCCTCGTCGAGGCAAAACAGGGCGGCATCTTCGAGATGCGCGGCATTCCGAACGAGCAGTTCGACGCGATCGTCGGAATCGTCTGCCCGGGCATCGTCTATCCGTACCTGCGCGCCAACATCGCCGACCTGATCAACCGTACGGGGCTGCCGCCGATCCACCTCGCCGAAATCAATTTCGAGGCGATGTACCAGCAGCGCGTCGCGCGCGAGCACGGTGCCGGACTGGTCGTGCCGACCGGCGCCGCGACGAAGCAGTAGCCGATGGCCCGGGTCGCGGTGCTGGGCGCAGGCGCCTGGGGCACCGCGATCGCCTGCGCGCTCGGGCAACGCCACGCGGTGGCGCTGTGGGCGCGCGATGCGGCGCAGGCCGAAGCGCTGCGCCAGCGCCGCGAGAATGCGCGCTACCTGCCGGGCATTGCACTGCCCGACTCGATCGCGATCGAAAACGACCTCGCGCGAGCCGCCGAGTTCGCGGGCGACGGCCTGCTGGCGATCGCCACGCCGACCGCCGCACTGCGCGGCACGCTGCGCGCGCTCGCGCCGCTTGCGCCGCGCGCCGCGATCGTCTGGCTGTGCAAGGGATTCGAGCGCGACAGCGGCAGGCTCGCGCACCAGATCGTCGCCGAAGAACTCGGCGAAGCGCGCTTGCGCGAGTCGGCAGGCCCGTTGTCCGGGCCCAGTTTCGCGGAGGAGGTCGCGCGCGCACTGCCGACGGCGCTGACGGTGGCGGGCGGCGCGGGTTTCTGCGACATCGTCACCCGCGTCTTCCACGGCGGCGCGCTGCGCATCTACTCGACCGACGACGTCGTGGGCGTGGAGGTCGGCGGTGCGGTGAAGAACGTGATGGCGATCGCCACCGGCATTGCCGACGCGCTCGGCCTCGGCCACAACGCGCGCGCCGCGCTGATCACGCGCGGGCTCGCCGAGATCACGCGGCTTGGGGTGGCGCTCGGCGCGCGCGCGGAGACGTTCATGGGGCTCACGGGCGTCGGCGACTTGATCCTCACCTGCACCGGCGAGATGTCGCGCAACCGCAAGGTCGGACTGATGCTCGGCCGCGGACTGCCGCTCGCGCAGGCGCTCGCCGCGCTCGGCCATGTCGCCGAAGGCGTGTGGTCGGCGCCGGCGGTGGCGGCGCGCGCGGCGCAGGCGGGGGTGGAGATGCCGTTGACGCAGGCGGTGTGCGCGGTGCTCGACGGGCGACTTGCGCCGCGCGCCGCGCTCGAACGACTGCTCGCGCGCGACCCCAAGCGCGAAGGCGCGGGATGAGGACGCTGCGCTCGGTCTGCGTGTTCTGCGGTTCGCAGCCGGGCGTGCGCCCGGCGTACGTTGCGGCGGCGCGCGCTGTCGGCCGGCGGCTCGCACAGCAGGGCAGCACGACGATCTACGGCGGCGGCCATGTCGGCATGATGGGCGCGCTCGCCGATGCGGCGCTCGCCGCCGGCGGGCGCGTCGTCGGCGTGATTCCGCAGCATCTGATGCGGCCGGAGGTCGCGCACCAGAACCTCGACGAGTTGCTCGTCGTCGCGTCGATGCACGAGCGCAAGCGGACGATGGCCGAGCGCGCCGATGCCTTCGTCGTGCTGCCGGGGGGCTACGGCACGTTCGAAGAGATGTTCGAGATGGTGACCTGGCTGCAGCTCGAGCTTCAGGCCAAGCCGGTCGGCCTGCTCAACGTCGAGGGCTACTTCGACCACCTTCTCGCGTTCCTGCGACACGGCGCCGCCGAAGGATTCATCCGCGCCGAGCACCGCGATCTGCTGCTGATCGACGTCACGCCGGAAGCCCTCCTCGAACGGCTTGCGCAGCGCGCGCCGGCGCGCATCGGCGCGGACGATCTCACGCGCACGTAGTCCTCAGGCGCCGCCGGCGTAGCCGCACTGGCGCCAAGCTTCGTAGACGACCACCGCGACGGCGTTCGACAGGTTCAAGCTGCGGTTGCCGGGACGCATCGGCAGCCGCACCAGCCGTTCACGCGCGAAGCGCTCGAGCACCGCCGGCGCCAGGCCGCGCGTTTCGGAACCGAAGAAGAACCAGTCGCCGGGCCGGAACGCGGCATCGGCGAAGCGCCGTTGCGCCTTGGTCGTCAGCGCGTACATACGGGCGGGATCGGGGCGCTCGGCAGCGAGCAGCGCATCGAAGCTCGCGTGGACCTTGAGGGTCGCGTACTCGCGATAGTCGAGGCCGGCGCGGCGAAGCTGCTTGTCGCTCAGTTCGAAGCCGAGCGGCTGCACGAGATGAAGCTGTGCGCCGGTGTTGGCGCACAGCCTGATCACGTTGCCCGTGTTCGGCGGGATTTCGGGTTCGACGAGCACGACGTGGAACATCGCGCGATGCTAGCCGCCCGCCGCGCTCAGGGCGTGCGCGCGACGACCAGGTTCAGCACGCGCGCCGCGCCGGCGTGTTTCAACACCGTTGCGATCTCGTCGAGCGTGGCGCCGCTGGTCATCACGTCGTCGACGACGACCACCGTGCGGCCGTGCACGTCGGCGCGCGCGGCGAAGGCGCCGCGCACGTTGCGTCGGCGCGCGTCCCGCGTCAGCGCTTCCTGCGGCGCGCCGTGCTTGATCCGCACGAGCGCTTCGGCCGCAAGCGGCAACGCGAGCCGGCGCGCGACGGTGCGCGCGATCTCGCGCGCCTGGTTGAAGCCGCGTTCGGCGTGCCGCTCGAAAGCGAGCGGTACCGGCGCCAGCAGCGCGTCGCGCGGCAGCCTGTCGCCCAGCCGCTCGGCGAGCAACTCGCCGAAGACGCGGGCCAGTTCGAGTCGATGGCGGAACTTCAACGCGATGACCATGCCGTCGACAGGCGGCATGTAGTCGGCGAGCGCGAACGTGGCGTCGTAGCGCGGCGGCTCGCGCAGGCAGCGCCCGCACAGGATTGCGTCACCGGTTTGCGCTAGGCGCAGCGCGCACTGTGCGCAGCGGGGCAGACCTGCCGGAAAGAAGTCGTCCGCGCACCCGGCGCACACGGGCGCGCCGGGTGCGATGCCGCACACCGCGCAGCGGTGCGCGAACCCACGGTGCAGTACCGAGGCGAAGGTGCGGAACACGGCGGCAATTCGGTGCTCGGCGCGCAGCATATCGGGGCGCGCGGCGGGTGGAACCCGCTGGCATCATCGCATCATGTCGCTCGATCCGGGAACCTCTGAACTGTCGCCCACGCTCGTCGACCCGAAGCGGATGCCGGCGCGCGCGGACACCGTGCGGCGACAGTTCGACCGGCGCGCCGCACGCTTCTGCGCGCACGACGCGCTGGCGCGCGAGGTCGGGCGCCGGCTGCTCGAGCGGCTCGACTACGTGAAGCTCGCGCCAAGGCGCATCGCCGACATCGGCTGCGGCGCCGGCGGCACGCGCGATGCGCTGCTCGCGCGATATCCCGGCGCGGTCTGGATCGGCGTCGATCTTTCGCTCGCGATGCTGCGCGGGGCGGCGCCGCACGGGGGGCGCATCGCGCAATGGTTGCGACCGCCGCGGGCGTTTCGCGTCTGCGCGGAAGCCGGCGCGCTGCCGTTCGCTGACGCGACGATCGAACTGGTGTTCTCCAATCTCATGCTGCACTGGCACCCGGCCCCGCACACGGTGTTTCCCGAATGGAAGCGCGTGCTGCGCACCGACGGCCTGCTGATGTTCAGCTGCTTCGGTCCCGATACGCTCAAACAGCTTCGCGCCGCCTGCGCGGCGGCGCTGCCCGACGCGCGGCCGCTGCCCTTCGTCGACATGCACGACTTCGGCGACATGCTGGTCGCTTCCGGATTTGCCGCGCCGGTGATGGACGTCGAGGTTCTGACGCTGACGTACGCGTCGCCGCGGGCGCTGCTGCAGGAAGTCCGGGCGCTCGGCGGAAATCCGCGCGACGACCGGCGCGGAAGCCTCGTGTCGACGCGGCAGGCCCACGCGCTGATCGAGGCGCTCGACGCGCAGCGCGACGACGCGGGGCGGATCGCGCTGACGTTCGAGATCGCCTACGGTCACGCGTGGAAGCCGCAGCCGCGCGCGCCCGGCGCGACGAGCGTTCCGCTCGAGCGCCTGCGAGCGGAACTGGCGTCGCGCAGACGCTGATGCGATGCCCGGACCGTCGTGTGATCTGCGACACAAAGAATGGTGCGGCCGCGCAATACCGCTGCGCATACCGCGAGAACGAGGCGGTGCGGAGCTTGTGACGAATGCCGTTGCGCAAGTCCGCCGCGGCTTGCTGGGGTTTTCCCGCTGCCCCTATAATCCGCCGCGATTCGCGCCGGGGTCGCTGATCGCGACCCCGTTCTATTCGAGACGGCGCCGCAGCATTGAGCTCGTCGCCGGGTCGGTCAACAGCGTCGTCGATGAACGAGCACGCCACCTGCTGGATGATCAAGCGCAACTGCTCCGCGAGTCCGCGGCAGCTTGCGTTGGTCTTCGCGTCGCTCGTCGCGTTGTCGTTCGCCTTCGGTGTCGCGTTTGCGGCGCATGGTCTGTGGCTCGTGCTGCCCTTCGTCGGGCTGGAACTGCTCGCGGTGGCGGCGGCCTTCCTCGTCTACGGGCGGCACGCCGCCGACTACGAACGCATCGAGCTACGCGACGGCGTCGTGGCGGTGTGCCGCATCGAGGCGGCGCGCGCGACCGAGTGGCGCGCATGGTCGGCGTGGACGCGCGTCGAGTCTGACGGTGAGCGCGTGTACCTGGCTGCGCACGGCGCGCGCGTCGAGGTCGGACGCCATCTGACGCGAGCGCGGCGGGCCGCACTGGCGCAGGAATTGAGGCAGGCGCTGCGGACGGCCGCGGCGGCCGGGGTTTGAGACGGGGGACAACACGCGGCGCAAGCCGGTGCAGGAAACGCGATGAGAAGAACTGGCCACTCCAAGCTGACGAATCTCCGGGCGGCTGTCGCCGCGATCGCACTGGCGGCCGCCGGCAGCGCGGGCGCGATACAAAGCAAGTACAACCTCGCGCCGCCGGTCACGCAGATCGCGCGCGACATCCACTGGCTGCACTGGATGATGCTGGCGATCTGCGGCGTGATCTTCGTCGTCGTCTTCGGCGTCATGTTCTACTCGATCTGGGCGCACCGGAAGTCGAGGGGCGCGCAGCCGGCCGACTTCCACGAGAGCACGAAGGTCGAGATCGTGTGGACCGTGATTCCTTTCCTGATCGTGATCGGCATGGCGCTGCCGGCGACGAAGACGGTCGTCGCGATGAAGGACACGACCAACGCGGACCTGACGATCAAGGTCACCGGCTACCAGTGGAAGTGGGGCTACGACTACCTGAAGGGCGAGGGCGAGGGCATCTCGTTCCTGTCGACACTGGCCACGCCGCGCGATCAGATCGAGGGGCGCGCGCCGAAGTCGAACACCTACTTGATCGAAGTCGACAACGAGCTGGTCGTGCCGGTCGGCAAGAAGGTGCGCGTGATCACGACAGCCAACGACGTGATCCACGCGTGGTACGTCCCGGCCTTCGGCGTCAAGCAGGACGCGATCCCCGGCTTCGTGCGCGACACATGGTTCCGCGCCGAGCAGGTTGGAACGTATCGCGGCCAGTGCGCCGAACTGTGCGGCCGCGACCATGCGTTCATGCCGATCGTTGTGCGGGTCGTCTCGCAGGAGGACTACACGAAGTGGGTCGCCGAAAAGAAAGCGGCGATGGCCGCGGCCGCCGACGATCCGAACAAGGCCTGGACGCTGGCCGAGCTGCAAGAGCGAGGCGCGAAAGTGTATGCGGCCAACTGCCAGGCGTGCCACCAGGCCAGCGGCCAGGGAGTCAAAGGGGCGTTCCCGCCTCTCGACGGCAGCGCGGTGGTGATGAATACGCCGCAGCAGATCGCGATTCTGCTCAACGGCAAGGGTGCGATGCCGTCGTGGAAAGGGTTGTCCGACGTCGAACTGGCCGCCGTGGCGACTTACGTGAAAAACGCCTGGGGCAACAAGGCGGGCGCGGCGGTTCAGCCCGCCGAGTTCAAGGCCGCCCGCAAGTGACACGTTCGCCCATGAGCCCGACGCGCAGCGTCACAGCGAACGGCTGCGAATGCGTCATCCCCGCGCAAGCGGGGATTACGGCACGCTGAGCCGTCACGCACGAGACAATCGCATCAAGGCAGTCCGCATCAAGGCAATCAAGGAGCCCGCATGAGCGCAGTCACCCCCGACCGGATCGCCGGCCACGCGCACGACGACCACGCGCACGATCATCCGCATGGCTGGCGTCGCTGGCTGTACGCGACGAACCACAAGGACATCGGCACGATGTACCTGTGGTTCTCGTTCACGATGTTCCTCGTCGGCGGCGTGCTGGCGCTGGCCATCCGCACCGAGCTGTTCCAGCCGGGCTTGCAGGTGTTCGCGCCGGAGTTCTTCAATCAGCTCACGACGATGCACGGCGTGATCATGGTGTTCGGCGCGATCATGCCGGCCTTCGTCGGGTTCGCGAACTGGATGATTCCGCTGCAGATCGGGGCGCCCGACATGGCGTTCGCGCGGATGAACAACTTCAGCTTCTGGCTGCTGCCGCCGGCGGCGCTGCTGATCGTCGCTTCGTTCTTCGTTCCGGGCGGCGCCACGGCGGCCGGCTGGACGCTGTACGCGCCGCTGACGGTGCAGATGGGCCCCGGCATGGACATGGCGATCTTCGCGCTGCACATCATGGGCGCCAGTTCGATCATGGGATCGATCAACATCATCACCACGATCCTGAACATGCGCGCGCCCGGAATGACGCTGATGAGGATGCCGATGTTCTGCTGGACCTGGCTGATCACCGCCTACCTGCTGATCGCGGTGATGCCGGTGCTTGCGGGCGCGATCACGATGACGCTGACCGACCGCCATTTCGGCACCAGCTTCTTCAACGCCGCGGGCGGCGGCGACCCGGTGATGTACCAGCACATCTTCTGGTTCTTCGGGCATCCCGAGGTGTACATCATGATCCTGCCGGCATTCGGCATCATCAGCCAGATCGTGCCGGTGTTCGCGCGCAAGCCGCTGTTCGGCTACGCGTCGATGGTCTACGCGACCGCCTCGATCGCGATCCTGTCGTTCATCGTCTGGGCGCACCACATGTTTACGACCGGCATGCCGGTGACCGGCCAGCTGTTCTTCATGTACGCGACGATGCTGATCGCGGTGCC
>CAZIJU010000030.1:0-35021 GCA_964539745.1 uncultured Burkholderiaceae bacterium | reverse complement strand
CACGCGCTGAAGAACGCCGCGGTGCCGATCGTCACCGTCATCGGCATCGGCGTGGCGCTGCTGATCGGCGGCGTGGTCGTCACCGAGACCGTGTTCGCGATCCCGGGGCTCGGGCGGCTGACGGTCGACGCGATCCTGCGCCGCGACTATCCGATCATCCAGGGCATCACGCTGCTGTTCTCCGCGGTGTACGTGCTCGTCAACCTGCTGGTCGACCTGAGCTATTCGCTGTTCGACCCGCGCATCCGCTACTGAGATGGCCGCGATCGCGATCCCCGTGCCGAAGTCGGCGTCGCCGACCTGGCGCTTCGTCCGCGATGCGTTCCGCCGGCATCCGACCGCGATCGCCGGCGCAATCGTGCTCGCCACGATGGTGTTGATCGCGCTGCTGGCACCCTGGCTCGGAACGACCGATCCGCTCGCGGTGTCGCCGATCCGCAGGCTCAAGCCGCCGTCGGCCGAGTACTGGTTCGGCACCGACATGCTCGGCCGCGACGTGTACAGCCGCGTGATCTACGGCGCGCGCGTGTCGCTCGCGGTCGGGCTCGCGGTCGCGGTGCTGGCGACCGTGATCGGGTTGGCGATCGGGCTCGTCACCGGCTATCTGCGCTGGCTCGACGCGGTCGTGATGCGCGTGATGGACGGGCTGATGTCGATCCCGTCGGTGCTGCTGGCGATCGCGCTGATCGCGCTGACCACCGCGAGCCTGCGCAACGTGATCGTCGCGATCACGATCACCGAAATTCCGCGCGTCGTGCGACTGGTGCGCTCGCTCGTGCTGACGCTGCGCGAGCAGCCGTACGTCGAAGCGGCGGTCGCCTCGGGCACGAAGCTGCCGGCGATCCTGCTGCGGCACATCCTGCCGAACACGCTCGCGCCGCTGCTGGTGCAGGCGACCTACATCTGCGCTTCGGCGATGATCACCGAGGCGATCCTGTCCTTCATCGGCGCCGGCACGCCCCCCAACATCCCGAGCTGGGGCAACATCATGGCCGAGGCGAGAAGCCTGATCCAGATCGCCGGGACGATCCTGCTGTTCCCCGGCATCTTCCTATCGTTGACGGTGCTGTCGGTGAACCTGCTCGGCGACGGGATGCGCGACGCGCTGGACCCGCGGCTGGCGCGGCGGATGTAGCTTCGAGATCAAGAGCGACGATGGACGATCTCGACTGCGAACCGCGCGTCGTGCATGCGCATTCAGGGGAACGAGGGGGCTCGGCGGTTCCAGTCTCGCGCTGGCGCGCTCGCCGCTGCGGCGGCGCGAAGCTCGCGCTTCGCGAAACCCCGCCTCCGCCCCTTCGTGCTCTTCCGGCCCTGAGTCGAGTCCGGTGAACCGATGTCCTCCCCCCTGCTGCGGATCGACGGACTGAAGACGCACTTTCACACGCGCGACGGCGTCGTGCGCGCGGTCGACGGCGTGTCGTTCGACGTTGCGCCGGGCGAGACGCTTGCGGTCGTCGGCGAGTCGGGCTGCGGCAAAAGCGTCACCTCGCTGTCGATCCTGCGGCTGCTGCCGACGCCGCCGGCGCGCATCGCCGCCGGCCGCATCGAGTTCGAAGGCCGCAACCTCGTCGAGCTGCCCGAGCCGGAGATGCGCAAGATCCGCGGCAACGCGATCTCGATGATCTTCCAGGAGCCGATGACCTCGCTGAATCCGGTGCTGACGGTCGGCCGGCAGATCGCCGAATCGCTGATCGTCCACCGCGGGATGAACCAGGCGGAGGCGACGGCGCGCGCGGCCGAGATGCTGCGCAAGGTGCATATCCCAGAGCCCGAGAGAAGGCTCAAGCAGTATCCGCACGAGCTGTCCGGCGGCATGCGCCAGCGCGTGATGATCGCGATGGCGCTCGCGTGCGGGCCGCGGCTGCTGATCGCCGACGAGCCGACCACCGCGCTGGACGTGACGATCCAGGCGCAGATCCTGGAGCTGATGCGCGAGCTGCGCGAGGACACCGGCGCGTCGATCATCCTGATCACGCACGACCTCGGCGTCGTCGCCGAGATGGCGCATCGCGTCGTCGTGATGTACGCGGGCCGCAAGGTCGAGGAAGCGCCGGTTGAACGGCTGTTCGCTTCGCCGCGCCATCCGTACACGCGCGGGCTGCTCGGTTCGATGCCGCATCTGGGCGACTCGGTCGAGGAGACCGGCAAGCGGCTGGTCGAGATTCCGGGCATGGTGCCTTCGCTGAAAGAGGAAGTGCCCGGTTGTCTGTTCGCACCGCGCTGCCCGAACGCGACCGAGCGCTGCCGGCGCGAAGTGCCGGTGCTCGAACAGCACGAAGCCGCGCACTGGGCGGCGTGCTGGAACCCGGTCGCGGCGCCCGAAGCGACACGCGCCGCGGAGGCCGCCGCATGAACGCGCCGCGCGAGCTGCTGCTCGAGGTGCGCGACCTCGTCAAGCACTACCCGACGCAGCAGGGCCTGTTCGGCGGCGGCGCGAAGGTGCGCGCGGTCGACGGCGTGAGCTTCTCGATCGCGAGCGGCGAAACGCTCGGGCTCGTCGGCGAGTCCGGCTGCGGCAAGTCGACGACCGGCAAGCTGATCCTGCGGCTGCAGGATCCGACCGGCGGAACGATCCTCTGGCGCGGCCGCGACATCAGCCGGTTGAGCCAAAGCGAAATGCGGCCGGTCAGGCGCGAACTGCAGGCGGTTTTCCAGGACCCGTATTCGTCGCTGAACCCGCGGATGCGCGCGGCCGACATCGTCGCCGAGCCGATCCGCAACTACGACGCGTTGCCGCAGGCGCAGATGCGCGAGCGCGTCGCCGGGCTGTTCGAGCGGGTCGGCCTGCGGCCCGACCAGATGGTCAAGTACCCGTTCGAGTTCTCCGGCGGGCAGCGCCAGCGGCTCGGCATCGCGCGCGCGCTGTCGGTGCGGCCGAAGCTGATCGTCTGCGACGAGCCGGTGTCCGCGCTCGACGTATCGGTGCAGGCGCAGGCGATCAACCTGTTGATGGATCTGCAGCAGGAGTTCAGGCTGTCGTACCTGTTCATCGCGCACGATCTGGCGGTCGTCGAGCACATCAGCCATCGCGTCGCGGTGATGTATCTCGGCAAGGTCGTCGAGATCGCCGACAAGCGCGCGATCTTCACGCGTCCGCAGCACCCGTACACCGAAGCGCTGCTCGAAGCGGTGCCGGTGCCGGACCCGACCGCGCGCAGAAAGCGCCGCGTGCTGGCCGGTGACGTGCCGAGCCCGATCAACCCGCCTTCGGGCTGCCGCTTCCACACGCGCTGTCCGTACGTCGAGGCGCGCTGCAAGGTCGAAGAGCCGGTCCTGAAGGAAGTCGCACCGGGGCAGCTCGTCGCCTGCCACTTGCGGCAGCCGGTCGCGATGCTGAAGCAGGAAGCCATCGCATGAACGAACGCGCGCGCGCGTTGCGCAACCCCGCCGCCGCGCCGGCCGAGGAAGCCTACGGGGCGGTGCGCTCGCAGACGCTGAACCGGGCGGGCTTCGACGCGGCGTTCGCCGAGATCTCGAGCTGGCCCGGCTATGCGGCCACGCCGCTCGTGCGGCTCGACGGGTTGGCGCGTTCGCTGGGGCTCGCGCGGATCGACTACAAGGACGAGCGCGGCCGCTTCGGGCTGAAGAGCTTCAAGGCGCTCGGCGGCGCGTACGCGGTGGCGAACGTGCTGAAGCAGCGCATCGCCGCCGCGACCGGACGCAACGACGTCACATCGAAGCAACTGCTGTCGGGCGAGTTCGCGCCCATCGTCCGCGCAGCGACGGTCACCTGCGCGACCGACGGCAATCACGGCCGCTCTGTCGCGTGGGGCGCGCAGCTTTTCGGCTGCAACTGCGTGATCTTCGTGCACGAACACGTCAGCCAGGGCCGGCGCGACGCGATCGCCAGGTACTGCGCGCAGGTGCGCGAAGTCAAGGGCAACTACGACGACGCCGTTCGCCACGCTGCGGCGACCGCGGCGGCCAACGGCTGGACCGTCGTGTCCGACACTTCGTATCCCGGCTACCGCGACATCCCGCTCGACGTGATGCACGGCTACGGTGTGATGGCGCATGAGATCGCGCTGCAACTGCACGGCGAGCCGCCGACGCATGTGTTCGCGCAGGCGGGCGTCGGCGCGCTCGCCGCAGCGATCTGCGCGGACTTCTGGCTGCGCTGGGGTGCGCGGCGGCCCTTCTTCGCGGTCGTCGAGCCGACGCACGCGGACTGCGTCTATCGCAGCCTCGAGGCGGGACGGCCGGTCGCCGTCGGCGGGGATCTCGACACGGTGATGGCCGGGCTCGCCTGCGGCGAAGTCTCCGAACTCGCGTGGGAGATTCTGCGCGGCGGCGCCAACGCCGCGGTCGCGGTCGACGACGCGTACGCGCTCGAGGCGGTGCGGCGGCTCTCGCAACCGGCCGCGGGCGATGCGCCGGTCGTCGCCGGAGAGACCGGCGGCGCGGGGCTCGCCGCGCTGCTCGCCGCGCGCGATGATCCTGACATTCGGCGCACGCTCGCGCTCGATGCGAGCTCGCGCGTGCTGCTGCTCGGATCCGAAGGCGACACGGATCCGGCGATCTATCGCGAAGTCGTCGGCCGCTCGGCCGAGGAGGTGCTCGCATGAAAGCGGAACAACTTCGAATCAACCCGTCGCGGCTGCTGGCGTCGATCGACGAACTGGCCGCGATCGGCCGTACCGAAGACGGTTCGTGCTGCCGGCTCGCGCTGACCGACGAGGACCGCGCGGGCCGCGACCTCGTCGTGAAGTGGATGCGCGCGCTCGGGCTCGACGTGCGAATCGATCCGATCGGCAACATCTTCGGCCTGCGCGCCGGCCGCGAGGACATCGCGCCGGTGATGACCGGCTCGCACATCGACACGGTGCGCACCGGCGGGCGCTTCGACGGTTGCCTCGGCGTGTTGGGCGGCCTCGAGGTCGTGCGCACGCTGAACGACGCGGGCGTTGTGACGCGCCGGCCGCTGGTCGTCGCGGTCTTCACCGACGAAGAAGGTGCGCGCTTCCATCCGGACATGGCGGGCTCGCTCGCCTACGTCGGCGGTTTGCCGTTGCACGAGCTGTACGACACGCGCGGCATCGACGGCAAACGCTTCCAGGACGAGCTGAAGCGCATCGGCTATCTCGGCGACGCGCCGGTGCCGCTGTATCGCCCGCACGCTTACGTCGAGCTGCACATCGAGCAGGGACCGGTGCTAGACATCGAAGGCGTGACGATCGGCGCGGTCGAGAACCTGCAGGGCATCTCGTGGCAGGAGGTGACGATCGTTGGCCAGTCGAACCACGCTGGCACGACACCGATGCGGCTGCGCCACGACGCCGGCTACTGCGCGGCGGCGATCGGGCACTTCCTGCGGCAGCTTGCGCGCGAAATGGGCGGAAACCAGGTCGCCACGATGGGCAAGATCGACCTGCACCCGAACCTGATCAACGTGATCGCCGCGCGTGCGAAGGTCACGGTCGACCTACGCAACACCGACGAGTCCCTCCTGCAGGAGGCCGAGCGGCGCTTCGCGGCGTTTCTGGAGCGGCTCTCCGCCGACGAGGGCGTGAAGATCGAAACGCGCTCGCTCGCGCGCTTCGAGCCGGTGCTGTTCGACAAGGGCGTGGCCGACCTGATCGCGCGCACCGCGCGGCGGCTCGGGCACTCGTGCCGGCCGATGACTTCCGGCGCCGGCCACGACGCGCAGATGATCGCGCGCATCGCGCCGACCGCGATGATCTTCGTGCCTTCGATCAAGGGCATCAGCCACAACCCGGCCGAGGACACGAAGCCCGAGCATCTGGCCGCCGGCGCCGACGTGCTGCTGCATACCCTGCTGGAATTGGCGAGCCAGTGATGGCGCGGCGGATTCGGATGGCGATGCATGCACCCGCGAGCGCAGCCGCTTGCCCTCACCCGGCCGGTGCGCGGCCACCCTCTCCCTCCGGGAGAGGGGCAGGGGTGAGGGTCGCGTGTCGGGATTCGGCCGTTGCTGACCGGCGGGCGCACTGACCAAGACCACACATCACTTCGCACCGAAATGACCCGCATCGTCACCGTCGCCGCGGCCCAGCTCGGTCCAATCGCGCGCGCCGAGAGCCGCGCGCAGGTCGTCGAACGGATGCTCGCGCTGATGCAGCAAGCCAAGTCGCACGGCTGCGACCTCGTCGTGTTCCCGGAGCTCGCGCTGACGACGTTCTTCCCGCGCTGGTACTTCGAGCGGCAGGAGGAGGTCGATGCCTTCTTCGAGCGCGAGATGCCCGGCCCCGAGACGCAGCGGCTGTTCGACGCCGCCCGTTCGCTCGGCATCGGCTTCTATCTCGGCTACGCGGAGCTCGCCAACGAGGACGGCCGCACGCGGCGCTTCAACACGTCGATCCTGGTCGATCGGACCGGGCGCATCGTCGGCAAGTACCGCAAGATCCATCTACCCGGGCACGCCGAGTACGAAGCGTGGCGGCCCTTCCAGCATCTGGAGAAGCGCTACTTCGAGGTGGGCAATCTGGGATTCCCGGCGTTCCGCGCGAGCTTCGGCGCCGAAGGCATCTTCGGCATGGCGATCTGCAACGACCGGCGCTGGCCGGAGACCTACCGCATCCTGGGGCTGCAGGCGGTCGAGATGATCCTGATCGGCTACAACACGCCGGTGCACAACCCGCCCGCGCCCGAGCACGACGCCCTCTCGCACTTCCACAACGAACTGGTGATGCAGGCCGGCGCGTATCAGAACGGCACCTGGGTCGTCGGCGTCGCGAAGGCGGGCAACGAGGAAGGGGTCGAGCAGATCGGCAATTCGATCGTCGTCGCGCCGAGCGGCGAAATCGTCGCCGCCTGCACGACGACCGCCGACGAACTGGCGATCGCGCGCTGCGACCTGGACCTGTGCGCGTCGTACAAGAACACGACCTTCAACTTCGCGCGCCACCGCGAGCCCGAGCAGTACCGGATGATCGTCGAGCGCAAGGGGGCGATTCCGCCCGACTGACGCTGTGCGCCCGGACGGCGGTACCGGCCGGGCGCCGGCACGTCAGGGCTCGTGGTTCGCCGGGCGAGGGTCGTCGCCGCTATCGGTCCGCGAACGCTCCCGATTGGCGCGCGCGTCCGCGGTCGAGGTGAGCTGGCTCGCGACGGCCACGGCGATCGCGGCGAGCGCGAACGCCGCGGAGACGGCGCCGTACTGCAGCAGTGCCGCTACGATGCTGGCCGCAAACAGCAGCAGCGCAACGATGAGCCAGGGCATGGATCGACGCAGTCGGATGCGGAAGGACGTGCAGCGCAGTCTGCGATCGGTCGCCGCCGCGCGGTCGGCCGGGTTCGCCCGGAACATGCCCTGAATTCCCGCGATCGGCCGGCCATGCCGCCCCGCCCAGAAGGAGGACCGACGTCTTGACCCTGCCCGCCCTGCTGCGCGACCGGCTCGCGCTGCCCGTGATCGGCGCGCCGATGTTTATCGTCTCCAACCCGGACCTCGTGATCGAGCAGTGCAAGGCCGGCATCGTCGGCAGCTTTCCGGCGCTGAACGCCCGCCCTGCGCCCGTGCTCGAAGAATGGCTCGCGCGCATCACGACCGAACTCGACGCGTACCGGCAGGCGCACCCGGGGCGCAAGGTCGCCCCCTTCGCGGTCAACCAGATCGTGCACGCGTCGAACGATCGGCTGCAGCACGATCTGGACCTCGCGGTGAAATACAAGGTGCCGATCCAGATCACGTCGCTGCGCGCGCCGGATGCGGTGGTCGAGGCCGCGCACGGCTACGGCGGGCTGGTTTTCCACGACGTGACCAACATCGCGCACGCCAAGCGCGCGCTCGCGGCCGGCGTGGACGGACTGATCCTCGTGTGCGCCGGCGCCGGTGGCCACGCGGGCCGGCTGTCGCCGTTCGCGCTGGTGCACGAGGTGCGGTCGTTCTACGACGGCACGATCATCCTGTCGGGCGCGATTGCCAACGGTGCCTTGGTTCTCGCCGCGCAGGCGCTCGGCGCCGATCTCGCCTACATCGGCACGCGCTTCATCGCCACGCGCGAAGCGAACGCTTCGGCCGAGTACAAGCAGGCGCTCGTCGACGCGCGCGGCGAAGACATCGTCTACACGAATCTGTTCACCGGCGTGCACGGCAACTACCTGCGTTCGAGCATCGAGCGCGCGGGGCTCGACCCCGACAACCTGCCGCAGGCCGACAAGCGCGTAATGAGCTTCGGCAGCGGTGGCAGTCATCGCAGCAAGGTGTGGAAGGACATCTGGGGCGCCGGCCAGGGCGTCGGCCAGATCCACGACATCCCGACGACGGCGGAGCTCATCGCGCGGCTGACGGGCGAGTACGAGGCGGCGAAACGGCGCGTCTGCGCGGGGTAGCGCGCCGGGCACCCGCGCCGAGCGGTGCGAAGCTTTGCGGTCGACGCGCAGCCCGCGGCGCGCGCGCGCAGATCACCGCGGGGTGCGACCGCCGTGTCAAGCCGAGGCGAGAACCGAACGCGCCCGCCTAACCGCCCCGTCGGGCGAGCAGCGCGTGCAGCGCGATCGCGCCGAAGGTGGCGGTGCCGATGCCGCCCAACGTGAACGCGCCGATCTTCAGCGTGAAGTCGCCGGCGCCGAGCACGAGCGTCACCGCAGCGACGATCAGATTGCGGTTCTCGGTGAAGTCGACCTTGTTGTCGACCCAGATCTTCGCGCCGGCGATCGCGATCAGCCCGAACACCACGATCGACACGCCGCCCAGCACGGCCGCCGGGATCGTCTGGATCAGCGCGCCGAACTTCGGCGAAAAACCGAGCACGATCGCCACGACCGCCGAGACGACGAACACCAGCGACGAGTAGATGCGGGTGGCGGCCATCACGCCGATGTTCTCCGCGTACGTTGTCACCCCCGTTCCGCCGACTGCGCCGGCCGCCATCGTCGCCAGGCCGTCGCCGACGAAGGCGCGTCCCATCAGCGGATCGAGGTTGCGGCCCGTCATCGCGGCGACCGCCTTGATGTGGCCGAGGTTTTCGGCGACGAGGATCACCGCGACGGGCGCGATCAGCAAGATCGCGTCGAGCCGGAACACGGGGCGCGCGAAGCCCGGCAGACCGAACCACGCGGCGCGCGCCACACCCGAAAAGTCGATTGGCTTGCCCAGTCCCAGGCCGTTGGCGAGCACCAGGTAGATCAGATACGCGACGATCAGACCCGCGAGGATCAGCAGCTTTTGCAGCAGCCCGCGCGTGAACACTGCCACCCCGCCGACCGCGACGATCGTGATCACCGCCATCCAGCCGTCGAAGGCCGTGCTGCCGACGTTCCTGACCGCGATCGGCGCCAGGTTCAGGCCGATCACCGCGACGACCGCGCCTGTGACCACCGGCGGCATCAGCCGCTCGATCCACTGCGTGCCGGTGGCCATCACCGCGAGCCCGATCGTGGTGTACACCGCGCCGCAGGCGACGATGCCGCCGAGCGCCACGCCGATGTTCGGATTGGACCCCTGGCCCGTGTAGCCGGTGGCGGCGATCACCACGCCGATGAATGCGAAGCTCGAACCCAGGTAGCTGGGCACGCGCCCGCCAACGACGACGAAGAACAGCAGCGTGCCCACGCCGCTCATCAGGATCGCGACGTTCGGGTCGAAGCCCATCAGCAGCGGCGCGAGCACGGTCGCGCCGAACATCGCCACGACATGCTGAACGCCGAGCGCGAACGTTTGCGGCGCGGGCAGGCGCTCGTCCGGCGCGATCACGCCGTCGGTCTTCAGGGTCCAGCGGGGGAAATACCTTGCGGCCATCGGCTTGTCCGTGTTGTTGTTGGCGGGCGCGAGCTTACCCGCTGCCGGTGGCGTGCATCACAGTCGGAGCCGCCGGCGGCGGAGTACAGTCTGCGCTCCGCTGGATGCAACGGAGCTGACGATGCAAAACGCGTACGGATTCGGCAAGACCGTCGCACTAAGCTACGAGCAGGCGCTCGAGAAGGTCACCGCCGAGCTGCAAAAGGAGGGCTTCGGCGTGCTGACCGAGATCGACGTCAAGGCGACGATGAAGAAGAAGCTCGACCACGACATTCCGCCGTACAAGATCCTCGGCGCGTGCAACCCGCCGTTCGCGCGGCGCGCGTTGGAGGCGGAGCCGACGATCGGCCTGCTGCTTCCATGCAACGCCGTCGTGCGTCAGGACGCCGCCGGCGCGGTACACGTCGAATTCATGGATCCGAACGCGATGCAGCAACTGTCGTCGAATCCGGAGCTGGCGAAGGTGGCCGCCGAAGTGCGCGAGCGTCTCGTCCGCGTGATGAATTCGCTGTAGCGCGGCGGGCGCCGGCGGGCACGCGCAGCGCTCGGGTGTGGCGATGGCGAGGTCGCCGGCCCGGTCGCGGACCGCGATCGCGCGCAGGGCAGCGACAAAGGCGTGCGCTTGCCCGCGCGTTCGCCGCGTCGGGTCGGCGGCGCGCGCCGCGCTCAGCGCGGCGCCGACGAGCAATGGCCGCCGCGGCCGGTCCCCTCGTGGCCGAGCGCCCACGGCGGCGGCTCGGCAAAGGGGTCGTGCCGCGTGCTTGACTTGACGTAGTCGAGTGCCACGAACCCGAGCAACAATGCCCAGAACAGCGCGATCCAGGCGCCGCGGCGCATGCTCATCCCTTCAGCCCGAGTTTGTCCCGCAGCCGCACGCCGACGACGGACCCGGCCAACGCGGCGCCGAACCAGATCCACCCGTGCGCGCTGCCGGTCGAGATCCCGGCGAAGTACGCGCCGATGTTGCAGCCAAAGGCGAGCCGCGCGCTGTAGCCGAGAACGACACCGGTGACGACCGCCGCGACCCACTGCGTCGCGGTCGCATGCACCTGCGGCGCGAACGTGCCGCGCTGAACCGACGCGATCAGCGCGCCTGCGAGCAGTCCGAGGTTGGTGACCGAGGTCGGGTCGTCGAGCAGTGGCGCGGCGATCTGCGCCTGCTGCTCCGGGCGCCCCCAGAACGCGTTGCCCGCCAGGTCCCAGCCGGCCCACGTCGCGATCTTGGCGCCCCATAACCCGAGCCCGTAGACGATGCCCCACGGCTGGCCGGCGACGACGAGATTCAGCACCGCGAAGGCCGCGAGCGCGATTGCGGCGACGTAGATGCCCTTGCCTTTCCAGCGCACGCCGGTTGCGCGTCGTGTGCGCCACAGCAGCGCGGCGATCGCCGCGAGCGCCGCCAGTTGCACGATCAGCGCGCCGCCGGCGCCGAGCACTTCGACGAGCGACACCGGCGGCAGGCTGCCGAGCGCGAGCCAGCGGTCCAGGTGTGCCGCGCCGAGGAAGCTGCCCGCGATGAAACCCGGAAGCACCGCGAGGTTGAACGGATTGCCCATCCCGGCCTTGTACAGCGATCCCGATCCGCAGCCGTCGGCCACCTGCATCGCCGCACCGAAGACGAACGCGCCAAGGACGAGGCTCACCGACAGCGGCGCGTAGGCGCCCGCCAGTTCCGGATGCGTGGCGAGCAACGGGATCGTCGCCGCCATCGCCAGCCCGATCAGCAGCAGTTGCGCGAGGAAGCCGGTCGGATCGCGCTCGCGAATCCAGATGCGCCAGCCGGTCGTGAAACCGAACGACACGGCCGCCAACGCCGCGCCGAACCCGACGCCGATCGCGAACAGCAGACCCGCGCGCAGTCCCGCAGCGAACGTCACCGCGAGCGCCGCGACGATCGCCAGCAGGTACAACGCGGCGATGCGCCCCGGTCGACGCGAGGACCTCGCGGTCGCCGCGGCGGGCGCGGCGGCGACGCCTGCGGCCACTAGTCCGCTCCCAGCGCGAGCTTCAGTTCCAACCACAGCCACTTCAGCCGCGACGGCACGTTGTCCATCGCCAGCCCGCTGCGCGACCATTCGACCATCGATTCCGGATAGAGCTTCACGTCCTTCTGCCCGAGCAGCTCGGACAGCACGAACCAGTTGGTCGCGGCCCAATGCCCGGTGTTGCAGAAGGAGATCGTCGGCCGCGACGTGTCGATGCCGACGCGCTGCGCAATGCGCGCGGCCTCCTCGGGCGTTGCGATCGCTGCCGAGCCGGGCTTGAACCACACGGCGTTGTCGACGTTCTTCGCGCCGGCGATCGTGCCCGGCACCTTGGCGGCGGCATGCCGCTTCTCGCCCGCGAAAAACGCCGCCGGCCGTGCATCCAGCAGCACCGCCGAGCGCTCCGCAACGATCCGTTCGACCTCCGCGCGGGTGGCGACGAGCTTGGGATCGAACCTCGCGACGAAGTTCGACGGCGCCACCTGTGCCGGCTCGGTCGCAAGCGGCAGCCCGGCCGCCTGCCACGCCTTCAGTCCGCCGTTAAGGATCGCGGGCTGGCGCACGCCGATCGCCTTCAACGTCCAGTAAACGCGCGCCGCCGCGCCGAAATCGGTGGCGTCGCGCCCTTCGTAGACGATGACCGCGCGCGTGTCGGCATCGATGCCCAGGCGCTGCACGAGCCTCGTCAGCGTGGCCTCGTCCGGCAGCTTGCCCGGGTTGTCGGCGGGGCCGCGCCACTGACCGTATGGCGCGTGCACCGGGCCGGCGATGTGTCCCTTGGCGTAAGGCGTTGCGCCCGCGTCGTCCTTGCCGTCGCGGATATCGACGACGCGCAGCTTCGGATCGTTCAATTGCGCGGCCAGCTCCGCCGGCGCAACGAGCGGGCTCGCCCAAGCGAGCGCGGGCGCGAGTGAGAAAAGACAAAACAGTCGCTTCAGCATGGGACTGCCAACGTTTGAGTACGCCGTGCAAGGCGAGGGAACGTGATGTTGCCGCAACGCGCGGGCGCGCGGAAGCAACCGCTGTTTATGAACTTATGCCCCTGCGACCGCGCGGGGTTCGCGCGATCAGGCGTTAGCCAACCGCATGATGCCGCCGCCCATGGTCGTTTCGCCGTTGCGCGAGCCGGTTCCGTCAGCGCACCCTTGGCCCTGCGCCGCGGGGGCTCCCGGTCGTGCGGCGGGTTTGCCGGCTTGCGGCTTGGAATCCGGCCTCATCGTCGTTCCGACCCCGTCCTCCGAGCCAAACGAGGGATCTCGACATTGCGAGGTGCCGAGATTCCCCGCCTTCGCTTGAATGACGGCTCATTGTCATCCCGAGCGCACGCGAGGGATCTCAGCGTTGCGGGTGGTAGAGATTCCTCGCCTTCGGCTCGGAATGACGATGGGGTATGCGCTCGGAAATTCCCCGCCTTCCCTTTGGAATGACGGCGCATTGTCATCCCGAGCGCACGCGAGGGATCTCAGTGGTGCGGGTGGTCGAAATTCCTCGCCTTCGGCTCGCAATGACGATGCGGTATGCGCGCGGAATGACGAGGATGCGGCTTGCAATGAGCCAGGTGCGGCCTGCAATGAGCCAGGTGCGGCTTGCAATGAGGAAGGTGCGGGTTGCGATGAGGAACGTGCGGCCTGGAATCACGACGGGTGCGGGATATGACGGGGGCGCGCCTGGCACGTGTCACGACGATTCGCAATGCTCGATAGAATCGGTCGCCTCCGTCACCGACAGCGCTGCACGCCGTGAGCGAACCCGTCGTCGTTGCCATCGACCGACTGCACGAATCCGTCGGTCACGAGCTCGCCGTCAGCGACTGGCTCGAAGTCACGCAGGCGCACATCGACGAGTTCGCCGACGCGATCGACGATCGCCAGTGGATCCACGTCGACGCCGAACGCGCCGCGCGCGAGTCGCCGTACGGCGCAACGATCGCGCACGGCTTCATGACGCTGTCGCTGCTGACGCGGCTGCTCGAAAGCGCGCTCGTGGTGACCGGCGCCCGTGCGGGCATCAACGTCGGCTTCAACCGCGTGCGCTTCACCGCGCCGGTGCGCGCCGGCAGCCGCATCCGCGGCCGCTTCGTGCTCGCCGCGCTCGACGAGGTCGACGGCGGCGTGCAGTTGACGTGGAACGTCACCGTCGAACGCGAAGGCGAAACGAAGCCCGCGCTGGTCGCCGAGTGGATCGGCCGCCTGCTGCGCTGAACGCGTGTGGCCGCGCTATCGGCCGAGCCGCGCCCGATAAGCGGCGCGCAGCAGTACGTGAAACCGGAAGACACCGGCTTCCTGCGCCGGATTCAGGCGCCCGCGATCGTACGAGCCGCTGGCCAGCCCGCGCTGGACCGCCTCGCAGATCGCGCTGTCCTCGGACTGCACCTGGTCGGCGAACTCGCGGTCTTGCGACGCCGTTCGCGGATCGGTACCCGGCGAGTAGTAGTAGTCGAATTCGACCCGGCAGCGCTGCGCGTCCAGCGGAATCACCCGATTCGTCTGCAGCCGCCCCGGCAGCAGGTTGAGCATCGTGTTCGGCCACAGCCACCAGTACTGCGCTTCGGCGGCATGCCCCGATTCGCCGTACGGGCCGGCGGCCGGATCCAGCGGGCTCGACTGCAGCACGTGCCACGCGGCGCACTGGGTGCGGTAACGGCTGCCGCCGAGCAGTCGCGCGAGCGCGGGATGAACGCGCTGAAGGTGATAGCCCTCCAGATAGTTGTCGACGTAGACCTTCCAGTTGCACGCCAGCTCGTAGCTCACGCGCCGGTCGAAGACGTAGCCGTCGAACGCCAGCGCACCGAGACGCGCCTCGACGCCGGCGACGAGGTCCTCGAAGTGCGGCGCCGCGTCGAGTGCGGCGAAGACGAGCCCGTGCCACTCGGCCACCTGCGCCTGCGGCAGGCGGATCGCGGCGACGTCGAATGCCTCCGCGCTGTGCATTCCGGGCGCGCCGCGCAGCGCACCGTCGAGCGCATAGGTCCAGCCGTGATAGCGGCAGGTCAGCACGCGCGCGCCGCGGCCGTCGCAGGTCGCAAGCGGCCCGGCGCGATGGCGGCAGACGTTATGCAGCGCCCGCAGCGCGCCGTCTACGCCGCGCACGACGACCAGCGGGACGCCGGCGATCTCCGCGACCGCGTGATCGCCGGCGTCGCGCAACTGCGCAGCGTGCGCGACGAGCTGCCAGCTCTTGCCGAACACCGCGTCGCGCTCGAGCGCAGCGAACGCGGCGTCGACATAGCAGCGCGCAGGCAGCGTCGCCGCGCGGCCGGCACGCTGCTGCGGCGCGAGCCATTCGGCCGCGGGGTCGGGCGACATGTCGAACTTTCGGTCTCGACCGGACGTGATCTGCGTCGCATTGTAGGCGGCGCGCGCGGCTAGACTGGTTGCCGACTTACGAGCGCAGAGGTGCCCGATGCGAGGCCGCCGCGAATGGGTGTTGCGCTCCGGCGCGCTGCTCGCCGCCGGGCTGCTGCCGGCCTGCGCGACCGCGCAGGATCACGTGCAGGCGCGCCGCCGGCTGCTGCGAGAGATCGAGTCCGACATGCGCCGCACCGAGCCGCATACCGGCCGCGCGCGGCTGGCGCCTTGCGTGGTGGCTGCGATGGGCCGCGTCGAGCGCCATCGCTTCGTGCCCCCCGAATACGCGGCCTACGCGTACGAGAACCGCCCGCTGCCGATCGGCCACGGACAGACGATCTCGCAGCCTTTCATCGTCGCGCTGATGACCGATCTGCTCGACCCGCAGCCCGACCACGTCGTGCTCGAGGTCGGCACCGGCTCGGGCTACCAGGCCGCGGTACTGGCCGAGTGCGTGCGCAAGGTCTACACGATCGAGATCGTCGCCGCGCTCGGCGAACGCGCGCGCGCGACGCTCGCGGCGCTCGGCTACCGCAACGTCGAGGTGCGAATCGGCGACGGCTATCTCGGCTGGCCCGAAGCGGCGCCTTTCGATGGCATCGTCGTCACCGCCGCGCCTGAGCACGTGCCGCAGCCGCTGCTCGATCAGTTGAAGCCCGGCGGCCGCATGGTGATCCCGGTCGGACCGCAGGACGGCGGGCAGGATCTGCTGCTGATCACGAAAGAGGCCGACGGCCGCACGATCACGCGCCGCAAGCTGCCGGTGCGCTTCGTTCCGCTGACGCGCAAACCGCGCTAACGCGCTTCGAGCAGCAGCTCGGCGTAGCGGCGCAGGTCGATGTTGCCGCCGCTGACGATCACGCCGACGCGCTGGCCGCGCACGTCGAGCACGCCTTCGAGCACAGCCGCCGCCGCGAGGCAGCCGGTCGGCTCGACGACGAGCTTCATCCGCTCGGCGAAAAAGCGCATCGTCCGCACGAGCTGCGCGTCGGTCACGGTCACGATGTCGTCGACCAGCGCGCGCATCACCGGGAACGTCAACTGCCCCGCATGCTGCGTCTGCGCGCCGTCGGCGATCGTCTGCGGCACGTCGATGTGGACGATCTCGCCTTTGCGCAGGCTCTGCTGCACGTCGTTGCCGGCCTCCGGTTCCACGCCGATCACCTTGCAGTTCGGCAGCAGATGCTTCGCGGCGACCGCGCAGCCCGAAATCAGCCCGCCGCCGCCGACGCAGACGACGAGCACGTCGAGCGCGCCGTGCGCCGGGTCGAGCGCGCGCGCCTGCTCGATCAGCTCGCGCGCCGCCGTGCCCTGCCCCGCCATCACGTGCGGATGGTCGTACGGCGGGACGAGCGTCATCCCGCGCTCGGCGGCGAGTTGCCGCCCGAGCGCTTCGCGGTCCTCGGTGTAGCGGTCGTACAGGATCACCTCGACGCCGTAGCCCCGGGTCGCTTCGATCTTGATCGCCGGCGCATCCCTCGGCATCACGATCGCCGCCGGCATGCCGAGCAGCCTGGCCGCGAGCGCGATCGCCTGCGCGTGGTTGCCGCTGGAAAAGGCGATCGCGCCCTTTTCGCGCTGCGCCGGCGAAAACTGCGCCAGCGCGTTGTACGCGCCGCGGAACTTGAAGGCGCCGGCGCGCTGCAGGTTCTCGCACTTGAAGTACAGGCGCGCGGAGGTCGCGGCGTCGGCCGTGCGCGAAGTGAAGGTCGGCGTGCGGTGCGCGACCCCGTGCAGCCGGTGTGCGGCGGCTTCGATGTCGGCGTAGTCGATGGCGAGCGTCATGGCGATGGCATGCGGTGCGCACACCGCGAGGCTAGCACCCGCGACGCCGCCGCGGCGCGCGTTCAGTTCGCCTGCAAGACGCGCAGCACCGCGCGCGCCTCGGGCGCGAGCGGATCGTCGCGATCTCCGGCGTGCCGTGCGATGCGCTCGAGCGCGCGCGCATCGCCGAGCAGCGCCAGCCCGAGCAGCGCGTGTGCGCGGTACTGCCGGACGGCGCGTTCGACCTGCTGCCGATGCGCGATCTGATCGGCGATCCTTCGCAGGACGCTGTCGCCCGCCGCCGGTCGGGCGGCTGCTGCGCCGCGCACCGAACGTCGCAGCGCGAACTCGAGTTCCTCCGCTGGCGGTCCCGCATCGACCGCGCGCGCAAGCGCGGCGGCGAGCCATTCGCGCCGTTGCGCGAGTTCCGCCGCGGCGACTGCGGCGTCGTCCGCGGACGGCGTGTCGAGCCGCATCCAGCGGGTGAACAGCACCTGTGCGTCGTGCGCCGCGCTGCCCGGCGCGCGCGCCTGCTGCGGCAGACCCAGCGCGAAGACGGCCGCGGCGAGCAGCGCGGCACCGGCGCGTGGGCGCACGGGCAGGCGCGTGACGGCATCGGCAGGCATGCGCCGACGGTATCCGCGCGAAACGGCTCGCGCGTCGGCACATGCACGCGCGGCGCGCCGAATTTTCGACGCGCCGCGCGCCCCGCTCAGCGCGTCGCGACCGACTTCGCCTGCGTCGCGTCCGGCGCGGCGTGGCGCCGGCCCAGCTCGATCCGCGGGGTTGCGCCGAGCGCCTCGTACGTGAACACACTGAACGGCGAGCCGACCCCGACGGCGGGCGCCTTCTGTTCCGCGCGCGCGGCGGGCGCGGAGCGCGCCCCGGCGCGTTGTTCGAGCGAGCCGACCGTCGTCGGCGCGGGCTCGCGCGCGGCGCGTTCGGCGGCGGCCTCGGCGGTCGGTGCCGCCTGCGCGGTCAGCGCAGCGGCGGCGAGCAGCAGGGTGAGGGAAACGGTTTTCGTACGCATCTTCGGCTCCTTTCGGGTTTCGCGGCCGGTCGAATCGACACGACCGCATCCACGAGGCGTACAGTGCGCGCTCGGCGTCCTAAAGAACAGACGCATCGGGACAAATTTCATGTCGATTCGTTCAGAAGGCGCGCGCGCGCGCGGCCGACGGCGCTGCCGTTCGACCTGCTCTCCGACGTGATGGAGCAGGTGCGGCTCGAGGCGACCGTCTACTTCACGGTCGACCTGCGCGCGCCGTGCGGTGTGGCGATCGCGCGCGCCGGCCGCGCGCCGTTCTACGCGGTGACCGAGGGGCGCTGCGAGATCCAGGTCGGCACGCGTGGGGCGCCGCGCGCGGTCGAAGCCGGCGACTTCGTCCTGTTGCCGCACGGCGCGCCGCACGTGATCCGCTCCGCGCGCGACGCGCCGGTGCTGCCGTTCGAGCGCTTCGTCGAGGCGTATCCGATGGACGCCCACGGCCATATCCGCGGGCCGGGCAAGGGGCCGATCGTCGCGCGCGTGACCGGCGGCTTCTTCTCGTACGACGCGTTGAAGACCAATCCGCTGTTCGGCGCGCTGCCGCCGCTGATCCACTTGCGCGGATCCGATGCGGCGGTCGCGCGCTGGCTCGAGCCGACGCTGCGCTTCATCCATGCCGAGATCGACTCGGCGCTGCTCGGCGGCCGCACCGTGCTGCGGCGGATGGCCGATGTGCTGTTCATCCAGGCGGTGCGCGCCTATATCGCGCAGGCGGCGCCGCGCGGCTGGATGCGCGGCCTGGCCGATCCGCGCATCGCACGCGCGCTCGCGCTGATCCACGAGCGCTTCGCCGAGCCGTGGACGCTCGACGCGCTCGCGCGCGCGGTGGGCATGTCGCGCACCGCGCTGGCGGTGCGCTTCAAGCAGCTCGTCGGCGAAGCGCCGATGAGCTATCTGACGCACTGGCGCATCACGCGTGCCGCGAACCTGTTGCGCGCCGAGCGGACGAGCCTCGATCGCGTCGCCGAAGCGGTCGGCTACAACTCGCAGCCGGTGTTCTCGAAGGCGTTTCGCCGCGTGACGGGGCACACGCCTGCCCGCTGGCGGCGCGGCGAGGGCATCGCCGCGGGGATTAACATCGCGCCATGAGCGACGGCTTCGCCAATCCGCGCGAAACGTGGGACGCGCGCTTCGCGCGCGAGGACTACATCTTCGGGCTCGCGCCGAACGTGTTCCTGACGCGGCAGGCGCACCGGCTGGCGCCGGGCATGCGCGCGCTCGCCGTTGCCGACGGCGAGGGACGCAACAGCGTGTGGCTCGCGCAACAGGGGCTCGAGGTCGTCGCGTTCGACATCGCGCCGCTCGGCGTGGCCAAGGCGCGCCGGCTCGCCGAACGCTGCGGCGTGCGGGTCAACTACCGGGTGGCCAGCGTCGAAGAGTGGCACTGGACGCCGGAGGCGTTCGACGTCGTGGCGGCGATCTTCGTGCAGTTCGCCGCACCCGCGGCGCGCGCCGCGATGTTCGAAGGCATGCTGAAGACGCTGAAGCCCGGCGGCTGGCTCTTTCTGCAGGGCTACACGCCGCGCCAGCTCCAGTACCGCACCGGCGGGCCGCCGTGCGCCGAGCATCTGTACACGCCCGACCTGCTGCGCGCGGCGTTCGGCGCGCACGACATCGTCGAGCTGCGCGAGCACGACGACGTGCTCGCCGAAGGTACGCAGCACGCCGGAATGTCCGCGCTGATCGATTGCGTCGTGCGCAAGCGCGGCCAGCCGGCTCGCGTCGTTGCCCGAGAGGACTCCGCCGCACGATGAACTACCGCCGCCTCGGCCGCTCCGGCCTCAAGCTGTCCGCGCTTTCCTTCGGCTCGTGGGTCACCTACGGCAATCAGGTCGACGCGCGCGCCGCGCGCGAGCTGATGGCCGCCGCGTGGGATCACGGCGTGAACTTCTTCGACAACGCCGAGGTGTACGCGCGCGGCCGCTCGGAGCAGATCATGGGCGAGGCGCTCGCCGCGCTCGGCTGGCCGCGCAGCCGCTACGTCGTCTCGACCAAGTTCTACTGGGGGCTCGCGCAGGGCGAAGGCGAGTTCCCGAACGAGCGCAACACGCTGAACCGCAAGTACCTGCTCGGCGCGATCGACGGCTCGCTCGCGCGGCTGAAGCTCGACTACGTCGACCTGGTGTTCTGCCACCGCCCCGATCCCGAAACGCCGATCGAGGAGGCGGTCTGGGCGATGCACGACATGATCGCGCGCGGCAAGGCGCTGTACTGGGGCACCAGCGAATGGCCCGCCGACGCGATCCGCGCCGCCTATGAAATCGCCGACAAGCACCACCTGCACAAGCCGCTGATGGAGCAGCCGCAGTACAACCTGTTCCACCGCAAGCGCGTCGAGCGTGAATATGCGCGTCTGTACGCCGAGATCGGGCTGGGGCTGACGACCTGGAGCCCGCTCGCGAGCGGACTGCTCACGGGCAAGTACCGGCAGGGTATTCCGCCCGGTTCGCGCGGCACCGTCGAGAGCTACGCGTTCCTGCGCCCGCAGCTCACCGATCCCGGGAAGAACCGCATCGTCGGCGAACTCGAAGCCGTCGCGCACGATCTCGGCTGCACGCTCGCGCAGCTCGCGCTGGCCTGGTGCCTCGCGAACCCGAATGTCGGCACGGTCATCACGGGTGCGACGCGTGTGGCGCAGATCGAGGAGAACATGAAGGCGCTCGAGGTCGCGCCGAAGCTCGACGCCGAGGCGATGCGGCGGATCGACGCGATCGTCGGGACGGCGTACGACTAGCCCTTGCGCTGCTCCTCGCGCGCTTCGTACTGCGACGGCGTGGCGCCGCCGCGCGCGAGGAACTCGCGCAGATGCTGCACCGCGTGGCGGTCGAGCGTGTTGCTGTGGTGCGGGCGGTGCAGAATCGCTTCGGCGTGGCCGAGTCTTGCGCGAATGCGCGCGCCGGAAAGCTGCTCCATCTCGACGCCGAGGTGCCTGAGCAGCGACTCGACCTCGCGCCACTGGATGTTGCCGCTGATCGGATCGTGGAAGATCGTTCGGATCAGGTTTTCGTGCTTGTGGCTCATACGCGGCGGCCGGTACGTTTCACTGCGCGGCAGGATACTCGCGATCGCGCGAATGCGTACGCCCGCGCGGGTCGGCGCGGCAGCGGCGGAACGATTTGCGCCGGCGGGTCTCTGAACCGCTGAACGCCGCGGCAATTCGAGGGAGGGGGCATGGAAAAGACGACCGAACGTCTGATCTTCATCGGCCTGGCGGTCATCGTCGCGGTCGGCGGCTACCTGTGGTGGAAGCGGCAGGAAGCGCCACCGCCGCCGGCCGCCACGGTCGAGGCGCCGCCGGCGCCCGCGCCGGCGCCGGCCGAACCCGAGATCGAACACCCGATCGCGCAGGCCGAGCCGCCCGAGGCGCTGCCCGCGCTGGCCGACAGCGATGCGGCGATCCGCAAGTCGCTGGCCGGTGCGGTCGGAGAAAAGACGCTCGACGAACTGCTCATCGCAAGCGGCATCGTCCGGAGGATCGTCGCCACCGTCGACAACCTGCCGCGGCCGAAGCTTTCGCAGAAGATCGTGCCGGTCAAACCGCCGTCCGGAAGCTTCGTCGTCGCCGGTGCCGGCGACGCCGCGGCGATCGGCGCGGACAACGCCGCGCGCTACGCGCCCTACGTCAAGGCGCTCGAAGCGGTCGACACCGGAAAGCTCGTCGCGGTGTACGTACGCTTCTACCCGCTGTTCCAGCAGGCATATCGCGAACTCGGCTACCCGAAGGGCTACTTCAACGACCGGCTCGTGCAGGTGATCGACCATCTGCTGCTCACACCCGAGATCAAGGGGCCGATTCGCGTCGCGCAGCCCAAGGTGCTGTACGAATTCGCCGATCCCGAACTGGAGTCGCGCTCGGCCGGACAGAAGCTGCTGATGCGTATCGGCGTGGACAACGCGCAGCGCGTGAAGGCCAAGCTGCGCGAGATCCGCCGCGCGGTGGCGCGCAGCGAAGTCGCGAAGCCGAACTGACGCGCGCTCGGCCGGCGGTGCGGGCCGCTGCCGCCCGGCACGCGCGACGGCGCGCGCGGATCGGCGCGTGGGTCGGACCCGGCGGCGACGTCGGTTCTCGCGATCGCGCCCATCGTGGCGCGTTGCGATGTCAGGGCGCCGCGCCCGCGTAGTCGGTGGCCAGCCCTGAGGCCAGCAGCAGCCACGGCTCGGGGAACCAGATGCTTTCGTTGGCGACCGCCGCGCCTTTTTCGAGCACGCGCCAGTCCACGCCGCGCTGCGCGATGAATTCGTCGCTCGCGCGGTTGGCGCTCGCCACCGCCGCGGCGCTGACGCCCTTGCCGCCGGCGCTGTGCAGGCCGATCTTCGCCTGAGGCGTGATCAGACGGCGCGTGCCGCCGGCGAACGCGGTCACGCACGCGCTGCTGCATTCGCCGGTGACCAGCGTATCGACGCCGCGGTCGCGCAGCAGCGCGCCGAGCGCGAGTCCTTCGGCAACGCGCCCGCCGCGGCTTTCGAGCTGAACGATGCGCACGCCCGGATGCGCGTCGAGCGCGGCGCGCAGCGCGCGCATGCTGCCGAACTCCAGATCGCCTTTCAGCCGGACCACGCCCGCGCTGGCGTCGACCTGCACCGCCGCGGGCGGCGCGGTGCCGGTCAGCGTCGCCCAGACGTCTGGCATCACGTGGCGTGCCGACTGGTACCAGAACGCGCCGGCCCAGAAGAACGCGCCGACGCCGACCGCACCGGTGAGCAGCGCCACGAGCAGCGAGCCGCCCAGCTCGACGTGGCGGAACGCCGCGCGCTGCACGCCCATGCCCCACCACAGCGCGCCGGCGATCAGCAGCGCGATCTCGGCGACGAGCAGCAGCGAAGCGGCTTCCGGGTAGTCGGTGATCGGCACGCGGCGCGAGGCGAACGCGACGAGCTGCACCGCGCCCCACACCAGCGCGCCGCTGGCGATCACCGCGGCGGCGAGCGGAAGGTCGCCGCGCCAGTGCCTGCGCAGGTAGCCCGCGCGCCGCCGCCCGCGCGCGTGCCGTGTCAGCACGGTCTGCCGCGCCTGCTGCCGCTGCGCGTAAACGCGCTGCTTGTGCGGCGACGGCGGATGCGGCGGCAGCGGGTTCGGCCCGGACGGATTCACGCGCGCCTCCGATGCAGCGGCTGCGGCGAAGGCGCTCGCTAGCCGAACGGCCGCACGCCGATCCACCACGCGTGCAGCCAGAACGCGAACACGACGTACGCCGCCAGACCGACGAGCACGGCAGTGATGTCGCGCATCGGCGGACCGACCGGATAAACCCGGCCCGCAGCGCGATCGCGCCGGCGCGCGGCGACGTAATCGAAGACCGCCCACGCGAGGAACGCGCCGAACAGCACCACGTCGGCAAGCGTGCCGTTGGCGAGCAAATGCGCGAACGCCCAGACCTTCACGCCGACGACCATCGGATGCCCGACCGCGCGCTTGATCCGCGTTCCCGGCACGTACGCCGCCGCGAGCAGCACGAAGGCGGGGATCGTCAGCAGCGCCGTGGCGTGACGCATCCACGGCGGCGGCACGTACAGCACGGTCGGCGACTCGCGCGCGAGCCCGTAGCCGTAGACGAGCAGCGCGAAGCCCGCGATCGAGACGATCGAGTAGATCGCCTTCCATCCGTTGATGCCCAGCCGCGCGACCTGCGCGCTGCGGAGGTCGTCCGCGACGATGCGGACCGAGTGCATGCCGAGGAACAGTACGAGGCCGAGGGTGAGCAGGGTCATGGGCGCTCCGCGCAAGGGGACAGGCGCGAAGTATGCGGGATGCCCGGCACCGCCCCGACACGCGGTACATTCGGCACGCACGTCTGCAACGAGCGCGCACATGGCAACGAAGGATCTGCCGGTCGGCATCGACCGGCGCCATTTCGAGGATTACGCACCGGGCACGGTCGTCGAATACGGCCCGATCGCCGTCGACGAGGACGAGGTCGTCGAGTTCGCCCGCCGCTACGACCCGCAGCCGATCCATGTCGACCGCGAGCGCGCGGCGCGTGGTCCGTTCGGCGGCGTCATCGCGAGCGGCTGGCATACGGCCGCACTGATGATGCGGGTGCTCGTCGATCACTTCCTGTCGCGAACGGCGAGCCTCGCGTCGCCCGGCATCGACGAGCTGCGCTGGCTCGCGCCGGTGCGGCCCGGCGACGAGCTGCGGGTGCGCATCACCGTGCTCGATGCGCGACGTTCCACCTCCAAGCCCGACCGCGGCGTGGTGCGCTCGTCGATCGAGGTGATCAACGACCGCGACGAAGTCGTGATGACGGTCAAAACCATTTCGATGTTCCTGTGCCGTAATCGCGGCGAGCCGGCCGATGCCGGCCCGAGAACCGACTGATGATCGAAACGCGACTGACCTCGACCGCGCGCCGCCACGTGCTCGCGGCGTGCGGCGCACTGGCGCTGGCGCTGGCCGGCGCCGCGGCCGCGCCCGCCGCCGGGTATCCCGAGCGGCCGATCAAGCTCGTCGTTCCGTTTCCGCCGGGCGGCGGCGCGGACAATCTGGCGCGGCTCGTGATGCCGCGCGTGGAAAAGGCGCTCGGCCAGAAGATCGTGATCGAAAACAAACCCGGCGCCGGCGGCAACCTCGGCGCGGAGTTCGTCGCGAGCGCCGAGCCCGACGGCTACACGCTGCTGTACGGAACCAACGGCACGCACTCGATCAACGCGAGCCTGTATCGCCACCTGCGCTTCGATCCGATCAAGGACTTCGCGCCGGTGGCGCGCATGACCTCGATCGCGGCGCTGCTGGTGGTCAATCCGAAGGTGCCGGCGAACACCGTCGCCGAGCTGATCGCGTACGCCAAGGCCAACCCCGGCAAGGTCAACTTCGCGTCGGCCGGCAACGGCACGACCTCGCACCTGGCAGGGGAACTGTTCAGAACGATGGCCGGCATCGACATCGTGCACGTGCCGTATCGCGGCGGCGCGGCTGCGGTCACCGATCTGATCGGCGGGCAGGTTCAGATGATGATCGACGTGATGCCCAACGCGTATCCGCTCGCGAAGGACGGGCGCGTGCGCGGGCTGGCGGTCGCTTCGTCGCAGCGTTTCCCCGGGGCGCCCGAGTATCCGACGATCGCGGAGGTGGCGCTGCCCGGCTTTGAGGCGAGCGCCTGGGACGGCATCCTCGCGCCCGCGGGCACGCCCGAGCCCGTGATCCGCAAGCTCAACGCGGCGATTCGCGAAGCGCTGCAGGATCCGGCGATCGTCGCCGCGCTGCTCGCGCGCGGCGCGCAACCCGTTCCCGGCACGCCCGAGGACTTCGCGCGGCACATCGCCGAGAGCACGGCCAAGTGGGCCAAGGTCGTGCAATCCTCCGGCGCGAAAATCGATTGAAGGGAATCGACTCACTTGGCCAACCGCACCCCCGCCCGGCTTTCTCGACGGAAGGCAGCGGGGACTTGGATCAACCCGAAACCATGAACGACCAGCCGACACTGCCCCCCATTCCCGACTGGAAGAACGTCCCCGGCTTCAAGGACATCCTGTACGCGAAGGCCGACGAGGGCATCGCCAAGATCACGATCAACCGCCCCGAGGTGCGCAACGCGTTCCGGCCCGAGACGGTGCAGGAGATGCAGGCGGCGTTCGCCGACGCGCGCGACGACGACACCATCGGCGTGGTGATCCTCACCGGCGCCGGCAAGGAAGCGTTTTGCTCCGGCGGCGACCAGCGCGTGCGCGGCAAGGGCGGCTACGTCGGCGCGGACAAGATCCCGCGCCTGAACGTGCTTGACCTGCAGCGGCAGATCCGCACGCTGCCCAAGCCCGTGGTCGCGATGGTCGCCGGCTACGCGATCGGCGGCGGCCACGTGCTGCACATGATCTGCGACCTGACGATCGCTGCAGACAACGCGCGCTTCGGCCAGACCGGTCCGCGGGTCGGCAGCTTCGACGGCGGCTACGGCGCCGCGTACATGGCGCGCATCGTCGGGCAGAAGAAGGCGCGCGAGATCTGGTTCCTGTGCCGCCAGTACGACGCGCAGCAGGCGCTCGACATGGGGCTGGTCAACGCCGTCGTGCCGTACGAGCGGCTCGAAGAAGAAACGGTGCAATGGTGCCGCGAAATGCTCGCCAACAGTCCGATGGCGCTGCGCTGCCTGAAAGCGGCGCTGAACGCCGACTGCGACGGCCAGGCAGGACTGCAGGAGCTGGCGGGCAACGCGACGCTGCTGTTCTACCTCTCCGAAGAAGGTCAGGAAGGCCGCAACGCCTACGTCGAGAAGCGCAAACCGGACTTCCGCAAGTTCCCCCGCTTCCCCTGACACGCGATCTCTCGAAACCCCGTCAAGGGAGTTCGAGGGACGGGGGCTTCAGCCTGCAAGACGCAGTTGAACCACGCAGACCCAGCGAAGAGGAAGAGCAATGCGCTGCTTCGCGACGCCGGATCGCCCGGCGGGTCGCGGGCCGCCGACGCGCATGACGCCGATTCGTCGCCTTCGTCCGAGCCTCTGTCGCAGTCTTTGCCGAGCGTTGCCCGCGCGCGTGACACCGCCGCCCCGCATGTCCATTTCGCGTTGGTGGGTGCCGGCACTGTCATCCCGAACCCGGCCCCTGAGCCGGGGGACGGATCTCCGCCTTTCGAAGAGCCGAGATTCCTCGCCTTCGGCTCGGAATGACGATGAAGTGGCGCTCGGAGTGACGATGAAGTGGCGCTCGGAGTGACGATGAAGTGGCGCTCGGAATGACGATGAAGTGTCGGCCGGGAGTGACCATGAAAGTGGCGGCCGCGAGTGACGATGAAAGTGGCGGCCGGGAGTGACGATGAAATGCTGGCTCGGAGTGACGGGAGGCCGTCATCCCGACCCCGGCCTTGAGCCGGGGAGGGATCTCCGCCTTGCGAGGAGCCGAGATTCCTCGCCTTCGGCTCGGAATGACGATAAAGTGGCGCTCGGAGTGACGATGAAGTGGCGGCTCGGAATGGCGATGAAAGTGGCGGCCCGGAATGACAAGCGGCGCCAGCGACGAATGAACCGGACCGTTGGCAGGTGTCATCAGCATTCGTGAGGCTCAACAGGTTCGAGTCGTGACCGACGCCTTCTCCATCTTCGCCGCCGCCCGCGACGCGCCCCGCGCGATCGCGCTGCACGCCGAAGGGCGCCGCTACAGCTTCGCCGAACTCGCCGAGCGCGCGCGCGCGCGGATGGACACACTCGCGCACGAGGCGGGCGCGCCTTATGCGCTCGTCGGCACCAACACGCTGGAGACCGTCGTCACGCTGTACGCGCTGCTCGAGCGGCGCGTGCCCGCGCTGCTGCTGCACCCGAAGCTGACCGACGCCGAGCGCGCGGCAGAAATCGACGCGGCTGCACGCGGCGCGCACGCGCTGCCGCCCGACGCGGCGGTCGTGATGTTCACCTCGGGCACGACCGGCCGGCCGCGTGGCGCAGTGCTGACGCGCGCCGCCTTGCTCGCCTCCGCGCAGGCGAGCGCGGCCAACCTCGGCTGGCGCGACGACGACTGCTGGCTGCTGTGTATGCCGCTCGCTCGTATCGGCGGGCTGTCGATCGTCACGCGCTGCCTCGCCGCGCGGCGCGCCGTCGCACTCGCGCCGCATTTCGACGCGGTGCTGCTGCCGCGTTGGATCGAAGACGAACGCGCCACGCTCGTTTCGCTCGTGCCGACGATGCTCGCGCTGCTGTTCGACGCCTATCCGGACTGGTCGCCGCCGCCGTTCCTGCGCGCGGTGCTCGTCGGCGGCGCGGCGGCGTCGGACAGGCTTCTCGCGCGGGCGGCCGCGCGGCGCATTCCGATCGTCATCACCTACGGCTGCACCGAGACCTGCTCGCAGGTCGTCGCCACGCCTTACGAAGGCCGATTCGACACCGCGCGCTTCGGCGCGGGCAAGCCGCTGCCCGGCGCGCAGATCCGCGTCGCCGACGGCCGGATCCAGGTGCGCGGGCCGATGCGAATGGCGGGCTACCTCGGCGAGCCGCCGTTGGCGGCCGACGCATGGTTCGACACCGGCGATCTCGGCGCGATCGACGCGCAGGGGTGTCTGCACGTGCTCGGCCGCTCGACCGAACTGATCGTCACCGGCGGCGAAAACGTCCATCCGGCCGAAGTCGAACGCGCGCTCGAAAGCTGCCCCGGCATCGAGGCGGCCGGCGTGTTCGGCGTCGCCGACGAAACCTGGGGGCAGATCGTTGCCGCCGCGCTCGTCGCGTCTGCGCCGCCGACCGACGAGGCGCTCGGCGAACATCTGGCGAGCCGGCTTGCCGCGCACAAGCGCCCGCGCCGGATCTGCTTCGTGCCGCGGCTTCCGGTGACGCCCGCGGGCAAGCTCGATCGCGCCGCGCTCTCGGCGCTCGCACCGACGCTGCGGCCGCTGAGCGCCCGTTAGCGCCGTCGCCGTCAGGCGCCGAACGGTTCGTCGTCCGGACGCGCACGATCGTGCGGGTCCATGCGAACGAGCGCCCCGACGCGCACGCCGAGCAGGCGGATGCGCTTGGCCAGATCGACTCGCTTCAGGCACTGGCCGGCGGCGCGGCGGATGACCGCCGCATCGTCGGTCGCTGTGGCGATCGTCGTGGCGCGCGTGACGGTGCGGAAATCCTCGAAGCGCAGCTTGATCGCGATGTTGCGCCCCGCGTAGCGCCTGCGGCGCAGGTCGTCGGCGACCTCGACGCACAGCGCGGTGAAGATCTTCGAGAGCAGTCCGCGGTCGCGCACCGCGTGCAGGTCGCGTTCGAACGTGGTCTCGCGGCTCATCGACACCGGCTCGCTCGCCGTGACGACGGGCCGGTCGTCGCGGCCGTGCGCGGCGTCGGCGAGCCACGTGCCGTAGCTCGCGCCGAAGTGTTCGATCAGCCAGTCGGCCTCGGCGGCGGCCAGCTCGCCGATCGTCGCGATGCCCAGCCGCGCGAGCTTGGCGGCGGACTTCGGGCCCACGCCGTGGATCTTGCGCACCGGCAGGGGCCAGATGCGCGCGGGCAGGTCGTGCATCGTGACGACGGCGAGCCCGTCGGGCTTGTCAAGCTCCGAGGCGATCTTCGCGAGCAGCTTGTTCGGCGCGATCCCGATCGAGCACGCAAGCCCCGTCGCGTCGCGCACCGCCTGCTTCAGTTCGCGCGCGACCTCGCGCGCGCACCACCATGCGTCGGCCTCGAGGTCGGCGCCCGGTTCTTCGTCGGCGAGCCGCGCGGCGACGACCGGCGTCAGGTCGATGTAGATCTCGTCGATGCCGCGGTCCTCGACCACGGGCGCGATCGCGCGCACCGCCGCCTTGAACAGCCGCGAATACTTGCGGTACTCGTCGAAATCCACCGGCAGCAGGATCGCGTCGGGTGCGAGCTGCGCCGCCTTCATCAGCCCCATCGCCGAGTTGACGCCCAGCGCGCGCGCCTCGTAAGTCGCGGTCGTCGCGACACCGCGGCCCGCGTAGTCGCGCAGCCTCGCGAAGCGCCGCCGGCGCACGCCGGTGGCCGGATCGGTTTCCCACACCGGCTGGTGGCGCGTGCCGCCGCCGATCACCACCGGCATCCCGCGCAGCTCCGGGTAACGCAGCAGCTCGACGGACGCGTAGAACGCGTCCATGTCCAGATGCGCGATCACGCGAGGAACGTCGGGCATGGGGCAGCGGCGATAGCGGCGCGCAGTCTACGGCGCGCGTATGCTCGATACCCCGCACCCGAGGCTCCGCCATGTCGCCTATGCCAACCAGTCTCGAGATTGCAAGCCCGATCGGCCCGCTGCGTCTCGCCTCGGACGGCGCCGCGCTGACCGAGGTCCGCATGATGGGCGACTGGTCGCCGCAGTCGGTCGCTGCGCCGGGCGCGGAGTCCGCCGGCACGGGCGATGCGCTGCTCGCCGAAGCCGCGCGCCAGCTTCGCGCGTATTTCGAAGGCCGGCTGCGCGACTTCGATCTTCCGCTCGCGCCGCAAGGCACGGAGTTCCAGCTTCGCATCTGGCGCCTGCTGCGCGAGATCCCGTACGGCGCCACCGCGAGCTACGGCGAGATCGCCAGGCGCGCCGGCGGTGCGGAAGGCGCGCGCGCGGTGGGGCTGGCCAACGGCGCCAATCCGATTCCGATCATCGTGCCGTGCCATCGCGTGACCGGCGCGGACGGTTCGATGACCGGCTTCGGCGGCGGCGTCGCGCGCAAGCGCTGGCTGCTCGCGCACGAGGCCCGCTGCACCTCCGCGCAAGGCGACCTGTTCGCCGCGACCTTCGCCTGACCGACCGTCCTCGGAGTCAGGCGCGGTGAAGCGAGCGGTCGCCGCTGATCTTCAGACACTTTCTGGAAACAGGCATGGCTCCTATCGAACAGTAGGACGCTGCGTGACCCATGCCGATTCGGCCGCTTGTCGTGCCCCTTGCGTGCGCAGCTGCGAAACGGGCATGGGGGTGACGGCGGCACGAGTTCGGTCACGCTCAACGATTGCGCTGCGCGGTCGGCGGACGCAGTTCATCGGCGGCCGGCGCGAAGACTTGAGGGCATCGGGCATGCCGCGTATGCGTCAAAAAGGGCGCATCCGGCGGCGCGTCTGCGCGAACCGCCGGCGCCGCGCCTGGTTCACGCTGCGCAGTCGGAACGCGCCGGAACGCTTCGCCGGCGCGCAGCGGGCGGCCGCGGCGCGCGCCGTCCGCGACCCGTCGCGATGAACCGGAGTGGCAGCCGATGAACTTCTCGCTGATCTATTCGAAGACCGCCAAGGGCGCGGCCGAAATCGCGGCCCGCAGCGGCGCACTAACGCCGGCGATGCGGCGCGTGCTGATCATGGTCGACGGGCGTCGCACGGCGGCCGAACTCGAGCTCGTCGCGCGCGACGGCGAATTCGAAAGCATCATCGCCGTGCTGCTCGAAAAGGGCATGATCGAACAGACCGGAACGGTCGAAGCCGAGATTCCGGACTGGGTCGACGACGAGGAAGCCACCGTCGTGATGGAATCGCCGCGCGGCCCGGACGCGATCCCCGCGCTGCGCGCCGCGCCGCAGCCGCCGGCGGCCACGCAGGCGGCGGCCGCGCCGACACCGGCTCCCGCGCCGGCGCCCTTTGAACCGAAGGCGCCCTCGCTGGAAGAGCGCAAGCGCATGGCCGTGCGCGCGCTGTACGACCGCCTGGGTCCGTACGGCGAAGAGCCGGCCGCGCGGATCCAGGAGTGCAAGTCCTTCGAAGAACTCGGCGAGAAGCTCAAGCACGCTTGCCGCCGCATCGCGTTGTTCCGCGGCGAACAGGCCGCGCGCGAGTACATGGCCTCGGTCGGCCAGGTCTGACGGGCGCGCGTCTCGGCCCGTACGCGATTTCGCTCCCCGCGCCGGGCAGCTTCGAGGTTCCGCGGCGCGCAGGACGCGCGGCCGCCGTCGAAATCCCCGGCAACGCTTCGCGCGCCCTTTTAAGACGGGCCGATACCCTCGCACGGCCGGAACGCCCGCACGGCACCGGCGACACCGCTCGCAATGGCAGGCAAGAGGGATTTCTCCGCCGCCGCCGCTTCGCGACAATGCCCCCTTCGGCGACCCGCTTCACAGGAAACGACGATGCTCAGACGCTCGTTCGCGCTCGCACTGCTCGCATTCGCCTGCGTCTGCGCGCAGGCGCAGGCCCCTCACACGCACGAGCACCGCTTCTCCGGCGCCGAACGCTGGGCGCGCGTGTTCGACGATCCCGCGCGCGACCGCTGGCAAAAGCCCGACGAAGTCATCGCTGCGCTCGCGTTTGCGCCCGACGCGACCGTCGCGGACATCGGCGCGGGCACCGGCTACTTTGCCGCGCGGCTGGCGCGCGCGCTGCCCAAAGGCCGCGTGTACGCGGTCGACATCGAGCCCGACATGGTCCGCTATCTAGGCGAGCGCGCCAGGCGCGAGCGCCTGCCGAATCTGCAGCCCGTGCTCGGCAAGCCCGACGACCCGCAACTGCCCGAGGCCGTCGATGGCGTGCTGATCGTCGACACGTATCACCACATCGGCGACCGCATCGCGTACTTCGAGCGGCTGCGCGCACGGTTGAAACCCGGCGGCCAGGTCGCGATCGTCGACTTCACGCTCGAGTCGCCTGTGGGCCCGCCGCGCAATGCGCGCATCGCCGCGCAGCAGGTGCGCGAGGAAATGCAGCGCGCCGGCTACGCGCTCGCCGCGCAGCACGACTTCCTGCCGCACCAGTATTTCCTCGTGTTTCGTCCGCGCTAGCGGCGGCGGGTTGCTTGGCGCCGCATTCAAGAAGGGCGCGGGAAATTTCTCGCGCGAGGGGATTCGTGGCACGCGAACTTGCGAAGAACGGAAAGTCCCCCTCGGCCCCTTTTACGGTCGAGCGTTGCCCAATCTCGTGACACCGCCGCCGCGCATGTCCACTTCGCCGTTGCGCACGCCGGTTCCGTTATCCCGACCCCGGCCCTGAGCCGGGGGAGGTGTCTCGGCGTTGCGCGCGGCCGAGATTCCTCGCCTTCGGCTCGGAATGACAAGAGAGGGGAGGCTCGGAATGACAACAGAGGGGAGGCTCGGAATGAGAGGGGAGGCTTGGAATGACAAGAAAGGGGGTTCGGAATGACGGCTCGTTGTCATCCCGACCGCGGCCTCTGAGCCGCGGGAGGGATCTCGGCGTTGTGAGGTGTGGAGATTCCTCGCCTTCGGCTCGGAATGACAACAAGGAGCGACTCGGAACGACAACAAGGACGGACTCGGAACGACAACAAGGAGGGACTCGGGATGACAACAAGGAGGGACTCGGGATGAAAAAAGGGGCCGCTCGGAATGACAAAGGGATGTGGGCTCGGAATGACGCGGGGGTGTGGGGTTTGAATAACGAGGCGGGTGCGCGCTCGGAGTAACGCGCGGTGCGGGCTTACATCAGGGGGGTCGAATGGCGGACGGCTGCCATGCGCCATGAGGATTCGTAACGCTCGATAGGGAGACAACGAGTTGCTGCGCGATCCTTCGGTGCGAGCGATGCCGCAGATTCCGTAGTCCGCGCCGCGTGCGGGCCCTATCGTCGAGTCACGTCGCCGGAGCTCAGCGAGCTCCGGCGGCGCGACGAACGGAGACTGCGAAGACCATGCCGCGCGACGGACTGCCGCAAGCGACGCCACACGCCGACGACCTCGCCGGCTGCCTGCCGCGCGGGTATCGGCTCAACGAATTCGTCATCGACCGCGTGATCGCCGAAGGCGGGTTCGGCGTCGTCTACTCGGCGCTGGACCTGCGGCTGAAGCGGCGCGTCGCGATCAAGGAGTACATGCCGTCGCTGCTCGCGCGCCGCGCGGGCGACTTCTCGGTGCAGCCGCGCTCTTCAGTGCGGCACCAGGATGCGTTCGCCACCGGCTTGCGCAGCTTCATCAACGAGGCGCGGCTGCTCGCGCAGTTCGACCATCCTTCGCTCGTGCGCGTGCACCAGTTCTGGGAGGACAAAGGCACCGGGTTCATCGTGATGCCGCTGTACGAGGGGCCGACGCTCAAACAGTGGCTCGCAGCCAGACCGCCGCCCGACGAGGCGTGGCTGCGCACCTTCCTCGACCGTCTGCTCGACGCGCTGGCGGTGCTGCACGCCGCCGGATGCCTGCACCGCGACGTGGCCCCCGACAACATCCTCGTGCTCGACGACGACGTGCCGCTGCTGCTCGACTTCGGCGCCGCGCGGCGCGTGATCGACGCGCTGACGCAGTCGCTGACCGTGATCGTCAAGCCCGGCTATGCGCCGATCGAGCAGTACGCCGACATCGCCGGTGCCAGGCAGGGGCCGTGGACCGACCTCTACGCGTTGTGCGCGACCGCACACGCGATGATCCTGCACCGACCGCCCCCGCCTGCGGTCGCGCGCACCGTGCACGACGAGATGACGCCGCTGTCCGAAGCTGCGTTCGGACGCTACTCGCACGCGCTGCTCGCCGCGCTCGATGCGGGGCTCGCGGTGCGGCCCGAGCATCGGCCGCCTTCGGTCGAGGTGCTGCGCGCGCTGATCGCCGCCGGCGATCAGGACGACGCCGAGCGCACGGTGCTGCTCGCGCCGGCCGGGGCCGCGACGGCGCCATGCGCCGCGGCCGAACCCGCGCGCGCGCCGAGCGCGACCGCGCCTGCCGCGGTCGACCGCGCCGAGCCGGCCTCCGCGCCGCAGGCGCGAGCAGTAGCCGCGCAGGCGGTGACGGTAGCCTCGCAGGCACAGACGGCCGCCGCGCAAGCGCAGACGGCAACCGCGCAAGCGCAGACTGCCGCCGCGTCGACGCAGACGCGGGCGCCCTCGCCGCCCGCCGCGCTCCGGCGGCGCAGCCGGATCTTCGAGCTGCTTTTCGAGCGGCCGCTCGCCGCGCACGAAGCGGCGCTCGCGCTGGCCGCTGCGTTGATCGGTGTCGGCGCGATCGCGCTGCACGCGCTGCAGATGCCCGCGCCGCCGGTCCAGACGCAGGCGGTGATCGAGGCGCACGTCAAGCCGATCGTCGTCGCACCGATCGTCGAGCCGGCGCCCGCCGCGGCGGTCGAACCGCCCGGGCCGCCTGCGCAGGCGATGCCGGCCGCGGCCCTTCAGCCAATCGCGACCGATCCGCCGCCGCTCGCCGTCGCGCCCGCGCCGCGCGTTACGGCAGTGCGCGCCGCGCGCGCGACGAAGCCGGCCGCAGCCGTTCCCGCCGCTGCACCCGGGAGTGCGCGCTTGGCCGCGCCGGGCGCGCCGTCCGCACCCGCGACCGAACGCGCCCGCGTGCAGCGCGATGTTCCGACCGCTGCGCATGCCGATGCGACGCCGGGCTCGATGCCTTCGCCGGCACCGATCGCCGAACCGACGGCGACCGATCGCAGCGTGGCGACGGTCGACGTCCCCGCGCCGCAGGCGCCTGTGCCGAGTGCCGCACCACCGGTGCGCGCCGCGCTCGTGCCGATCGAGCAGCCGCGTCCGGCGTTTGCCGCCGACGCCGCGCGCGACGGCATCACCCACGGCCGCGTGCTTGCGCGGCTCGCGATCGATGCCGACGGCCGGGTCAAGGACGTGCGCATCCTCGAATCCTCGCCGCGCCGCGCCTTCGACCGCGAGGTGCGCCAAGCCGCGCAGCGCTGGCGCTACCAGCCGCCGGGCGAGCCGCGCGAGATCGACGTCGAGTTCGTTTTCCGCGCCGAAGGCTGAGCCTGCGCGCAGCCGCCCGCGGGTTTACGTGAGGCAGGCAACGGCTTCGCCGCACCTCAGGATTTTCGTTGCCGCCTCTGCACCGCGCGGCTAGCCCGGATATTTCATGAGTGAGAGGTCAGCGGCCCCGTGCTTACGCGCGTT
>CAZIJU010000029.1:18758-35909 GCA_964539745.1 uncultured Burkholderiaceae bacterium | reverse complement strand
TGCTGCAGTGGTTGCACAGCACCGGCATCACCCAGTGGGTGACGTTCGGGAACGTGCCCTCGGTCTTCATGATGAAGTCGGCCCAGTTGTAGCTCTGGCCCTCGGCGCGGTCGCGCGTGTTGTTCTCCGCCTTGCACGCCAGCGCGCAGGCCCCGCAACCCACGCAGCGCGCCAAGTCGATGACCATTCCGAATCTCATCTCGATCTCCTTCAGCTCGTGGGGATGGATCAGGCCTTGACGATCCGCACGCCGGTGAAGCCGCCGTTGCGCGCCGTCGATCCGCTCAGGCGGTCGTAGTCATCGACGAGGATCTCGTTGTTGTTGCCGCCGAGCGGGATCGCCTTGGCGTAATCCTTCGCGGCAACGCGCCCGTAGGCCCAGTGGCCCTGTCCGTAGCACTTGGCGACCGTGCCCGGCCGCACGCCCTCCCACAGCTTCAGCTTCACGGTGATCGAACCGGCCGGCGAAACCACCTTGACCATGTCGCCGGACTTCAGGCCGAGCTTGCGGCCATCGGCCGGGTTCATCTTGATCACGTCGTCCCACGACACGTCGCCCGGATCGACCTTCTTGAACTCCTGGTACCAGGTCAGGTTGGCCGAGCGGCCCTCGCGATTCAGACGGCTCTTGTAGTCGATAAAGTCGAACGGATAGTCCTGTCGGCTTCCGTGCCGCTTGGGCGGCTCGTAGTGCGGCACGAAGGCGAGTTCACCGCGGGCGACGTAGCCGCTCACCGCGAGGATCTCGTCGACCGTGGCGTTGTGCTTCTTGGCGTGTTCCTCGAGTCCCTTCTTCAGCGTCTCGCTGTAGAACTCGAATTTCTTCGTCACGGTGTTGAACTTGCCGCCCCAGCCCTTCTTCAGCGGGTACCTCGCTCCGCTGAACATGCCGCGCTTGCGGAAGTCGTCCCAACCGGCCAACGGCGCGTCGCCTTTCAGCGGCTCTTTCGGTTTCCACAGCGGCAGGCTCGTCATCTTGGCCGCAATCACGGCGAACTCGCGCTCGTCAGCGGGCGGCCGGCCGGTTTCCGGATCGTTGAACTCGTTGGCGTAGTAGTCGGCGAGATTCGGGAAACCTTTGGCCTTGAGCTTCTGCGCCAGCAGCCACATCACTTCGGTTTCTTCCTGCTTGACGTCCCACAGGCGCCGGACCGCGCCTTGCTGGATCGACGCGTAGCCGTAGCCGTTGCCCATGTTCGTCACGATCGACCAGCCCTCGGCAGAGTTGAACGTCGACGGCAGCACGATGTCCGCGAACTGCGTCATCTCCGACGCATTGGTGACCATGTGCACGAAGAACGGCACCTTGGCCATGGCCCGATCCCAGCGATCCGCGCCAGTGCAGGAGAAGTTGAAGTTCGACCAGGACGAGATGAACACCTTGCACGCGCCCGGATCCTTCAGTAGCGCGTTGGCCACGTTGTTGGTGACGACACCGCTGCCGGGCCGTGCGTTCATCATCGCCGGCATGTCCCTGGCGCCGCGACCGTCGAGCTTCTTGCCATGGCCCTTTTCTTTGGCCAGCGCATCGACGTACTTGTCGGCGCTCGGGAACTTGGCCACGGGAACGCTCGACGTCTGCCAAACGCCGCCCTCGTTGTCGATCGAGCCAACCAGTCCGTTCAGCGCATGAACGATCATCGCGGTGTAAGTGCCGCGCGGCGTCATCGCCACGCCCGGGCCCATCCAGACCGCCGTTTTCGGAGCCGCCTTGCCCATCGCCCGCGCGACCCGGACGATCTGCGCAGCTGGGATACCGCACTCCTTCTCGGCCCAGGCCGGCGTGCGGCCTTTGAGCTCGAGGTTCCACCACTTGACGACCCCGTTCGTTTCCTTCTCGGCGAAAGCGGCCTCGTCCACGGTCTTGCCGGCGACGAACAGATTCCTCCCATCCTTGAAGTCGCCGACGAACTCACGGCTCCACAGGCCCTCGGTCAGCAGCACGTGCGCGATCGCCGCAGCGAGTGCGCCATCGGTGCCTGGCAGAACCGGCAGCCATTCGTGCGCCTTGGCCGCGACGTTCGACAGGCGCGGGTCCACCGCAATGACCGTGCCTCGCGCAACGATCTCGCCGAAGCGGTGGATCGTGTTGGGCACTTCGCGGTTCGACGCAAGCGGGTCGGTGCCCCACAGCACCAGACATTGCGTCTTCTCGAGGTCGTAGTCGCGGTAACCGAAGAAGCCCTGCGTCAGGCCGGGCCCCATCTTCTCGGCCTCGGCGCAGATCGCGCTGTGCGAGAAATAGTTGGGCGTGCCGAAGACCTTCGGCAACGTGCCATACAGCAGGTCCGTTGAGGTCGGCGAATAGCGGCCGCGCATGTATACGAGTTTCTCCGGCTCGTTGGCGCGGCGCAGTTCGATCATCTTGTCCGCCACGATGTCGAGCGCCTCGTCCCAGGTGATCGGCACCCACTTCGGATCGACGCCGCGGCCTTTGACCGGGTTGGTGCGCTTCAGCGGCACCTTGATGCGATCCGGGTCGTAGACCTGCTGCGGGATCAGGTGCCCGCGCGGGCACACGTAGCCGTGGTTGGTCTTGGAAAGCGGGTTGCCGCGCACGCGCACCGCGCGGCCGTCCTGCACGAAGATCTGGATCGCACACCACTGCGTGCACCCCTGGCAGGTGCTGGCGATCCACTCGCCCTGCGCGGGTGCGCCACCGCGCGGCTTGCGCGGGGCCATCGCTGCGGATACGGGGGGCTGCGTTGCGCAGCCGGCCGCCAGCAGCGCGCTGGTGGCGGCAGACGCCTGGATGAATGCTCGGCGCGTCAGTCTCATCGGAGCTTTTCCTTTCTCGCGTTCGCTTCGGGATTTGCCGAAATTCCCTGGCCGCAAGTCTGGACGAGGTGACGCGCGTCACATTGCGCTGCATCAACGTTGGTTCGCGCGGGCGGAAGTTGTCACGGCAGGCGTAACACGCCCCCGCATACCGCAGCGACCGCGTACCCGCGACGCCGACCGCTTTCGACTTCGCGGCGGCTGCGCCTGGCCGCGTCCGGCGATCGCGTTCGGTTATTGAATGCCCAGCCGCTTCATCCGCTCCCACAGGTTCTTGCGGGAGATGCCGAGCGCTTCGGCGGTCTGGCCGATCTGCCAGCCGTGGTGCGCGAGCGCGCGCTGGATGTAGCTGCGTTCCTGCTCGCGCAGGAACTGCTCGAGCCGTTGCAGTTCGGGCGCCGGCTCGTGCGCCGCGTCGGGCGGCAGCGCGTCCGGGCTGGCGAGCAGCGCGGTGTCGATCCAGCGTTGCTGCGACAGCAGGCAGGCGCGCTCGATCGTGTTGCGCAGTTCGCGCACGTTGCCCGGCCAGCGCTGCCGCATCAGCAGCCGCTCGCCGTCGCCGGTCAGCTCGCGCGGGGCATCGGGATGCGCGCGATTCCATTCGGCGACGAAGCGGTGCGCCAGCCACAAAACGTCCTCGGGCCGCGCGCGCAACGGCGGCACGCGCAGATGCACGACGTTGACGCGGTAGTAGAGGTCTTCGCGGAAGCGCCCGGCGCGCACCTCGTCGTTCAGTTGCTTGTGCGTGGCCAGGATCACGCGCACCGCGAGCTTGATCGTCTGTTCGCTGCCCAGGCGCGTGATCGTGCGATCCTGCAGCACACGCAGCAGCCGCGCCTGCAGCGCCGGCGGCATGTCGCCGATCTCGTCGAGGAACAGTGTGCCGCCGTTGGCCTGCTCGAACTTGCCGCGATGCATGCGTTGCGCGCCGGTGAAGGCGCCGCGTTCGTAGCCGAACAGCTCCGCTTCGATCAGCGACTCGGGCAGCGACGCCGCGTTGACCGCGACGAACGGTGCGGCCTCTCCCATGGTGCTTCGGTGCAGACAGCGCGCCAGTTCCTCTTTGCCCGCACCCGACTCGCCGGTGATCAGCACGGTGTCCCAGTGAACGCCGAGTCGCAACACGGTTGCGTGCAGCCGCTTCATCTCGGCGGACACGCCCAGCGGACAATCGTTCGGATCGAGCGCGGGTTCGGCCGGCTGCGCCGTGCCCAGGCCGCGCAGCCGGCGGATCAGACGGTCGATGTCCAGCGGCTTGGTAAAGAAGTCCGCCGCGCCGGCGTCGAGCAGCGCTTCGCGCTGTGCCACGGTGCCGTAGCCGGTGATGAAGATCCACGGTTTGCCCGGGAAAACCGACTGCAGCTTCGCGAACAGCGCCGGTCCGGCCACGTCCGGCAGGCGCACATCGCTCACGAAGGCATCGAAGCCGTCGGCGGCGGCGAGCGATTCAGCGGCCGCGCCGTTGCGCAGCCAGCGGCACGCGAATCCTTCCAGCGTCAGACGCTCCGCGAGCGTCTCGCCCATGATGGGATCGTCTTCGATCAGGCAGATGTTCATGACGGCGCACTCGGTGAAGCAGCGAGCGGGAACACGGCGACCAGCTCGGTGGCGAAGCCGGCCGGCGGCGCCGCGGCGAGTTCGAGGCGCCCGCCGACGGTGTGCAGGACGCGCGCGGTGATCCACAGGCCGAGCCCGGTGCGACCGCCGTCGCTGCGCGGCTGTGCTTCGAGCAGTTGCGCCAGGTGCGGCGCGTCGAGCGCCGCGCCGGTGTTCGCCACGCGCACGCGCCACGCGGCGTCGACCTGCTCGGCGAGCACCTGCACACGGCCGCCGCTGCCGGCGGCGGCGATCGCGTTCAACGTCAGGTTCAGCAGGACCTGCCGAACCGGTACCGAAGGCAGTGCGCGCCCCGGCGGCGGCTGCAGCCGCCAGTCGAGCGTGCAGGCGGCCGACAGCGCTTCGGGATGCAGCAGCAGATACAGGTCGTGCAGGTCGTCGTCGCGCAGCTCGTGCACCTCGCGACGCGCTTCGTTCAGCAGTGCGTTGACGGTGGAGTGGATCTGCCGCAGCCCGCGTTCGAGCAGCGCGAGCGTGCGTTCGGTCACGTCGTCCACGCCGCCACGCAGGCGGCGGTTTTCGATGGCGTGCAGCATGCCGCCGAGCGGATTGTTGACCTCGTGCGCGATGCCCGCGGTCAGCCGCCCGATGCTGGCCATGCGCTCGGCCTGCAGCATCTCGCGCTCGAGTTCGCGCTTGGCGTCGATCTCATCCATCATCGACAGGAACGCGCGGCCGAGGTCGCCTACCTCGTCGTTCAGCCGGCTGACTTCGACGACGGCCGGCCGCACGTCGGCCGCAGGCATCGCCCGCATGGCCACGCGCAGCTTCTCGAGCGGCCGGATCATGCGGCGGCCGCCGACCCAGCCGATGCCGGCGACCAGAACGATCGCCCCGGCACCGAGGGCGGCCAGCCGCTTGGCCACCTCACGGGCCTGCGCGCGCGTGATGCCGTGTTCCTGCTGGACGATCACGCCGCCGACCAGCGCCTCCTCCTCACCGATCAGACGCTCGGCAACGACCAGGCTGTTCGTGGCGGCGTCCTCCTCAATGTAGCCGCTTTGCCCGGGGCCGGTGCTGATCCAGCGCGCCGCTGAAGCCAGCGGTGCGGGCAAGTGCACCGCGTTCGTACCCACCGGGTACGTCTGCGGGTCGAGCGCGACGAACACCTCGCCCTGCGCGTCGATGACGACGATTTGCGGTGCAGACCGATCCTGCACAGCCGGCGCCGGCGACGACGCGCGCACGGTAAGGAAGGCCTGCCAGACGTCGTTGCTCAGGACGGGTTGCACCAGCGAGCGGGCCAGCGTGCGCGCAAGCCGCTGCGTCTGCGCGACCGCGTTGGTCTCGACGAAGCGATACACGAGCAGATACGTGGTGGTCGCCACGGCGACACCGGCGGCCAGCGCCACGGCGCCCAGCGCAAGCGGCACCTTGAAGCGGTAGCTCCAACGCAGCGGCCGCGCCGCCGGCGGTCGAATCGGGCCCGGATCGACGGCGCTCATCCGACGGCGGTGGCCATGCGCCGGATCGAAGCGAACAGTTGCGGGCTGCCGGCATCGAGCCGGTCGAGCCGCAACTCGTCGAGCACTGCGCGGCCGTCCGCGGCGGTATGCATCGACAGCAGCGCGCGCTGCATTCGGCTGCGCGCGCCGGCTTCGACGTGGGCCGCGGCGACGATCGGCGGAAAACCGAAGTCCGGCGAGCGCTGCAGCACGCGCGTGCGCGCGGTAAGCGCCGGATGGACGTCGGCCAGCACTTCCCAGACGTAGCCGTCGACCGCGCCGCCCTCGGCCAGACCCTCGGCGACGGCTTCGACGACGTTCGGATGCGAGTGCGCGAAGAAACTTCGGCGAAAGTAGTCCTCGACGCGCCACTTGCGCTGCGCCAGCAGGTAGCGGATGTAAAGGTAGCCGGAGTTCGACAGCGGATCGGAAAACGCGAAGCTGCGACCCTGCAGATCCGCGAGATCCTTTGCGCGCGAGTCCGCCCCGGCGATCAGATACGACTGGTACAGGGGATGGCCGCGCCACACGGGAACGGCCAGCAACCTGAACTCGGCGGCATGCAGCACGTACGGGTAGCCGCAGATCCAGGCGAAATCGATCTGCCCGGCGCGAAGCCCGTCGATGATCGGCGAGTAGATGCCGCGCTGGATGAACTCGACGCGTGCGCCGGTGGCCTCCTCGAGGTACGACCGCCAGCGCGAGAGCATGCGCAGACGGTCGTACAGGAACACCGCCGTGATGCCGAACCGCAGCGTCGGCGTGGCGTCGGCGCGCACGACCCCGGCGGCGGCCGCAGCGACCATGCTGCAGGCGAATCGACGTCGATTCATGTCTTCTCCGCTTCGTCACCATTAGGTAACGGCATTCGAGCCTTTCGAACGCCGTCCGTTACCAAACCGTAACACCTGCGCCGCCGTCCTGTCGATAACCCATTGATTGGACAGCCCCGATGGTCTTGTAGTCGCGGGCATTGAAGTTGCGGGGGTTCTGAAAAACAACGGGCGACCTGGCTGCGATGCCGGCCCCACCGGCACCTGCCAGGCGGAAACGGGAGACATGGAGACACGCCCCCTGCTGTCCTTGCGGGACGATGCGCGACTTCGGCTGGACGAAGGCGCGTGTCTGCCGTTGCGCAGCCAATTCGGCGGCTGCCGCGCATGCGCCGCGGTCTGTCCGGTCGGCGTGCTGTCGGTGGCGGTCGAGCGCGTCGCGCTCGCCGACGGCTGCACGAACTGCGGCCGCTGCGTGGCTGCGTGCCCGAACGAGGCGCTGCAGATCGACGGCTTCGATGCGATCGAAAAGCTGCCGGTGGGCACGCAGCCGATCGAGTTGGAGTGCGCCAAGGTGCCGGCCGACGCGCGCAGTGCGGACGCGATCGTCGTGCCCTGCCTCGGCGGGATCTCGCCGGGCCGCCTCGCAGCGCTGAACGAGCGCGCGGCGGGACGCGAAGTGCGGCTGATCGACCGCGGCTGGTGCGGTCAATGCAAGGCCGGCTGCGGACCGGCGCATCCGGCGCAAGCCGCGGTGCACACCGTCGCGCTATGGCTGCACGCCGTCGACGAGTCGATCGCGGCGCCGCACATCGTGTTGCGTGCGCTGCCGCTTGCGCGGATGCCGGCGGACATTCCGTTCCCCGACCGGGCGCCGGATCCCGGGCCGGCGATGACGCGGCGGCAGTTCTTCCGCACGCTGGCCGAAAGCCCGACCGGCCGGCCACGCACGACGATGGGAACCGACGGGCGTGCGGCGTTTCCGGCCAGCGCGCGACGGGAGTCCCCGGAGCGCCGCAGGCTGCTCGATGCGATCGCAGCCGCAGCGCAACGCGCCGGCCGGGGTGTGCCGGCAGAGTTTTTCCCGATCGTCACCAACAACGGCGCCTGCGCCGACCACCGCGTTTGCACGGCCGCATGCCCGACCGGCGCGCTGAAAGTCACCGAAGCCGACGGCGCCGCGGCGCTCACGTTTTCCGCCGCCGCGTGCATCGCCTGCGGGACGTGCACGCGCGCCTGCCCCGAGGGCGCGCTCGCGGTCGAGCCGCACGGCGGCGGACCCGAACGAGTGACCGTCGCATCGCACACGCGGCAGCCGTGCTCGAACTGCGGAGACGAGTTTTCACCGCGCGCCGGCGAGACGCTGTGCGCGACGTGCAAGAAATCCCAACGCTTCATCGGCGACGCGATGTCGCAGCTATTCGGCGCCAGGCCGTGAGCCCGCCGCCGCCCCTTTTCTGACGGGAGGTCATCGATGGGAATCACCGACAGCATCTTCAAGTCGCGGCTGACGCGGCGTCGCTTCCTGCAGGCCACCGCGGCCACTGGCACGGCCGCCGCCGCCGGCGGCGGGCTGCAGACCCTCGCGCCGGCGGAGGTCAAGGCGCAGCCCGCCGCCGGGCAGACGAAGATCACGAAGAGCATCTGCCACCAGTGCCCGGCGCGCTGCGGCATCGACGTGTACACCACCGACGGGCGCGTGCATGCGATCTACGGCAGCACAGAGCACCCGATCTCCAACGGCAAGCTCTGTCCGAAAGGCCCGCTTGGCATCTACACGCTGTACGACCCAGACCGCTTCAAGGGGCCAATGAAGCGCACCAACCCGAAAAAGGGGCGAGATGAGGATCCGAAGTTCGTTCCGATCTCGTGGGACGAAGCGCTGAACACGGTTGCGGCGCGGCTCAACGCCCTTCGGGACAAGGGCGAAAGCCATCGCTTCTGCCTGGCGTTCGGTCGTGGCTGGGGCGCGTCGTGCGCCGGATTGTTGGGAACCTTCGGCGAACTGTACGGCTCGCCCAACGTACCGATCGGCCACTCGTCGATGTGCTCGGACGGCAGCATCCTGGCCAAGCAGTGCACCGACGGCAATGCCTCGTACAGCGCCTACGACTACCGCAACGCGAATTACCTGCTGATCTTCGGCGCGAGCTTTCTCGAGGCTTTCCGGCCATACAACAACAACATGCAGGTTTGGGGCTACATCCGCGGCGAGAAGAGCCCGAAGACCCGCGTGACCGCCGTCGACGTGCACATGAACACGACGCTGGCGGCCTCCGACCGTGCACTGCTGATCAGGCCGGGCACGGACGGCGCGCTGGCGCTGGCAATCGCGCACGTCATCCTGACCGAAGGGCTGTGGGAGCGGAGCTTCGTCGGCGACTTCAAGGACGGCGTTAACCGCTTCAAGACCGGACAGACCGTCGATCCGAAGGACTTCAACGAGAAGTGGGTCAAGGGTCTGGTCGAATGGTGGAACATCGAGCTGAAGGACCGTACGCCGGCATGGGCCGCCGGCGTGACCACGCTGTACGAGCGTGACATCGTCGCGACCGCGCGCGAATTCGGCACGACGCGCCCGGCGATCGCGTTGTTCGAGCGCGGCGCGCATGCGCACAGCAACGGCATCTTCAACGGCATGGCGATCCACACGCTCAACGCGCTGGTCGGATCGCTTTTCGCCAAAGGCGGGCTGATGTACCAGATGGGGCCCGCCTACGGGCCGCTGCCGGTGAAGGCCCAGGACTACATGGACGACTATGCCAAGTCCGGCCCGTGGAAAAAGTTCCCGCGCATCGACCTGAAGGGCCATCCGGACGGCTACCTGCTCGCGAAGAACATGCTGCAGGAACTCGGGCCGAACTCGCTTGCGGGCAAGCCGTACAAGCTCGACACGATCATGTTCTACCTGACCAACCCCATCTGGACCGCGCCCAACGGTCAGCAGTGGGAGAAGGCGCTCGCCGAGCTGTTCGTGATCACGACCGACCCGTACCCGAGCGAGACGGCGATGTTCGCCGACATCATCCTGCCCGACCACACGTACTTAGAGCGGTTGCAGGATGCACCGACCTATCCGTTCCAGGGCTGGCCGCTCGCGCAACTGCGCGTGCCGGCCGTCAAGCCCCTGTACGACACGAAGTACTTCGGCGACACGCTGATCGAGCTCGGCAAGCGCATCAAGGGGCCGACGGGCGAGTACTACAAGGCGCTGGGCAACACCGAGAACGTCATCCGCGCGCTCGCCAAGGGGTTCGAGTCCGCGCCCGGCGACAACGGGGTCAAGGACTTCGAGACCTGGAAGGAAAAGGGCGTCTGGTACCGCAAGCCCTATCTGTGGCGCCAAGTCAACGGCGAGTTCTTCGAGTGGGACGGCAAGGGCTACAACAAGCCGATGAAGCCGGAAGAGGTCAAGGAGAAGCTGCTGAAGACCGAGTCCGGCAAGTTCGAGATCCACTCCAGCTACTTGGAAAAACACGCCGACTGGATTGCTGGCAAGACCGGCCGCGACAAGGCGAAGCTGATGTTCCCGATCTGGGAGGAGCCCAAGCACCCGGGCGGCGGGGATCTGTACATGTCGACACCGAAGGTCGCGATGCACGCCGAGGGCCGCAGCGCCAACATGCCGATGGCGATCTCTCTGATGCAGCCGCTGCTCGGCGGCCGCGACCGGGTGTGGATCGAGGTCCATCCAGAGACCGCCAAGAAGCGCGGCATCGCCGATGGCGACCGAATCCGCGTCAAGTCATCCGTCGGCGCGATCGAGGGCTATTGCCGGTATTTCGAGGGCACGCGGCCCGACACGATCGTCTTCCCGATGGAGCACGGTCACTGGGCGATGGGTCGCTGGGCCAAGGGGCGGCCGCCCGGGCACTGCGGCGAGGTGACGATCAACCAGTCCGATCGCATCACCGGACAGTGCAACTACTACACGACCAAAGTCAGCATCGAGAAGGCGTAGGAGGCAGCCATGGCGAAATGGGGAATGGTCATCGACCTCGACAAGTGCACCGGCTGCCAGGCGTGCACGACCGCGTGCGCGATGGAGAACACGCGTCTGCCGGGCGAAAACTGGCAGGACGTGCTCTTCTATCACGAAGGCAAGTACCCGAACGTCAACGTCAAGTGGTTTCCGCGACCGTGCATGCACTGCGAGAACCCCTCGTGCGTCAGCGCATGTCCGACCCGCGCGACGTACAAGGATCCGGACGGCGGTTACGTGCTGATCGACTGGAACAAGTGCATCGGTTGCAAGGCGTGCATGGTCGCCTGCCCGTACGGCGTGCGCTTCTACGTCGACGAGAAACCGATCGTTCAGCCCGACGTGCGCAGCGTGTTCCCGGGCAAGGGCGGTCGAACGTGGGATCCACCCTACCGGGGTCCGCAGGACGATCCGACCCGGGGTGTGGGCATCCAGCCGCACGGCGTCGTGTCCAAGTGCACGTTCTGCTACCACAAGACCAGCACCGCGCCGAAAGGCGTGGCCGACCTGGACGAGGACGATCCGAAGACGAAGGAGCACACGCCGGCCTGCGTGCGAGTCTGTCCGCCCAAGGCGCGTTACTTCGGCGACCTGGACAACCCGGCCTCGAAGGTCAACAAGCTGATCGCCGACAAGCGCGGCGTGCGCCTGCTCGACCACACCGGCAACAAGCCGCAGGTGTACTACCTCTCCGGCGGTGCAGGGCCGGCCGTGCCGAGCTCGCGCGAAACCAACAAGGCGTAGGAGGAAATGATGAGTGCTGCAACCCTTCCGCGCGCGGGTAGCGCGGGCTTCGCGATCGGCGTCGTGGGCTTCGTGGTCACCGGTGCCTGGGTGATCTGGCAACTGATGACGCAGGGTCACGCCGCGTACAACACGACCAGCAATGGTCTGATGTGGGGGCTGCCGATCGTGACGTACGACTTCCTGCTGATGAGCTCGTGCGGCGCGGCGCTCACTGCGGCGCTGGGCATCGTCTTCGGCGTCAAGGACTTCGAACCTCTGGCACGCCGAGCCACATGGATCGCGCTGGCGCTGCTGGTCGGCGGCGTGCTCGCGCTGTTCCTCGAGCTCGGCAATCCGATCCGCTCGCTGTACGCGATCCCGCTGAACTTCCAGGTCAAGGCGCCGCTTTTCTGGAAAGTTCTGGCCGTCGGTGTCTATGCCCTGTGCCTGCTGCTGATGGCCGCGAACTGGATCGCCAAGCGCGATGCCGGCAAACCCGGCGGTGTAGCCACGATCGGCGCGATCGCCGCGCTCGCGGTCGTGTTCACCGGCGCGTTGATGTTCGCGACGCTGTCGATGCGGCCGTTCTGGCATTCGGGCGAGGTGCCGGTGATGATCCTCGTCGAAGCGCTGCTGGGCGGCATGGCCTTCACGCTGCTGGCCGCGCAATTGGCCGGCGGCACTGACGGGCAGGCGGCGGGTCACGCCGCGCGCTGGGTGGCGCCGCTGGCGTTCCTGACGCTGCTGTTCGTCGCCGGCCGCGCGATCGTCGGGCTCGCCTCGAACCTCGACGGCCTGCAGGTGTGGAACAAGGTGGTCGGATCGGTTTGGTTCTGGATCGAAATTGCCTGTTTGGTCGTTGCGCTTTGGCTTACCGCCACCGCCGCCAACCGCGCGAGCGGCGGCATGCAGACGCTGGCGATGATCCTCGTCATCGTGGCGCTGGCCATCGGCAAGTACGAGTTCGTCATTGCCGGGCAGCTCGTTCCGCTGTTCAAGGGCTCGTGGGTGCATGGGCTGATCCAGTACGCGCCGTCGGCGACCGAATGGGTGCTTGCGGTGGCGTCTGCATTCCTTGCGTACGCGGTGTATGCCTTCGGCGCTTCCCGCTTCCGCCTTGGCGGCTGACCCCGCGCCGCCGGTGGCCGCGGAAGCGGCGGACCTTTTCTTCTGCCTGGCGGCAGCGTTCCTGCCGCCGCCGGAGCAGATGACCGGACGCGCCTGGGCGCAGACGCTGGCCGCCGATCTTGACGAGCTGGCCGACGCGCTCGGACTGGACGCGGCCGATGCGGTGGCCACGCTGCGCAGACACGCCGCGACAGCCGCAGCCGACGAACCCTGGCTCGTCGAATACAGCGGGCTGTTCCTCGTGCCGCCGGTGCAGGCGACGTTGAACACCGGCTTGTACCTGGAAGGCGGCCTCGCCGGCGTCAGCGCCCAGATGCTCACGCAGTGCTATGCGAGCGCGGGTTTCGCGCGCCGAGAGGAATTCCACGATCTGCCCGATCACGTCGCCATCCAGCTCGAATTCGTCGGCGCGCTGCTCGAACGCGCCGCCGCCGGCGACGCCGACGCCGCGGCGATGGCGCGCGAGTTCGTCGACGGATTCGTGCGCCACTGGATCGAGCCGCTGCGCGACGCCTGCCAGCGGGCCGCCGCGCAACGCGCATCGGCCCGCGTCTATGCGTCGCTCGCAGACTTCGTGCGTACGGCGCTTGCCATCGTTCCGTAGGTTTGTCCTCGCAAGCGCGCCGGCCTTTCGCCTCCTCGCGTCCGGCGCGCTGCTTTTCCTGTGTCTGTGCGCGCCCGTGCTGGCCGAAATGTGCGCGGGCGAGTACCAGGCCGGTGCGCGTCGGCTGTCGCCCGCCGAACGCGCACGCGAATTGCAGCGCCTCGAGCAGGAACGCCAGCGCGAAGCCGAGCGCGAGCGCGAGCGTCTGGCGCAGGAGGCGCAGGCGCGGCAGGCGCGTGAGGCTGCACTCGCCGCGCGTCCGCTGGGGGTGCGGCTCGTCGAAGCGCGTTGCGGCGTGTGCCACCCCGCCGACTACTTCGCCTCGCGCGGCCGAACCACGCTCGGCTGGTGGGTCACGGTGCTGCGGATGGAGGCGCTCAACGGTGCCCGCATCGAGCCGGGCGAACGCGCCCCGATCGTCGATCACCTGGCGAGATCCCACCCCGCCACGCCGGCGCGACAGGTGGCCGAATGGCTGATCGCCGCGCTGGTCGCGGCGGGCTTCGCCTGGATCGCCCTCAGATGGATCCGGCGCCGCCGGTAGGATCAGCCCGAACGACGCGGTCGAACCGCACAGGAACGCACCGCACGAGCATGCGCAAACCCCTACGGCGTCGCGCCGAGTCAGCCGGCCGGTGACGTCAAACGACGCGCACGACGCGGACCGATACCCTGTTCGTTGCCTCTGCTGCGCCTCGATGGCAGTGCGTTTGAAGTCACGCGCGGGGTAGCGTGGCCGCCAGCCGATGCGCCAGCGCACGCGCGAGCTCCGCCTCCTCGGCCTCGACCATCACGCGCAACACCGGTTCCGTGCCGGAGGCGCGAATCAGGATGCGGCCGCTGCCGGCCAGTTCGCGTTCGATCGCCCGCACCTCTTCGGTCAGCGGCACGTGCGACTTCCATTCGAAGCCGTTGTGCACGCGGACGTTGACCAGCGTCTGCGGCAGCAGTTTCAGGTCGGCGGTCAGTTCGGCGAGCGACTTGCCGGCGCGGCGCATCGCCGCCAGCACCTGCAGGCTGCTGACGATGCCGTCGCCGGTGGTGTGCTTGTCGAGGCACAGCAGGTGCCCGGAGCCCTCGCCGCCGAGCTGCCAGCCCTTGCGTTCGAGCAGCTCGAGCACGTAGCGGTCGCCGACCTTCGCGCGCTCGAACGGGACCTTCAGCTCCGCCATCCGCCGCTCGAACGCGAAATTGGTCATCAGCGTGCCGACCACACCCGCAACCCGCCCGCCGTTGGCGATGCGGTCGCGCACGATGACGTACAGCAGCTCGTCGCCGTTGTACGTGCGGCCGTCGGCGTCGGCGATGACGACGCGGTCGGCGTCGCCGTCGAGCGCGATGCCCAGATCGGCCTCGTTGGCCTGCACCGCGTGCGCGAGGTGTTCGCCGTGCACCGCGCCCACACCGTCGTTGATGTTGAAGCCGTTCGGCGCGGCGCCGATCGCGACCACGTCGGCACCCAGCTCGTGAAACACGTCGGGCGCGACCTGATAGGCCGCGCCGTGCGCGCAGTCGACGACGATCTTCAGGCCCCTGAGGTCGAGCTCGCTCGGAAAGGTGCTCTTGCAGAACTCGACGTAGCGGCCGCCCGCATCGTCGAGCCGGCGCGCCTTGCCGAGCAGCTTCGACTCGACGCAGGAAAACGGCGCCTCGATCTGCGCTTCGATCTGCGCCTCGATGTCGTCGGGCAGCTTGGTCCCGCGCGCCGAGAAGAACTTGATGCCGTTGTCCGGATACGGGTTGTGCGAGGCGCTGATCACCACACCCGCGGTCAGCCGCTGCGCGCGCGTCAGGTACGCAACCGCGGGCGTGGGCAGCGGGCCGCACAGCACGACGTCGACACCCGCGCTGGAGAATCCCGCCTCGAGTGCGGCCTCGAGCATGTATCCCGACACCCGCGTGTCCTTGCCGATCAGCACGGTCGGCTTGGCGCTCGCGCCCGGCGGCTGGTGCGCGACGAGTACGCGCCCGGCGGCCTGTCCCAGCTTCAGCACGAAATCCGGCGTGATCGGCGCCTGACCGACCGTGCCGCGCACGCCGTCGGTTCCGAAATACTTGCGGCTCACTTGCCCTCCCCCTGCTCGTTTTCGATGACCGCCTGCCAGACCGCGAGCGCGTCACGCGTCGCGGCCACGTCGTGCACCCGCACGATACGCGCGCCGCGCTCGACGGCCAGCAGTGCCGCAGCGACCGAGGCGTGCACGCGCTCGCCGACCCCGCGCCCGGTCGCATGGCCCAGCATCGACTTGCGCGAAAGACCTGCCAGCAACGGCTGCCCGAGCGCGGTGAACTCGCCGAGCCGTGCCAGCAGCGCGAAGTTGTGCGCGGCGGTCTTGCCGAAGCCGAAGCCGGGGTCCAGCGCGATGCGCTCGCGCGCCACGCCGGCGGCCACGAGCGCGTCGCGGCGCGCGCGCAGGAAGTCGCCGACTTCGCGCACGACGTCCGCGTACCGCGGGGCGAGCTGCATCGTGCGCGGCTCGCCCTGCATGTGCATCAGCACGATGCCGCAGTCGGACGCCGCGACGGCTTCGAGCGCGCCCTCGGCGCGCAGCGCGCGCACGTCGTTGATGACCGCCGCGCCCTCGGCGATCGCGGCGCGCATCACTTCGGGCTTGCTCGTGTCGACCGAGACGGCAACGCCGCGGTCGCGCAGCGCCCGTAACAGCGGGATCACGCGGGCGAGTTCCTCGTCGACGCCGACCTCGCCCGCGCCCGGCCGCGTGGATTCGCCGCCGATGTCGAGCAGGTCGGCGCCTTCCTCGATCAGCCGCTCGCCGTGCGCCAGCGCGTGCCCGAACTCGACGAACCGCCCGCCATCCGAGAACGAATCCGGCGTCACGTTGACGATGCCCATCACGAGCGGGCGAGCGAGGTCGAAGATGCGACCGCCGCACGCCCAGCGCGCGCCCGAGACCGTTCGACCCATCGCGCTTGCCAGCTGAAAGCGAAGCTTGCATTCTATTGAGACTTGCGCAAGCTTGTGACACCGCGACCCCGCAAGTTCGCTTCGCCCGTGTGAACCCGGTTTCGTCATCCCGAGCGACACGAGGGATCCCGGCGTGGCGCGAGGCGGAGATTCTTCGCCTGCGGCTCGGAATGACAACGGGCGACGGACGCGAGCGCACGGCGGTCGGTCGTGTCGCGAAGATTCGTGATGCTCGATCGTGACCGCAAACCCGGCCGATGGCCGATCGCCACCTCGAAAAAGCCGCCATCGCGCGCAATGACGCCGACGTCCTCACCGACAAAGCACGCGGGCACGCAGACAGGTGATGAGCCGATGTCGTGCGGGTCGATGGCCTCGCGCCCGCGCCTGATCCGGTGTCACGGCGCAAGGCTTCGTTCGTGCTGCGTGTCGTCTCTGCCTGTTCGGCACAACCGCACCTTTCGGGATGGCTTGCGTGGCGGCGATGCACACGCTGGGGGCGGGCCGGCTGCCCAACCGATGGCCGGTGTCGGGCGCGTTCGAACGCCGGATTCGGGCTGACGCCTCAAGAGGATCTCGATGCTGCGACGACTGCTTGCGCGCTGGGGCAAACCGGCGGACGCCGTGAACAGCGGCGCAACGAACGAAGCGAAGAGCGGCGGCCCGCCGGTTGCGGGCACGGTGCAGCGGCCCGCCGCTGCGCCGCGCGCGCCGGCCGTCGACCACGCTCCGCCGTGGCGGCTCGTCGCGCGCCGTCCGCTGCTCGACCGCCGCGGGGCGATCGCCGGCTGGGACCTGCGGCTTTCGTCCTGGGCCGCCGAGCGGCTGCGTCGCACGCATGCGCAGCGCGCGCTGCAGGAAGCGCTCGACTTCGCGTTCGTCCAGGCGGCACAGGCGGTGATGCAGTCGCCGCGTACGGCAATACTGAACCTGCCGCCGGCCACGTTGCGCCACGCCGCCGCACTCGCGCGCCTTCCGCGCGGGGCGATCGCGGTGCTCGACGAAGCCACGCTCGATGCGCTCGGCGCCGAAGCGCCGGTCGTGCTGTCGATCCTGCGCAGCCACGATCTGAAGATCGCGGCCGCGCCTGACGTCGCGCTGGTCGAGCCGCCGTGCGAGTTCGTCGTGATCGACGCGGCCGCGCGCGGCGCAGCGAACGCACCGCCGCAGCG
>CAZIJU010000029.1:0-18748 GCA_964539745.1 uncultured Burkholderiaceae bacterium | reverse complement strand
CGTTTGCACCTCGGGCGAGTCGTCGGCGTAATTCAGGCAATTGAGCGCCACCACGCTCAACACGATGGGGGGGAAGATCGCTCCCAGCCCGTCGCTTCCCTGAAACCGCGCCAGCATCCACTCTTTCGCGCGGTTCACTGCCCACCGCCGCAGCGGGCGAATCCGGGTCAGGGCCGCATCGTGACGAACCTGCTTTCGTTCGAGGACGTCGCGGCCGCGCTGCACGGCGGTGCCGACTACGCGTGCGGCGCATACGCGCAGTCCGCGCTGCAGCGCACCGGCCAGGCATCGGTGCAGACGGTCGCGATCGCCAATATCCTGTCGGCGCTCGCTGCCGGCCGCCCGCCGCGCGAGATCGCCGAGCTGTTCAAGGCCGACGTCGCGCTGTCGTACCGGCTGATGCGGATCCTCGGCAGCGCGGCCTACGGGCTCGGGCGTTCGATCGGTTCGCTGCAGGAAGCGGTGATGATGCTCGGCACACGCGAGCTGTACCGGTGGCTCGCGGTGCTGCTGCTGAACAGCCAGACCGGGGTTCCGCTCGCACGTGCGCTGCACGAGACGGCGCTTGCGCGCGGGCGCCTGCTCGAGCTGGTCGCGATCGCGCGCGGCCGCACCGATCCGCCGGAGTCGCTGTTCGTCACCGGCGCGTTTTCGCTGCTCGATCTGCTGCTGAACGTGCCGCTCGAATCGGCGCTCGCGCTGATGCCGCTGCTGCCGGCGCAGACGATCGATGCGCTGATCGCCGAGAGCGGTCCGTGGCGGCCGTATCTGGAGCTTGCGCTCGCGTTCGAAGCCGGCGACGACGGCCAACAGGAGTCGGCGTGCGCGAAACTCGAGCTGAACCGCGACAAAGCGGCGACGCTGTATGCGCAGGCGGCCGACTGGGCGGCGGGCGCCACCCAGCTCGGCGCCGAGGTGTAAAACTCGAACGCCCGCTTGCGCGGGCGTTTTCGTGAAGGATCCGGCTTCGTTCAGGCCGGCTGCGCCGCGCCTTGCACACCGCCGCTGGCGGGCTTGCCCCCGGCCGGCGGTGCGGACCCGGCCGACTTCGGCGGCCGCGGCGGGCGGCCGGCCATGATGTCGTCGATCTGATCGGCGTCGATCGTCTCGAGCTCGAGCAGCGCCTTGGCCATCGCCTCGACCTTGTCGCGGTTGTCCTCGATCAGCTTCCGGGCCAGCGCGTACTGCTGATCGATGATGCGGCGGATCTCGGCGTCGACCTTGCGCATCGTCTCTTCGGAAACGTGCGTGGTCTTGGTGATCGAGCGGCCGAGGAAGACCTCGCCTTCGTTTTCCGCATACACCATCGGGCCCAGCACGTCGCTCATGCCGAAGCGCGTGACCATGTCGCGCGCCATCTGCGTGGCACGCTCGAAGTCATTGGAGGCGCCGGTGGTCATCTGGTTCATGAACACTTCTTCGGCGATGCGGCCGCCGAAGAGCACCGCGATCCGGTTCAGCAGGTAGTCGCGGTCGTACGCGTAGCGGTCCTGTTCGGGAAGCTGCATCGTCACGCCGAGCGCGCGACCGCGCGGGATGATCGTCACCTTGTGCACGGGGTCGGTCTTCGGCAGCAGCTTCGCCACGACGGCATGGCCCGACTCGTGGTACGCGGTATTGCGCCGCTCCTCCTCGGACATGACCATCGATTTGCGCTCCGCACCCATCATGATCTTGTCCTTGGCGCGCTCGAAGTCCTGCATCTCGACGACGCGGGCGTTGCGCCGCGCGGCGAACAGCGCCGCTTCGTTGACCAAGTTGGCCAGATCCGCGCCCGAGAAGCCCGGGGTGCCGCGCGCCAGGATGTCGGCCTTGACGTCGGCGCCGATCGGCACCTTGCGCATGTGCACGTTCAGGATCTGCTCGCGGCCGCGAATGTCGGGCAGCGGCACGACGACCTGGCGGTCGAAGCGGCCCGGGCGCAGCAGCGCCGGATCGAGCACGTCGGGCCGGTTGGTCGCGGCGATGACGATCACGCCCATACCGGTTTCGAAGCCGTCCATTTCGACCAGCAACTGGTTCAGCGTCTGCTCGCGCTCGTCGTTGCCGCCGCCCAGCCCCGCCCCACGCTGGCGGCCCACCGCGTCGATCTCGTCGATGAAGATGATGCACGGCGCGTGCTTCTTGGCGTTCTCGAACATGTCGCGCACGCGCGCCGCGCCGACACCGACGAACATCTCGACGAAGTCCGAGCCGGAAATCGAGAAGAACGGCACCTTCGCCTCGCCGGCGATCGCCTTGGCGAGCAGCGTCTTGCCGGTGCCGGGCGAACCCACCATCAACACGCCGCGCGGGATGCGGCCGCCGAGCTTCTGGAATTTGGACGGGTCGCGCAGGAAGTCGACGAGCTCCTGCACTTCCTCCTTCGCCTCGTCGCAGCCGGCCACGTCGGCAAAGGTGACGTTGTTGTTGCTCTCGTCGAGCATCCGCGCCCGGCTTTTGCCGAAGGAGAACGCGCCGCCGCGGCCGCCGCCCTGCATCTGGCGCATGAAGAAGATCCACACGCCGATCAGCAGCAGCATCGGGAACCAGGACACGAAGATCGACGTGAGCAGCGACTGCTCCTCGCGCGGCTTGACGTCAACCTTGACGCCGGCGCTGATCAGGTCGCCCATCAGACCGCGGTCGAGCACGGTGGCGACGGTGCGGATGCGGCGGTCGTCCTGCGTAAGCGCGATCACTTCGGGGGTGACGCCCGACTCCTGGATCGACACCTGCTTGATGCGTCCGGCCTTGACCTCGGCGAGGAACTCGGAATACGGCAGATAGGTCTCGCCCGGCCGCTGGCGACCCTCGAACTGCTTGAAGACGGTAAAGAGCACGAGCGCGATCACCATCCAAATGGCGGCTTTCGCGAACATGTTGTTGTTCAAGACACGACTCCCGAGGATGTCCGCAACCCGAGGCGAACGAATGAAACGGATTCTAGGCCCAATCGCACCTTCATACCCATCCGACGCGCAATCCGACCATTTCTTTAGATGAGGCCGATGACCCTGACTTTTCAAGGGCTTGCTTCGACCGAAACCGGCCCGTCGACCAGAAAGGCCGCCTTCAACGACCCTTCAGACCCCGCGCAAGCAGATAGGTTTCGCTCGAGCTGTCGCGCGACGCGGCGGGCTTGCGCACGGCGACACTGACGAAGGTCTTCTTCAGCGCCTCGACGAACTGGCTGTAGCCGCTGCCCTGGAACGCCTTGACCAGCAGTGCACCGCCCGGCTTCAGATGCGCGGCGGCAAACGCGAGCGCCAGCTCGCACAGATGGCCACTGCGCGCCGCGTCGACCACGGCAATGCCCGAGAGGTTGGGTGCCATGTCCGACAGGATCAGGTCGGCGCGCTCGTCGCCGAGCGCGGCGACGAGTTGCGCTTCGACGTCGGCCTCACGGAAATCGCCCTGAATGAAGGTCACGTCGGGCAGCGGGTCCATCGGCAGCACGTCGAGCGCGATGATGCGACCGCGCACCAACCCTTGACGGTCCGTCAGCCGCTCGCGCACGACCTGGGTCCAGCTTCCCGGCGCGGCGCCCAGATCGATCACCACGCTTCCTGGCTTCAGCAGCCTGTCGCGATCGTCGATCTCGGCGAGCTTGTACGCGGAACGGGCGCGATAGCCGTGTTTGGCCGCCGCCTTCACGAAAGGATCGGCGATATGACGGCGGATCCACTCGGGATTCGAGCGGTGCTTCTTTTTCGCGGTCGGCATGGCTGTTTGATCGAAGGCTAGACTACCTGCAGAAACGGAGCGGGACATGGCAGAGATCGAACTGACGCCGAAACGGCGGCAGCAACTGAAGGGTGCCGCGCACCGGCTCGACCCGGTGGTACTGCTCGGCGCGAGCGGACTCACCGACGCGGTGGTCAAGGAAATCGACCGCGCGCTGACCGCGCACGAACTGATCAAGGTCCGCGTCCCCGGCGACGATCGCGCGCAGCGCGAGGACATCTTCCGCGCATTGGCCGAGCGGCTCGGCGCCGCGCGCGTACAGTCGATCGGCAAGCTGCTCGTGCTGTTCCGCCCGAGGCCCGCCGAGGCGCAGGTGGCCGAGACCGCTGCGCGCACGCGCCGGCCGCTCGCCGGTAAGGCGCCACCGGTCACGCCCGTGCGCACGAAGGCCGATCGGTGTGAGATCCGCGCGACGGCGCCGAAACCGGCCCCACGCCGACCGGCCAAGCCGATCGAGCGCCCCCCGCTGCGGATGACCAAGGGCAAGCCGCGTTCGCGCAGCCGCTGAAGCGTCGCCCGCTACTCGTAGACGACGCTCAGGATGTCGTAGTGGCGCTTGCCTGACGGGGCGAGCACCTCGGCGGTATCGCCCTCGCTGCGGCCGATCAGCGCGCGTGCGATCGGGCTCGAGATCGAGATCAGCCCCGCCTTGATGTCGGCTTCGTCGTCGCCGACGATCTGGTACTTGACGACCTCTCCCGTGCTCTGGTCCTCCAGCTCGACGGTCGCACCAAAGACGATGCGGCCGCCGGCATCGACGGTCGCCGGGTCGATGATCTGCAGCGCAGACAGCTTGCCCTCCAGCTCCTGGATCCGCCCCTCGATGAATCCCTGGCGTTCGCGCGCGGCGTCGTATTCGGCGTTTTCCGACAGGTCGCCTTTGTCGCGAGCCTCCTTGATCGACTGGATAATCGCCGGGCGATCGACGGTCTTCAGCCGCTGCAACTCGGCTTTGAGCTTCTCGGCACCGCGCGCGGTGATCGGAATGGGCATGACGGTTCCGCAAAAAACGCAAAAACAAGGCCCCGGCACTGCCGGGGCCGATGCATGAAATTTAGCGAGCGGCGCGCCACGGCGCAAGCCGGCGCGGCCGCTATGCTGCCAGGCGGCGATGCAGACCCTGCAGGTCGTAGACCTCGAGCCGGTCGAAGTGGCGAATTCCCTCGACGGCGGCGCGGCCGCCGGCGATCGTCGTGTAATACGTCACGCGCTGCGCGAGCGCGGTCGTCCGGATCGAGCGCGAATCGGCGATCTGGCTGCGGTTCTCGGCGACCGTCGTGATCACGAGCGCGATTTCGCCGTTCTTCAGCAGGTCGACGATGTGCGGGCGCCCGTCCTTGACCTTGTTGACGACCTTGACCGGGATGCCGGCCGCCTCGATCGCCGCCGCGGTGCCGCGCGTGGCGACGAGCTCGTAGCCGAGCTCGTGCAGCAGGCGCGCCACTTCGATCGTGCGCGGCTTGTCGCTGTCCTTGACGCTCAGGAACACGGTGCCCGATGGCGGCAAACCCGCGCCGGCGCCGAGCTGCGACTTGAACAGTGCCTCGCCGAAAGTCGCGCCCACACCCATCACTTCGCCGGTCGAGCGCATCTCGGGTCCCAGCAGCGGGTCGACGCCTGGGAACTTGGCGAACGGGAATACGGCTTCCTTGACCGAGAAGTACGGCGGAACGACCTCGACCCGCGCGTTTTGTTCGGCGATCGAGCGGCCTGCCATGCAGCGCGCGGCGATCTTGGCGAGCGGCTCGCCGGTGGCCTTCGACACGAACGGCACCGTGCGCGAGGCGCGCGGATTGACCTCGAGCACGTAGATGTCGGCGCCGCCGTGGTCGTTATTCATCTTGATCGCGAACTGCACGTTCATCAGCCCGCAGACGGCGAGCGCGCGCGCCAGCGTCACGGTCTGCCGCTTCAGTTCGGCGATGACGTCAGCCGACAGCGAGTACGGCGGCAGCGAACAGGCCGAGTCGCCCGAGTGCACGCCCGCCTGCTCGATGTGCTCCATCACGCCGCCGATGCGAACCTCGCGGCCGTCGGCCACGCAGTCGACGTCGACCTCGATCGCGTCATCCAGGAAGCGGTCGAGCAGTACCGGCGAGTCGTTGCTGACCTTGACCGCCTCGCGCATGTAGCGCTCCAGATCCCTGCCGTCCTGCACAATCTCCATCGCGCGGCCGCCGAGCACATAGCTCGGACGAACGACCAGCGGATAGCCGATCTCCTGCGCCAGGCGCAGCGCTTCCTCCTCGGTGCGCGCGGTCCGGTTGGGCGGCTGTTTCAGCCCCAGCTCCTGCAGCAGCTTCTGGAAGCGCTCGCGGTCCTCGGCGATGTCGATCGAATCGGGCGAAGTGCCGATGATCGGCACACCGGCGGCTTCCAGATCGCGCGCGAGTTTGAGCGGGGTCTGCCCGCCGAACTGCACGATCACGCCGAACGGCTTTTCCTTGTCGACGATCTCGAGCACGTCCTCGAGCGTCAGCGGCTCGAAGTACAGGCGATCGGACGTGTCGTAGTCGGTCGATACCGTCTCAGGGTTGCAGTTGACCATGATGGTCTCGAACCCGTCCTCGCGCAGCGCCAGCGCCGCGTGCACGCAGCAGTAGTCGAATTCGATGCCCTGCCCGATGCGGTTCGGGCCGCCGCCCAGCACGATGATCTTGCGCCGATCGGTCGGATTCGCCTCGCACTCGTCCTCGTAGGTCGAATACATGTACGCGGTGGTCGTCGCGAACTCCGCGGCGCAGGTGTCGACCCGCTTGAACACCGGGCGTACGTTCGCCGCCAGCCGCGCCGCCCGCACCTCGGAAGGCCCGGCGCCGAGCAGCTTCGCGAGCCGTCGGTCCGAAAAGCCCTTGCGTTTGAGGAAGCGCAGCTCGTCGGCCGCGAGCGACGCCAGCGTGCGGCCGGCGAGCCGCCGCTCGATGCGCACCAGCTCCTCGATCTGCGCGAGAAACCAGGGATCGATGGCGGTCTCTTCGTGGACCTCCGCGACGGTCATGCCGACGCGGAACGCGTCGGCGACGTACCAGATCCGGTTCGGTCCGGGCGCGCCGATCTCCTCGACGATCTCGTCGCGATCGGTCGTTTGCTCGTCGAGCCCGTCGGCGCCGACTTCGAGCCCGCGCAGCGCCTTCTGAAAGGACTCCTGGAACGTGCGGCCGATCGCCATCACTTCGCCGACCGACTTCATCTGCGTGGTCAGGTGCGGGTCGGCTTCGCGGAATTTCTCGAATGCGAAGCGCGGCACCTTGGTGACGACGTAGTCGATCGTCGGCTCGAACGACGCCGGGGTCGCGCCGCCGGTGATCTCGTTGGCGAGCTCGTCCAGCGTGTAGCCGACCGCCAGCTTGGCGGCCACCTTCGCGATCGGAAAGCCGGTGGCCTTCGATGCGAGTGCCGAGGAGCGCGACACGCGCGGATTCATCTCGATGACGATCATCCGCCCGCTGCGCGGATCGATCGCGAACTGCACGTTCGAACCGCCGGTATCGACGCCGATCTCGCGCAGGATCGCGATGCTGGCATCGCGCATCAACTGGTATTCCTTGTCGGTCAGCGTCTGCGCCGGCGCCACCGTGATCGAGTCGCCGGTGTGGATGCCCATCGGATCGAGGTTCTCGATCGAGCAGACGATGATGCAGTTGTCCGCTCGATCGCGGACGACCTCCATCTCGAATTCCTTCCAGCCGAGCAGCGACTCCTCGATCAGCAGCTCGCGCGTCGGCGAAAGATCGAGCCCGCGCGTGCAGATCGCGACGAACTCCTCCATGTTGTACGCGATGCCGCCGCCCGAGCCGCCGAGCGTGAAGCTCGGCCGCACGACGACCGGAAAGCCCATCGTCGCCTGCACCGCCTGCGCTTCGGCCAGCGTGTGCGCGATGCCGGAGCGCGCCGAGGCAAGCCCGATGCGCGTCATCGCTTCCTTGAACTTTTGACGATCCTCGGCCTTTTCGATCGCATTCGGCGAAGCCCCGATCAATTCGACGCCGTGCTTGTGCAGCACGCCGTTGCGGAACAGGTCCATCGCGCAGTTCAGCCCGGTCTGCCCCCCCATCGTCGGCAGGATCGCGTCGGGCCTCTCCTTCGCGATGATGCGTTCGACGACCTGCCAGGTGATCGGCTCGATGTAGGTGACGTCGGCCATGCCGGGGTCGGTCATGATCGTCGCCGGATTGCTGTTGACGAGGATGACCTTGTAGCCCTCCTGCCGCAGCGCCTTGCATGCCTGCACGCCGGAGTAGTCGAACTCGCAGGCCTGGCCGATCACGATCGGTCCGGCGCCGATGATCAGGATGCTGTGAATGTCGGTTCGTTTTGGCATGACGGAATTCAGCACCGGCACACGGGCGACGCGGAGAAAAGCGCTGCCGCCTTCCCCGCGTGCGGCCGGTGTCGCGCGGGCCTAGCGTCTTTCATCGATCAGCCGGACGAACCGGTCGAACAGGTAGGCGATGTCGTGCGGCCCGGGGCTGGCCTCGGGGTGGCCCTGGAAGCAGAACGCGGGGCGGTCGGTACGGCGGAATCCCTGCAGCGTGCCGTCGAACAGCGACACGTGCGTGACCTTGCACACGTCCGGCAGCGACTTCGGATCGACCGCAAAGCCGTGGTTCTGCGAGGTGATCGCCACGCGCCCGCTGTCCAGATCCTTGACCGGGTGATTGGCGCCGTGATGGCCGAACTTCATCTTCAGCGTACGCCCCCCCGAGGCGAGCCCCATGATCTGGTGGCCGAGGCAGATGCCGAACGTCGGATAGTCGCGCGCGATCAGCTCGCGCGCCGCCTCGATCGCGTAGCCGCACGGCTCCGGGTCGCCGGGACCGTTGGACAGGAACACGCCGTCGGGCTTCAGACGGATCACTTCGGAGGCGGGGGTCTGCGCGGGAACGACGGTGACCCGGCAGCCGCGGCTCGCGAGCAGCCGCAGGATGTTGCGTTTGACGCCGAAGTCATATGCGACGACATGCCGCTTCGGCTCCGCGAGCGAGCCGTAGCCCGCACCGAGCGTCCAGCTCGTCTCGGTCCACTCGTACGGTTCGCGCGCGGACACGACCTTCGCCAGATCCAGCCCCGCCATGCCGGGGAACGAACGCGCCAGCCGCACGGCCTGCGCTTCGTCGGCGCCGACCAGGATCGCACCCGGCTGCGCGCCGCGATCGCGCAGGATGCGCGTGAGCTTGCGCGTGTCGATGTCGGCGATCGCGACCACGCCTTCGCGCCGCAGATAGTCGCCGAGCGACGCCTGCGCGCGGAAGTTCGAGTGCACGCACGGCAGGTCGCGCACGATCAGTCCGGCGGCGTACACGCGGCGTGCCTCGACGTCTTCGGCGTTGGTGCCGACGTTGCCGATGTGCGGATAGGTGAGCGTGACGAGCTGACTGCAGTAGCTCGGGTCGGTCAGGATCTCCTGGTAGCCGGTCATCGCCGTGTTGAACACGACTTCGCCGACCGCGGAGCCCGTGGCGCCGATCGAACGGCCGCGGAAGACCGTCCCGTCGGCCAGCGCGAGCAGCGCAGGGGGACGAGAATCAGCAATCAGGGAGGACACGCGGGCTCCTCGGCGCGCCGCCGGCGCATCCGCGATGGCCGGTACGGCGTGAGCGATGCGCGGTACGGCGACGTTGCCGTCCGCGCGATCGCAAAAGTTAGACTGGCGAATTATAGCTTTCCGACCTTGGCCGACGCGTCCTCGCTGCTAGCCTTGACGGCGATGCCCACGCTGCTCGAGCAATTGAAGCGTTTCACGACGATCGTCGCCGATACCGGCGATCTGGCGGCGATCGCGCGGCACCGGCCGCATGAGGCCACGACGAACCCGTCGCTGATCGTGAAGGCCGCGCAGAACCCGCACCATGCGCCACTGATCCGCGCCGCCGTCGCCGCCGGGCGCGGCGAATCCGGGCAACGGCAGCTCGACCGCGTGCTGGTCGCGTTCGGCGTCGAGATCCTCAAGCTCGTTGACGGCCGCGTATCGACCGAAGTCGACGCAAGGCTGTCGTTCGACACGCGCGCGACGATCGAACGCGCGCGCCGCCTCGTCGCGCTGTACGAAGCGCAGGGCGTCGGGCGGGACCGCGTGCTGATCAAGATCGCTTCGACCTGGGAGGGCGTCCGCGCGGCCGAGCTGCTCGAACGCGAAGGCATTCACTGCAACATGACGCTGCTGTTTTCGGTCGCGCAGGCGCAGGCCGCGGCCGACGCCGGCGCAACGCTGATCTCGCCTTTCGTCGGCCGCATCTACGACTGGCACAAACGCGCCGCCGGACCGAACTGGGACGAAGCCGCCAACGCCGGCCCCAACGACCCGGGTGTGCGATCGGTTCGCGCGATCTACGCCCGGCTGAAGGGTTGCGGTTACCCGACGCAAGTCATGGGTGCGAGCTTCCGCAATCTCGGCCAGATCGTTGCGCTGGCCGGCTGCGACCTGTTGACGATCAGCCCCGAGCTGCTCGAGCAACTCGCCACCACCGAAGGCCAACTCGAGCGCGCGCTCGTGCCGCCGCCGCAGACGGCAAAGCGTACCCGCCTGACCGAGGCCGAATTCCGCTACGCGCTGAACGACGACGCGATGGCGACCGAAAAGCTCGCCGAGGGCATCCGCATCTTTGCGGCCGACGCGGTCAAGCTGCAGCGGCTGATCGCCGAACTCGCCGCCGTGCCGGTCGCGCCGTGCTGATCATTCCGTACCAGACGCGCTTTTCGGCGAGGTCGCTGCCGGCGGTCACGCTCGCGCTGATCCTCCTCAACGCGATCGTCTTCTTCTTCCTGCAGTCGCGCGACGACGCGATCTACCGCGCGGCGTTCGACAGCTACGCGGCGAGCGAGTTGCCGCAGATCGAGCTGCCACGCTACCGCAACTGGCTGCTGAACCGCACCGACGCCGACGCGCTCGAGCGGCTCGAGCGCCTGCGCTCGATCCCGGCGCAGGCGGGCGTTCTGCCCGCGGTGATACTGATGCAGAGCGACGCCGACTTCATGCGCGACCTGAAGGCCGGCCGCGTGATCGGCAGCGACGACCCCGCGTACGAACGTTGGCGCGCACAGCGCAGCCGCTTCGAATCGATGCTCGCGCAGGCATTCACCGAACGCTACGCGCTGAAGCCCGGCGCTGCCGAGCCGTGGCGCCTGTTGACGCACCAGTTCCTGCACGGCGACTTCGGCCATTGGCTGGGGAACATGATCGTGCTGCTGCTCGCGGGTCCTTTCGCCGAGGCCGCGCTCGGGCGCGTTCGCTTCCTGCTCGGCTACGTCGCAAGCGGCGCGCTCGCCGCCGGGCTGTTTTCGCTGTTTTCGGGCGGCATGCTGATCGGCGCCTCGGGCGCGATCTCGGGCGCGATGGCGATGGTCGCGGTGCTGTACTGGACGCGCCGCGTGCCGGTGTTCTACTGGATCGTCTTCTACTTCGACACCGCGCGCATCCCGGCGCTTGCGCTGTTGCCGGTATGGATCGGCAACGAGCTGTACCAGTGGGCCTCCGAGCCCGGCGCGCGCGTGGCCTACGCCGCGCATCTGGGCGGCTTCGTCTTCGGCGCGCTGATCGCGTGGCTGCTGCGGCCGCGCGACCCGAAGAAGGTCGACCGCGTGCTCGACGAGGCCTACGCCGACGAGCACCGCGCGGAGAAGCGCTCGTCGCTGCTCGCGCAGGCGCAGGCCGCCGCCGCGCGGCTCGACACCAAGCGCGCGGCGCAGCTTTACCGCGAACTGGTCGAACTGCACCCGGACAACCTCGAGTTTCTGATCGCCTACTTCAACATCGCGCTGCTCGGCCACGACGAGAAGACGCTCGCCGACGCGGCGCTGCGCATCCTGTGGCAGCGCAAGAAGCACGCACCCGAGGAGCTGCGCAAAGTCTTCCTGCAGATGAGCCAGCCGAAGGTGCTGCAGGCGCTGCCGGTCGACGAGCAGCTTCGGCTCGCGCGCCGGCTCGTTCGTTCGCGCGAGCACGCCGAGGCGCTGGCGCTGCTCGACCGGCTGCTCGCCGACGACAACCTGCGCAGCCTGTATGCGCGGCAGATCGCCGATTGCCTGCTGGGACTGTTCACGACCTACACGCGTTACGGGCTGAAGCAGCAGGCCGAAACGGTGCGGCAGCGCCTGTCGAAATACTTCCCGTCACCGGGCGAGATCGGCGGGCTGGCGCCGAAGTCGCAGCCGCCCAATACGATCCGCGCGACCACGCGCTCCTCGACGCGCGGCGGGCCCGACACGCTGCGGATCGATCTCAGTCACTGACGACGTTCACGCCTTGCGCGGCTGCGCGAGCTGCATGAGCCGCTCGGCGAGCCGCTTGGCGTCCGCCGCGACCGGGCTTTCGCCGTAGTTGGCGACCAGGTGCTCGAGGATGCGCTGCGCCTGCGCCGTGTTGCCCGACTGCACCAGCAGCTTGGCGCCGATCAGGTAGATGTGCGGGATGTCGGGATGCATCCTGTGCTTCTTGTCGAAGCCGCGGATCAACTGCGCGGCGAGCTGCGGCTTGCCCGCCTCGAGCGCGGCGCGCGCCAGCGGCGCCACGTGCTCGAGCTTGCGCGGCTCCCAGTCGGCCTTGCGGCCGAGCGCTTCCTCGGCGAGCGGCAGCGCCTCCTTGGCGTTGTCGCTCTTGATCAGCAGCTCGAGATAACGCTCGGTGTGGTCCTCGATGCGCGGCGCCGAACCCTCGATCAGCAGCAGCTTGTGCAGCCGCGCGTGCAGCGACAGGTCGCTCGGCCGGTCGCGCAGATCGTCGTTCAGCGTGTCGATCGCCTCGCGGATCTCGCCGGCCGCGACCATCTGGCCGATCATCGCGTCGCGCATGCGACGCTGGTGCTCGCGCGAGCTGACGCGGCCCGTCGTCGCGACCTCGCCGGGCCCGACCACCGAAACGCCCAGGCGATCGGCGTACTGGTACATCACGTAGCCGATCAGCACGCACATCAGGATGAAGAAGTAGTTGCCTACGAAGCCCGCGATGAAGAACGCCGTTCCCATCGCGCGGCCGAATGCTCCCGCCAGCGCCGTCAGATCGGTGCCGGGCCCGATCGACTTCGCCTGCGCTTCCATCTGCGGCCCGAGCAGCCTGGGCATCAGCAGTTCGCTTGCCTGCTGCGAACTGATCATCAGCAGGAACAGGAACAGGCACAGCGCCCAGTAGGGCTTGCCGATCTTGCGCGCCACCTCGAGCGCGCGCGCCGGGTTGATCGCCTCGAAGAAGCTGTCGGTCATCGTCATCACGATCGTGCTCGCCGGCAGCAGCGCGGCGAAAGCGACGAACAGCAGGAACATCAGCAGCGGACTCGTGAAGACGGCGCCGACGATGCCGATCAGCAACGGCACGACCATCATGACCAGGAACATCTTGTACGGCCGGTACGGGCTGCCCTGCTCGGCGAACTCCGGGTACTGGCTCGGATGCAGATAGCCGGCCGCGGTGCGTTCGATCACGAGGAAGCCGTAGCGCGCGATGAACACTGACACCGCGAGCAGCACCGCGAACAGGAACAGCGTGCCGAACGCGGGCGAAGTGAACAGGTTGCGTCCGAACACCCAGCCGGCGACGGCAAACACGACGGCGCTACCGACGATCCGCAGCATCGGCGCGCGCGCCGCCGGAAACAGGAAGAACTTCGGCATGCGCCGCCAGAACGGCGTGACCGGTGCAGGTGCAGTCCAGTATTCAGCGGTCGTCGTCACATCGGTCCCTTCGGCGCCCTCCTCGGCGCGTCACGCGGCGGCGGTCCCACCCGACCGATGCTACCGGCCAGGCGGCTTTCCGATCGAACAATATGGCTCGATGAAATGGGGTCAGAGCTTCTCGGTCTCTCCCGATCGCGGCTGCCACTTCATCAGCCGTCGCTCGACCACGCCGACCGCCCAGTCGAGCGCCAGCGCGAACGCGGTGAGCACCAGGATGCCGGCCATCACGGTATTGATGTCGAAGGTGCCCTCGGCTTGCAGGATCAGGTAGCCGACGCCGCGCGCGGAACCGAGGTATTCACCGACGACCGCACCGACGAACGCCAGGCCCACCGACGTGTGCAGCGACGAGAACACCCAGCTCGTCGCGCTCGGCAGGTACACGTGGCGCAGCAGCTGCCGCTGGCTGGCGCCGAGCATGCGCGCGCTGGCGAGCACCGTGGGGCTGACTTCCTTGACACCCTGGTACACGTTGAAGAACACGATGAAGAACACCAGCGTGAAGCCGAGCGCCACCTTGGATGCCATACCGAGCCCGAACCAGACCGCGAAGATCGGCGCCAGGATCACGCGCGGCATCGAGTTCAGCGCCTTGATGTAGGGGTCGAGGATCGCCGCCGCCAGCGGTGACAGCGCGAGCCACAGGCCCACCGCCAGCCCCGCCGCCGTTCCGATCGCGAACGCAAGCACGGTTTCGAGCAGCGTCACCCACAGGTGGCCGTAGATGTCGCGCACGCCGAAGAACCAGTCCCAGATCCGCGCGAAGATCTTGATCGGCTCGCCGAAGAAAAACGCCGCCTGCCGGTCGTTGTCGAAGAAGATCGGCGGGATCAGGCCCGGCTTGGTCAGCACGTGCCAGACGACGAACACCGCGGCGAGCACGCCGATCTGCCAGAACCGCAGCGTCTTCTGGCTCGGCTTGATCAGCGACCACATCGTCAGGCGGCCCGTTTCTGCCGTTCGTAGCCCTTCAGCACTTCCTCGCGCAGCACGTCCCAGATCGCCTTGTGCAGCTCGATGAAGCGCGGCGCCACGCGCACCTCGGCGACATCGCGCGGGCGCGGCAGGTCGATCGCGAACTCGCCGATCTGGTGCGCCGCGGGTCCGGCCGACAGCACGACGACGCGATCGCTCATCGCGATCGCTTCATCCAGGTCGTGCGTGATGAACAGCACGGCCTTGCGCTTCGCGGCCCACAGCTCGAGCACCTCGTTCTCCATCAGCTGCCGCGTCTGGATATCGAGCGCCGAAAACGGCTCGTCCATCAGAATGATGTCGGGGTCGAGCACCAGCGTCTGCGCGAGCGAAGTGCGCTTGCGCATGCCGCCGGAGAGCTGGTGCGGATAACGGTCGCCGAATCCGCCGAGACCGACGCGCTTGAGCCACGCCTCGCCGAGCCTTCGCGCCTCGGCATCCGGCACGCCGCGGAACTGCAGGCCCGCGATCACGTTCTCGAGCGCCGTGCGCCAGGGCATCAACGCCTCGGACTGGAACATGTAGCCGGCGCGCGCGTTGATGCCGGCGAGCGGCTCGCCGAAAACCCGCACGCTTCCCGCCGACGGCGCGAGCAGCCCGGCGGCGACGTTCAGCAGCGTGCTCTTGCCGCAGCCGGTCGGCCCGACGACGCTGACGAACTCGCCCGGCGCAACCGCCAGCGAGACATCGCGCACGGCCGTATAGCGCTGGCCGGGCGCGTCGCGCGAAACGAAGGTGCAGGTGATCCGCTCCAGCGCCAGCGCAGCGAGCATTCGACCCGGGTCCTCGTGTTGCTTATCGAGCATTCGGAAAGCGTCCGGCATCGCGAACGCTCGAGCGCCCGCTCACCCGCGACCGTCCCGCGAGCGGGCGGGGGCACTTGCGACAAGTGGCTGGTCCATCATCGCTGCTGGCTGCCGAACGTTCCTGCACCATGCGCCGTCGAACGGTGTTCCGTGCGTACCGCAATCGGTCATGCGCCCTGCGCGGTGCGGATGACACGGTTCGTCTTCAGCCCGCGACTCCGGTTTCGGGCCGGCGGGAAAGGATACCGGCTCGCCGAAAGGTCGCACAGGCCCGATGCCGGCACGGCGCCGCTCACCGCTGCGGCGTCGTACCCGCAGCAGGCCAGAGCCACGGGCGCCGCTGCCGATCCGCGCGCTCGAATGCCGCGATCGCATTCGCCTTGTCGATCGCGAGCGCGATTTCGTCCAGCCCCTCGAGCAGCATGCGCTGAGCCGCCGGCGCGAGGTCGAACGCCGCGACGACCTCGCCGTCGACGGCCACCGACCGGCCGCGGACATCGACCGCGACGCATGCGGTCGGATGCCGCGACACCCGATCGGCAATGTCCCGCAAACCGGCGCGGTCCACTGCGCACGGGACCACACCGTTGCGCAGGCAGTTGTCACGAAAGATGGGGTTGAAGCTTTCGGCAACGACGGCGCCGATGCCGAAGTCGCGCAGCGCCCAGACCGCGTGCTCGCGCGAGGAACCGCAACCGAAGTTGCGGCCGGCGATCAGAATTCGGGCGCGCCGCCAGGGTTGCCTGTTCAGCAGGAACGCCGGGTCTTCCTCGAGCGAGTCGGGCCGGTAGCGCGACGAGCCGAACAGCGCGGCAGCGTAGTTGCGCGTGGTGACGAACCGCGCGGGAAAGATCTGGTCGGTGTCGATGTCGTCGCGCAACAGCACCGCGGCCACACCCTCGACCCGATCGACCGGCTTCACGGAAGGAACTCCCGCACGTCGGCGATGACGCCGGCGATCGCACACGCCGCCGCGGTCGCCGGACTCGCCAGGTGCGTTCTCGCGCCGTGCCCCTGGCGGTTCGGGAAGTTGCGGTTCGACGTCGAAACGCACCGCTCGCCGCTCGCAACACGGTCATCGTTGGCCGCGACGCACATCGAGCAGCCGGCGCGCCGCCATTCGAACCCGGCATCGACGAATACGCGATCCAGGCCTTCGGCCTCCGCAGCGCGCCGCACCTGCTCGGAACCTGGAACCACCAGCGCGCGCACGTGCGCGGCGCGGCGGCGGCCGCGAACCACCGCGGCGGCGGCGCGAAGATCCGAAAGCCGGCTGTTCGTGCACGAACCGATGAAGACGACGTCCACCCGCTCGCCGAGCAGAGGCTGCCCCTCGCGCAAGCCCATGTAGGCGAGCGCCGCTTCCCACTGCGCCGCCTCTGCCGGCGATGCGCTGCCGACGCGCGGCACCGCTTCATTGATCGCCACGGACTGCGCAGGGCTCGTTCCCCAGGTGATACGCGGTGAAACTCCGGTCGCGTCGAATGCGTACTCGCGCGCGAATGCCGCGCCGGGGTCACTGCACAGGCCACGCCAGTGTTCCATCGCACGGTCGAGCATCGGATGCGCCAACCCGGTCTGTCGCTCGCCGACGTAGGCCAACGTCGTGTCGTCGACGCCGATCAGGGCATAGCGGGCGCCGAGCTCCGCGGTCATGTTGGCCAGCGTCATGCGCTCGTCCATCGTCATCGCCGCAACCGCGGCGCCCGCGTATTCGATTGCAGCGCCTTCGCCCGCGGCCGTGCCGAGTTCCCTCAACAAGTAAAGCGCGAGGTCCTTCGCATAGGTGCCCCGCCCGAGCGCACCCTCGATCGCGATGCGGACCGCCTCGGGTTTCCTGACCGCGACCGTCCTGGTTGCCAGCGCCTGCTGCAAGTCGCTCGATCCCAGGCCGAAAGCCAGCGCACCGAGCGCGCCCAGCGTGCATGTGTGGCTGTCACCGCATACGATCGTCGCCCCCGGCAACGCGAACCCCTGTTCGGCGGCGACGACGTGGACGATGCCCTGCCGCGCATCGTCGACGTCGAAGTGCGTGATGCCGGCGGCGCGCGCCTGCCGCGCGAAAGTCGCGAGCAGATCCTGCACAGCAGGCACGCTGGCCGCGGTCCGATCGGGCCGGGTCGACACCGCATGGTCGCTCACGGCCAGCACCGCATCCGGCCGCCTGACGGCGAGGCCGCGCCGCCGCAATCCCTCGAACGACGGTTGCGCAGTCAGCTCGTACAGCAGGATCCGGTCGACGTAGAGCAAATCCAGTCCGTCGTCGAGCGCCTCCACGACGTGCGGATTCCACAGCTTGTCGAGCAGGGATTCCGGCACGGAAGCGCCTCAGCCTTGCGGATACTTCAGATTGGCCTTGCGCGCGAACTCGTTCGTGTAGACGGACTTCAGGTCCAGCTTCGCCTGCGCCAGCTTCGCGTCGACGCTCGCCAGTGCGCGAAGCGCGGTCTCCGCACCCTTGTCCGGGAACAGCCCGTCGCGCGATGTCGCCGCCTTGGCTTTGAGAAACGCATCCAGGTAGACGGCCGCGTCGCCGAGCAGATAGCTTTCCGGGACGATCTTCAGAACGTCGGATGGACCGGCCCGGTGAACCCATTTGTTGGCGCGAACCATCGCGTTGGCGAGCGCCTGGCAGGTGTTGGGATGCCTGTCCACGAACGTTGCCGGGGCGTACAGACAAGCGGCCGGCATCGGTCCCCCGAAGATCTGATCGGCTTCCTCGACCTTGCGTGTGTCCGAAATGACGAGCAGTTCGCCGGCCCGCTCCAAAATCGTGATCACGGGGTCGACGTTCGAGATCGCGTCGATCTTGCCGGCGCGGAATGCCGCCACCGCCGTCGTCGTGGCGCCGACCCCGACGACGGACACGTCCGAAGGCTTCAGCCCACCCTTGGCCAGGACGTAATTGGTCAAAATGTGCGTCGACGAGCCGGGGGCGGTCACGCCGACCGTCTTGCCGCGCAGATCCTGAATGGACTTGTAGTTCGGCACCGTCTTGCGGTTGACGCCCAGGACGATCTGCGGCGCGCGCCCGGCCAGCACGAACGCGCGCATCGGCTGTCCCTTGCTGAGCATGTTGACCGTGTGCTCGAAAGCACCCGAGACCACGTCTGCGCTGCCGCCGACGACCGCCTGCAGTGCCTTCGCCCCGCCGGCAAAGTCGATGATTTCGACATCGAGCCCCTCGGCCTCGAAAAACCGGTTCCGATCCGCGACCATCAGCGAAAGGTAGTAAAGCGCGGCGCGTCCGCCGACGGCGATCTTTACCTTTTTCGTTTCGAGCGCCTGCGCCGCGGAAAGCGAAGGCAATGCGGTGGCGGCGGCGGCCGCGGCGGACGCCGCGAGAAACTCGCGGCGGCGAATGGTCGTACTCATCGATCGTCTCCTTGGATATGTTGGCCGGGTCTTTCGGTTGCCTGACCCGCGCGGATGTTATCGAGCATTACGAATCTTCGCGACACGACAGACCGCTTGGCGCTCGCATCCGTCGCCCTTTGTCATTCCGAGCCGCAACGCCGCTCTTGTCATTCCGAGCCGCAGGCGAGGAATCTCCACCGCTCGCAATGCCGAGATCC